>JANLPT010000275.1:0-30415 GCA_031367405.1 Bryobacteraceae bacterium
ATGCACGACATCGTGGCGTATCTGGAGAGTGTGAAGTGAGAATCGTCTTATTCCTCCTGATGGTGGTGGGCGCGTGGGCGCAGACGCTGGATCCGGCGAAGCTTTCGGCTCCGCCGACGGATTCGTGGCCGTCGTTCAATGGCGATTATTCGGGCCGGCGGTTTAGCCCGTTGACCAAGGTGAATGCGACGAATGTAAGTTCGCTGAGCCTGGCTTGGGTGTACCGGATGACGGCGCAGTCGGCGGGGCCGTTTCCGGGCTCGATTAAGTCGACGCCGGTGGTGGTGGACGGGGTGATGTTCTTTACCATCCCGGACCATGTGTGGGCGATCGATGCGCGCAGCGGACGTGAGCTATGGCACTTTGCGTGGCCGTCGCGCGGTGGAATTCACATTGGCAATCGCGGCGTGGCGGTGAATGGCAAATGGCTTTATTTTGAGACGCCGGACTGTCATTTGGTGTCGTTGAACATGAAGGATGGCAAGGAGCGTTGGCACAAACAGATTTGCGACCCCGACTTACTCTATTTTGCTAGCGCCGCGCCGCTCGTGGTGGGTAACCACGTCATTGCCGGCGTGAGTGGCGATGACTTGGATGTGCCGGGCTACATTCAGTCGCACGATCCGGAGACGGGTGAGCGGCAATGGCGCTGGTATGCTTACCCCGAGGTGGGGTCGCCGGAAGCGAAGAGTTGGCCGACCGTGGAGGCGATGTTACACGGCGGGGGCATGACTTGGGGTTCGACGACTTACGACCCGGTGCTGAATTTGATTTACTTTGGCACGGGTAATCCGCAGCCGGTGATTGCGCATAAGGGCCGGATGGGGGATAACCTCTTTACCGAGTCGATTATGGCGGTGAATGCGGATACCGGGAAGCGGGCTTGGTATTTCCAGGCGTCGCCGCATGATACACACGATTGGGATGCGAATCAGACGGCGGTGTTGATCGATGGGACGATCAATGGGCAGCCGCGGAAATTGTTGGCGCAAGCATCGCGCAATGGCTATTTCTTCGTGTTGGATCGGGCGACCGGGAAAAGCGTAGTCACTTCCACCTTTGCGAAGACTAACTGGGCGAAGGGGCTGGACGCGAAGGGCCAGCCGATTCCAGATCCGGCGAAGTATCCGCAGATCGATGGCGCATTAGTGGCACCGAATCAAGCGGGAGCGGCGAACTGGCCGCCGCCGAGCTTTAGTCCGGCGACGGGGCTGTTTTATGTAAATGCTTCGAATGCTTACAGTGTCTATTACATTTACGACAACGAGGACAAGCCGGAAGGCTGGGGCGGCAATGACCGGGGCGGCTGGAGCGAGACGGTGATGCAGGCGATTGACTATCAGACGGGGAAGATCCGGTGGAGCCATAAGTGGGAAGGGCCGGGAGGGCCGCGATCAGGAGTGCTAAGTACGGCAGGCAATGTCGTATTTGCGGGCGACCCGATGAATAACTTTGTGGCTTTGAATGCGACGACGGGGCAGCCTTTGTGGCGCGCTAATTTGGGCGCGGGGATGAGCAATGGTCCGATCAGTTATCAGTTGGATGGGACGCAGTATGTGGTGGTGGGAGCGGGCGACACGCTGTACGGGTTTGCGATGTACGGTAAGTAGTTGGCGGGTGTGGCCGGAACGTACATTGAAAGATGTGCGCTGTACAGGTTATGATGCCCACATGGCGGTAACCGCGACTGAACTCCGCAAGAACTTGTTTCGGCTGCTGGATGATGTGGCGTTGGGACGTGAGTTGGAGATTACGCACAAAGGGACTACTCTGCGCATCGTGGCGGCAAACCGGAGTTCCCGGATGTCGCGGTTGGTGGAGCGGGCGGATGGTGGCCTGCAGCCTTCCGATTCCGGCTGGGACAAAAAAGCTCAGGACGAGTGGGAAGCCGAGCATCAGGAACTCTTGGGCGGGTGACTTATCTCGATACCCACGTCGTGGTGTGGCTGTATGAAGGCAGCACTAAGCGCATTAGCCGGGAGGCGTCGCGGGAGATTGACCGGGCCAGTTCATTGCTCATCTCTCCAGCCGTCGAGTTGGAACTGGAATATTTGCATCGCCGGTCGCGAACGGCGGAACCCGATGCGATCCTTGACGACCTGCGGGCCAGGATAGGGCTGTCCGTTTGCGATTTACCCTTTCCCCTGGTGGTTCGCGAGGCGCGAGGGGTGGGTTGGACGGAAGATATTTTTGACCGGCTGATTGTGGCGCAGGCGGCAGCGTCGCGGAGCAATCTGGTGAGCGCGGACCACCGGATCCTTGAGCATTATGCGCTGGCTCTCTGGTAAGAGGCACTTGCAAGAACGTACGAAAACGCGTACGATCTGGTAATGAACTCATTGAAAGCGAGCGAGGCAAGAACTAGACTCTATCGGCTGCTGGATGAGACATCCGCTGGTCATGAGCCTCTTCTAATTACTGGTCCGCGTTCGAACGCGGTCTTGATTGGGGAAGATGACTGGCACGCCATTCAGGAGACGCTGCATCTGTTGTCCGTACCGGACATGCGGGAGTCGATTCGGGAGGGGATGGCGGTTTCCGTCGATGAGTGTGATCCGGAACCGGGTTGGTGAGCGGCTGGCGGATTGTCTTTACCAAGCAGGCACAAAAGGACGCGAAGAAGCTTTCTTTATCCGGGCTGAGGCCGAAGGCGGAAACGTTGCTGGGAGTGCTGGCTACAGACCCGTTTCAGAAGCCGCCGGCTTTCGAGAAACTGGTGGGCGATCTGGCGGGTGCCTACTCTCGCCGGCTAAACATCCAACATCGGCTCGTTTATCAGGTATACGAAGATCAGCGCGTCGTGAAAGTGTTACGCATGTGGACGCACTATAAGTAGCGCTTCCGTTGGTGCTAGAAGCGGAAGCGCAAACCGGCTTGGCCTTGGCGGGGGCCGCCGAAGCGGTCGGTGCCGGGGGCGAAGGTGGGGATAACGGCGGTGTTGTTGGTGAAGAACAGGCCGGTGAGGGGGTTGATGGTGGCGCGGGGAGCGCCGAAGGCAGTTTCGCCGTCGCCGTTGAAGGTCTTGTTGGTGGAGCGCGTCAGGTTGAAGCCTTCGATGGAGAAGTCGAGCTGGAGGCGGTCGCCGAAGCGGAAGGTCTTCAAAAGGCGCATGTCCCAGGAGAAGAAGCCGGGCTGGCGAAAGGCGTCGCGGGAGGCCACTGAGCCATTGATGGTGGGGCGGTCATTAACGGTGTTGCCGTCGTTTTGGGTGTCGGCACCGATCACCGGTTTAACGGGAACGCCGGTGCGGGCGAAGACCAGAGTGCTGAGAGTGAAGCCATGGCCCACGTCAACCAGGACATTCAAATTGCCGTTGTGGCGGATGTCGCTTTTGGCGAAGGACGCGTCCATTTTCAAGTTATAGGGATTGAGGCCGCCTTGACGGTTGAAGTCACGTTCGTTGGAATCATCGTCGTGGTTGAAGGCGTAAGTGTAATTGAAGCCGGCTTGAAAGCGGCGGCTCATGCGGCGTTGAAGGCTGACGGAGAGCCCGTCGTATCGGGAGTGGGCGACGGACTTGTTGATGTTAATCTGGCCCAAGGCCGGGTCAGGCCGGCTGACGCGGGCGGCGACGGCGCGGCCGGCTGAATCGAGAAAGATGGGCGCGCCGGTGGCGGGGTTGAAGCCGGAGGCCGGGATCAGGTTGCCTGCAGCATCGGTGGTAGGGAAGACGGGCAAGCCGTTCGAGAGGATGGTAGGCGCGAATAGATTTTGGTCGAGGCGGCGTTGAAGGCTCCAGGTGGAGTTACGCGTATAGCCGATGGTGACTTTGGTGGCGCGATCAATTTGCTGCTCGACTGCGACGGCCACTTGACCGGAGCGAGGATTGCGGAAGGTGGGATCGAAGGAGTAAATGCTGTTGATGGGCGTCTTGATGCCGTCGGGAAGCGCGGCGAAGCGATTAGGGACTTTGAGGAAGTTCAGCAGTGAGGGGTCGGTGCCGGTGTCGAGGATGAGGGTGTTGAGGCCGTTGTCAGTGAAGACGCGCTGCATCAAGTAACCGGGCGTGCGGGAAGCGAAGAGTCCGGCGGAGGCGCGGATGACGGTGCGGCCTTTGCCGGTAAGGTCGTAAGCGAAGCCGAGGCGCGGCTGCCACATTTTGAGGTCGTGCGGAATTTGGCCGGTTAATTGCAGATATTTGGGATTGGGGTTAGTCGGCTGCGGATTCAACTGGCCGTCCCAGCGTAAGCCGGCGGTGACGGTGAGGCGTTGGTTGACGCGAATGGTGTCAGTGATAAAAGCCGAATGATCCTGCTGCATGGCGTCGTAGAAGCCTTGGGTGCCGTTGGCGGCAATCGACTGCTGGTAGCGGGAAATGCGGGCGTTGTTACCGCCGATGGCGGCCAGATAGTCGGCGAGAGTGGAGAAAGTATAAACGCCGCCATAGTTGGTTTCGCGCTGTTGCTGCTGCGGGCTGAAGTTCATATCGAAGCCGGTTTTGACGGTATGGCGGCCCTTATTCCAGGTGAGGTTGTCGAGTAACTCGAAGCGAGTGGCGTTGTAGATGTAAGTGCCGTTGCTACTGCCGCCGAGCGTGCCAAAGTCAGCGATATTCACTTGGGCGAGGGTGCTATTGGGCTGCTGAGTGCGGTTATCGTAGGCGTACTGGCCACGGACTTCATTCAAAAGGCTGGCGGAGAAGACGGTGGTGACGGCGGCTTTGACGCCCTGGCTGGCGCGATCGAGGATGGTGTTGTTGGTGGAGGCCTGATTGGTTTGTCCGCTTTGACCGCCGAAGTTGAGGCCGCTTTGGGCCGCATAAGTATATTGCAGGTTGGCGGTGGTGGAAGGGGTTAGCTGATAATCTAATTTGCCGAATGCTACCAGCGGATTATTTTTCTGGCTGAAGGAGCCTTGTAGGTTGAGGATGTTATCGGGGACGGTGACGTTGCCGGTGGGGGTATTGAATCTGACGGTGTAGGGGATGGTGACAATATTCTTTTCGACGGCGGCGAAGAAGAAGAGTTTTTCCCGTTTGATGGGCCCGCCGAACGCGCCGCCCAGTTGATGTTGGGAGTTACTGCTGCTGTCGTTGCCGAAGGCGTCGGGCGAAGTCAGGGAGCCGTTGCGATTGGCATAGAAGCCTTCGCCATGGTAGTTATTCGTTCCAGATTTGGTAACGGCATTGACGTAACCGGAATTAGTGCGGCCGACTTCGGCGGAGGCACCGTCGCGGACCACTTGGAATTCGCGGACGGCTAACTGCGGGAAGAAGTAAGCGGACTCGTTGGGTCCGCCGCCGCGTTGGCCCCCTTGCAGAGAATCGTTAAAGTCCATGCCGTCGACAGAAATGTTGGAGTTGATGGAGCGTTGGCCATTGATGACAATGCCGGACCGATTGGCTTCCTGGACGACATTGGGAGTTAATTGCACAAACTCCATAAAGTTACGGCCGCGAATAGGAAGGTCAGCGATTTGGCGCGCGCCCAGCGAGGTGCTGTTGTTGACGTCGGTGCGATTGACGATATCGGCCGTGGCGTCGACCGTCATCTGGGTGGCTTGCGCGGAAACCGAAAGGGTGAGGGTGACGGACTTGGTTTCGCCGACCAGAAGCTCAATGTCATTCGTCCGCATTAGGCTAAAACCGGCGGCGGTGGCCTCCAGCGCGTAAGTGCCGACGGGTAAGGAGCCGACGCGGAACTGGCCTTGGGCGTCACTCAAGAGTTTGCGGCGCTGGCCGGTTTGCGTTTGCAGAATCGAGATTTCTGCGGCCTTGACTGATTGTCCGGAAGGATCGAGAATGCGGCCTTCGAGTGCCGATTTACCCGTTTCGGATTGGGCCAGTAAAGATAGGGCGATGGGGATGCAGAGGGCGAGCTTTAGCATGAGGGACTCCTGTTACAGACGAGGTCAGTACTCAGGCTAGAGGACGGATGCGAAAGGACGATGGCGATTGCGTTTCAAACGTGTTTCAGTGCTCCGTCAATCCGGCTGTTCCGGTGCTTCGCGAGCGTCATTGAACACCTCTTCGCGGATGATGCGATCAGTGGCGGCGGCTAGGTATTCGTCGAGGGCGTCCCGCAGTTCAATGTATTCCGGCCAAAGAATACGGTCTAAAAAGGAGCGCTGCACGCGGAGCATGAGCGTGGTGTGGCGCTGGCGTCGATAGCGGAACGGGGCGAGGCCGTAACGGCGGCACAGGGCGGTGAGCAAGCGGCGCTGCCAGCGGTCCGCTAAGGAAAACTGCATTTCCACCAGGGGTTCGGTGTAGCCGCCGGAAAATGCGGAGAAGCCTGGCGCAGGGGGCGGGTGGAGTGTATCGAGGGACTGCTTGACGCGCTGCAATGCGGCGGCGGCGGCAGCGCGTTCGCCGGCCGTCATGGCACCTTCAAAGAGGGCGGCGATTTTGCGTAGCCGTTCGCGAAGCTGCTGTTCGGTCATGTTCATTTGGTGTTTTCACTGTCCGGTTTGCGGCCGGACAGCTTCCTCAACGATTAAAAATATGATAGAGTTCCCTTCCAGAAAGGGTTCTCATATGGCTGGATCAATCTCAACTCAAATTCGACAATTGGCGCTTCTGCTGGTAGGGGCCTCGCTGCTTTATGGGCAGGGTAACACAGGTGCGATTCTGGGCACCGTCACCGATTCATCTTCTGCGGTGATCCCGAATGCGAAGGTGACGATTACGAACAAAGGCACGGGGGTGAAGGCGGAAACTACTGCCGATGGCGTGGGCAATTACTTGTTCAACTTCCTGCAGCCGGGCGTTTACCGGGTGGATGCCGAGGTGGGAGGATTTAAGCGGTTTCAGCGCGACAACGTGACTCTGGAAATGACGCGGCAATTGCGGATTGACGTGACGATGGAAGCGGGGCAGATTACAGAGTCAGTGAGCGTGTCGGCGCAGACGCCGCTGCTGGAGACTGAGACGGGTTCGCTATCGACGACGATCGAGAACCGGCAGGTGGTGAGTCTGCCGACGATCGGGCGGAACCCGCAAGACTTCCGCCTGCTGGTGCCCGGTGTCGCGTTGAATCGCGATGGCAATCCGGTGACGCAAGGCGGGCTGGTGAGGAAGGACCCTTACTATATCGACGGTGCGCATTCGTCGAATCATGTGTGGTCAGGGAATCCGGTGAATCCGAATCCGGACGTGATTGGCGAGTTCAAGGTGTTAACCAATTCATTTTCGGCTGAGTATGGCGAAACGTCCGGCGCGGTGATGCAATCGACGACGAAGTCCGGGACGAATGCGCTGCATGGGACGGCATTTGAGTTTCTGCAGAACGATCAGTTGAATGCGGGTAACTACTATACGGCGACGCGGCCGACGTTGCGGCGGAATCAGTATGGCGGCACGATTGGCGGACCGGTGGTGAAGAATAAGACGTTCTTCTTCGCCGACATTCAGTTCACTAAGCAGCGCGGCACGCTACCTTTTACGAATCTCAGTGTGCCGACCACGGCGTTCCGCAATGGCGATTTTTCTACGCTGCCCAACGTGATCTACGACCCCGCCTCGACGCGCACGGTGAATGGCGCAGTGGTGCGCGACCCTTTCAGCGGCAATCGGCTACCCACGGCGCGGATCAGCAACGCGGCGAAAAACTTACAGGCCTTGTATCCGCTGCCGCAGTTGAATACGAATTTTGCCAATTACACGAATTTCGGCCCCAACACGGTGAATAATTACGAGTACGATATCAAGATCGACCATAACTTCTCCGACAAGGATAAGTTCTTCGCGCGTTACTCGGGAAGGCAATCGAATTCTGACCCGGCGAGCGCGTTTCCTAACCCGGACGCGGGTGGGCGGAACCCCGGACAATTGGGGTTTGGCAGCACGCGGAACCCCGGGCGGCAAGCGGTAGTGAACTATGTCCGGGTGATCACGCCTCGAATCACGAACGACTTGCATTTGGGATGGTTTCAGGTTTATCCCAAGCGCACGGTGGCCGGCTACGGCAAGGTTTCCACTAATTCGTTGGGAATTCTGGGGCTTCCGAACGGTGACGACAAATTGGGTACGCCGGACGTGCAATTTACTAACTTTGCCCCGTTGGGCTCTTCCGGCGACACGATTCTATTCGAGCTGCAGAATAGTAACTCGTTAGTGAATGTGACTTCATGGATCAAGGGGCGGCACTCGATTCGATTCGGTGGCGAGGCGCGCCAGATCCGCACCGACAACTTTCAGCCAAATCCAGGAACCACCCGCTGGAACTTCCAACCGATCTATACCAACCAACCGGGAATATCGACGAGCGGTTTCGACTATGCCAGCTTTTTGCTGGGGCTGCCGCAATCGTTCCAGTACCGCATTTTCCCGGGCTTTTTTCAATCGCGATCGTCGGTGTATGCGCTCTTCGTGCAGGACGACTGGCGGGTGAACCGCAAGCTGACTCTGAACCTGGGCATGCGCTGGGATGCCCCGCTGTGGTACTACGAGGCGCAGAACCGGTCCGGCGTCTTCGACTTAAATAAGGGCGAGTATCAGCGCTTTGGACAAAACGGCTTCCGGCGGACGCCTTGGAAGAATGACTATAACAATTTTGCGCCGCGGCTAGGGTTCGCTTACAACCCCAAGCCGGGCATGATCGTGCGAGGCGGCTATGGCATCTCCACCGTGGGCACCATGTCGTCGGGCGCGTTCGGCTTCCTGCTCTCTGACCCGATTTTCGCCGATGCCGATGTGGGGCGTTACACCTCCACAGATAATCTCACCTGGCTCACGACGCTGGACCGTATTCCCTACGCCGCGGCGGACAAGACAGGCCGCAACGCCGCCAGTGTCAGCGTGTTTCCGGAGCACAACCCCACGTCATACATGCAGCAGTGGAACTTGAATGTGCAGAAGGAATTTGGCTCCACCTTGGTGGAAGTGGGATATTCGGGTAGCAAAGGCACGCATTTGCAATATGGGGCTTACAATCAAAACGCGATTCCGTTGAACTTAGCGGTGGAAGCTCGCGGCCGGCGGATTGCGCCTTTTGTCCAATATCCGCAGTACTTTAATGGAGTGACGAGTAACTCTTGGATTGGTTCGTCGTCCTACCATGCCTTGCAGATTAAGTCGGAGCGGCGTTTCTCCAGTGGCTTGGCCTGGGTGGCCGCATTCACTTACTCGAAGCTGATCGATGTTGGCCAACAAGGTTATCGCGACCCGTTGAACAATCGCAATCTTGACCGGGGCATTGGACCGGATAGTACGCCCTACCGGTTTACCTTCGCGCCGATTTACGAACTGCCGTTCGGCAAAGGGCGGCGCTGGCTCAACCGGAACCGCGCGACGGACTTAGTGCTGGGCGGTTGGGAGGCGAGTGCCATTCTGACGGCGCAGGGTGGATTTCCCATTACCCCGGGTTACTCAATCGATAGCTGCGTTTGCGGGAATAACTCCAACCGGCCGAATGTTTCCAGCAACCCTAATCTGCCCGACGGCGAACGAACCGTGAAACGCTGGTTTAATACGGAGTCGTTTTCGGCACCGCCGCAATATACGATCGGCAGTGCGGGGCGCGGACTCATCTGGGGCCCGGCGCTGAGGAGTTGGGACATGACCATTAGTAAGTTCTTCGCCGTGACGGAGCGGGTGAAGACCCAGTTTCGAGCGGAGGCCTATAACTTATCGAACTCGCCCTACTTCGCTAACCCGAACACGACTTTCGGCACGGGAACGTTTGGCCGCGTGACGGGCGTGGGCAACAGTCCGCGGCAGGTGCAGGTAGCATTGAAAGTTATGTTCTGATTAACGCGGCGATGCAGCGCCGCGGTGAAAATCTAAGCGTGGCAGCGGCGCTTTTTCTTTTTCTTTCAAGTCGCCGACGATGGTGAATTCGCGGGCGGCATCGTCCGCGCGGCCTAACCGCCGGTAAGCTTGGGCCAGGTGAAGATGCGCCTGGACAAGGCCGGGGCGGAGTCGCGCCGCCTGCTGCAGGGCGGCGGCGGCTTCGGCCAGACGGTCGTGCTTCAGCAGCCATTTTCCCCATAGGGCGTGGGCGGCGGCAAACTGCGGATGGAGGGCGAGTGACCGCCGGATGTCGGCTTCCACACCGGGCTGGTCAAGCCCTTCCTTGGCGGCGGCGGCGAAGTACCAGCCGCGATAGTCTGCCGGGGCGGTTTCGAGAAAACGATGGGCCAACTGTCCGGCATCGGAAAAACGAGCGTGCTGAATCAAGATGGTGGCGAGGGCGTCGAAGGCGAGTGGATTGGGCAAGCAGCGAGTAAGTTCGGCCTCGGCTTGCGGCCAGAGTTGTAGTTCTTTTAAGGCCAGGGCGCGGCCGAGCCGGATGAGCGGCGACCCGGGGAGCGCGGTTTGAGCCTCGGTGAAGATTTCCAGCGCCGCATCGGGCGTATTGCGGCTTAGGAAGATGCCGCCGAGTTGAAGATGTGCGGCTTCGTTGCGGGGTTCGAGACGTAGCGCGGCTTCAGCTTCGGCGACGGCGGCGGCAGGCTGATTGAGGCCATCGGCAACTTTAGAGGATAGAATATGCCAGCGGGCGGAATTCTCCGGGGCGCGAGCCAGTTGGGTTTGCGCGGCGGCATAGTGGCCGTCTCTGGCTAACTGCTCCGCCGCCGTCCAGTCGGTGAGCACCAGCAGTAACATCCACATGGCACTTATTCTATTACTCTTATTTCGGATGGCGGCACCGGGCCTCGCCGGGCCGGTATATGTGGGTCCGCTGGCGTGCCGCGCCTGCCACGCCGCGCAGTTTAAGCGGCAAGCCTCGTCGCAACACGCGCGCGCCTTGCGGCCGATGGCGGACACGGACATCCCGGAACGATTGGCGCAGGAAACGTTAAGGGAAAGGTCAGGCGTGGCCTTCAGCTACGCCCGGCAGCCGGGCGGGCTGGGGGTGACGATCACCAAAGGCGAGCAGCGCGTGGAGGCGTTGTTCGAATGGGCCTTCGGCTCCGGTGCGCAGGCGGTAACCCCGGTGGGGCGATACCGGGGCGCTTACGTGGAACATCGCATTTCCTACTACCGGACACCGGACCAAGCGGCGCGGACCATGGGCCATAGCGGCGCGCCGTCACCCAATGCCGAAGCCGCATTGGGTGCGCGGCAGGACGCGGCGACCATCACCCGATGTTTCGGCTGCCACGCGACTGGCGTACGGGCCGGGCCGGACTTGGCTGCGATGTTACCCGGCGTCACTTGCGAACGGTGCCACGGCCCCGGATCGGAACATGTGCGACGTCCACTGGAAGCGAAGTTGCAGCGAACGGCGTCGCCCGCTTTATGCGCCGAGTGCCATCGAACGCCGGAGGGAAATGGTCCACAGCCTGAGGCGCGTGACCCGGCTTCGGTGCGTTTTCAACTCGTGGGATTGAGCGCGAGCGCCTGCTTTCGCCAGAGCGGACGGCTCACTTGCGTCAGCTGTCACGATCCTCACGCGGATGCGGCGCGAACGGCAGCCCCCTATGTGGCCGTCTGTGCCGGTTGCCATCGGACGCCTGCGAAGGAAGACGCCGCGTGCCGGCGCAATACGCAACAGGACTGTTTGGCCTGCCACATGCAAAAGAGTACACCGCTGCCCCATCTCACCTTTACCGATCATCGGATTCGCGTATATTGAACCCGCCGTGGATCGGCTGGCCCCTGCTATTCTTATACGAATAAACTTCTTGCCGCGAGATCACGATTCCTAAGGTACGAATCCGCCATGCCATTTCGACAGGACGAAGCTACGCGCCTTAAGGAAGAGGAACGCTACGCGATTCTTTCTACGCTTCCTGACGAGACGTTCGACCGGATTACCAATCTGGCGACCCGGTTATTCCACTGCCCGATTACGCTCTTGAGTCTGGCTGCAATCAACCGGCAATGGTTGAAGAGCTCGCAAGGCATCGGAGTCGACAAGATCTCCGGCTCGCTTGCCTCGTGGGCAAATTGCGGCGAGGCCATGGTGGTGATTCCCGATGCCACCCATCACCCGCGTTTTGCCGGCAGCGGCTTGGAGACCGGTGGCCTGATTCGCTTCTTTGCCGGCGCGCCGGTTATTTCTCCCGGCGGCTTAAATATCGGCACACTTTGCATCATTGATCACACGCCCCGGCCGCAGGGTTTAAGCCCGGAAGAACGCGCCACGCTTCGCGATCTGGCCGGCATGGTGATTGAGGTGCTGGACGCTCGGCTAGCTGCTCATGAAGCAGAGCAAGTAAAGGATTTCCTGCAAACCACGCTTTCGAGCATCGGCGATGGGATGATTGCGACGGATGCCGAGGGACGGATTACCTTCATGAATCCGGTGGCGGAGGAACTGACGGGGTGGCAGCGGGAGGAGGCCCGGGGCAAGCCAATCTCCGGGGTCTTTGTGATTGTGAATGAGACCACGCGCGCGCCGGTGAGTAATCCGATCATCCGGGCGCTGGCGGAGGATTGTGTGATTGGTTCGGAAAACCATACGATTCTTCTGACGAGGGATGGCCGGGAGCTTCCCATCGACGACAGCGCCGCCCCCATTCGCCGGGATGGGTGCATCGCGGGCGGCGTTTTAATTTTTCGCGATGTTAGTCAGCGGCGGACGGTGGAGCGGGCGCGGGAGTACAGTGAAAACCAATTTCGGCGTACGTTCGCCAACGCCCCACTGGGCTTGGTTCTGACGCATATGGATGGGCGCTTCATCGAGTCGAATAAGGCCTATCGAAACCTCACTGGTTATACGGAGAAGGAACTCACCGAAATTACCTTCATCTCACTTACTCATCCGGATGAGATCGAAAACAATCGCGCATTGTTTCAGCGGCTGCTTCGCGAGGAGATTCCATCTTACGTCTTAGAGAAAAGAATCTTCAATAAGGATGGCGTGCTCAAATGGGTTCGCGCCCACGCGTCGCTGCTTCGCGATGCCGATGGAAAGGCCCATCGGGTGATTGGTTTGGTGGAGGATGTTAGTGAGCGCAAGTTAGCCGAACAGCGATTTCGATTTCTGGCCGAGAGTATCCCGCAGATGGTATGGACGGCGACCGCCGAGGGAATGATCGACTATGTAAATGCGCAAGGAACGCAATATTTCGGCCTTCCGCAGGAGGCTTTACTGGGCGCAGGCTGGCTCGATTGCGTTCACCCCGATGACCAGGCGAAAACCGTTACGCGTTGGACGGAACCGGTGCAAACGGGAAAGCCCTACGAGGCGCAATTCCGGCTGAAGCGCGGCGGCGATTCCAGTTGGCGATATCATCTGGTGCGCGCCTTGCCGCTGGCGGGGGACGACGGAAGGGCGAGGCAGTGGTTCGGGACCTGCACCGATATCGAAGATCAACACCGGGCGGCGCGGCAGATTGAAGATGACCGCCGGAGATGGCGCGAGTTACTGCTGCAAGTGCCGGCAGCCATCGCCGTGCTGCGCGGGCCCCAACACACATTCGTCTGGCTCAACCCCGATTGCGAACGCCTACTGGGCCGACCTGCGGAGCTGCTGATTGGCAAACCATTGCTCGAAGCCCTGCCGGAAATGGCCTCCCAAGTCTACGCCGGCCAGTTGGATGACGTCTACCGGAAAGGCGAGCCGATTCGAGCGATTGAGGCCGTAGTGCGCCTGGGTGCCGATCCGGCGGCGCTTAAAGAGCTGGCCGTCAACTTCGTATATTTGCCAACGAGGAATACGGAAGGCGAGATTGACGGAATCTTCGTTCACGGCACCGACGTCACTGGCGTGGTGGCCGCCCGCAAAGCCCTGGAAGAGAGTGAGAGCCAGTTTAGAACCTTGGCGGAGACCATCCCCCACCTCGCTTGGATGGCGGACGAGACGGGGCATATCTTCTGGTACAACCACCGCTGGTATGACTACACGGGAACGACGCTCAAGGACATGGAAGGGTGGGGTTGGCAAAGCGTTCACGACCCGGAAGTGCTGCCGGATGTGCTCGCCAAGTGGCACCTAAAACTTTCCTCAGGAGAACCGCTGGATATGGTTTTTCCGCTGCGGCGCGCCGACGGCGAGTTCCGGCCATTTCTCACTCGCGTCGAACCGATCAAGGACGGCCATGGAAAAGTGGTTCGCTGGTTCGGCACGAATACCGACATCACCGAACAGCGCCGGACGGAAGAACAGCTGCGACGCATCAATCGCGACTT
Organism: Bryobacteraceae bacterium; assembly: GCA_031367405.1. Classification (GTDB taxonomy): domain Bacteria; phylum Acidobacteriota; class Terriglobia; order Bryobacterales; family Bryobacteraceae; genus JALHNI01. Next base: position 14,021 of record JANLPT010000275.1, read on the forward strand.
GGAAGAATTCTCTTACGTGGCCAGCCACGATCTGCAAGAGCCGCTGCGCATGGTAAACATTTACACGGAGTTACTCCTGAGAGAAAAGGACGGGGCGAAGGAAAATCTGGAAGCGTTTGCCGGATTTGTGGCGGAAGGCGTGAAGCGAATGGAAGTTCTGATCCACGACCTGCTTTCCTTTTCACGAAACGTTCACACCGAAGAATTGGTGGCCGGGCCGGCAGACTTGGCGATTGCTTTTCACGAAGCCCTGGCCGTGCTCACCATCCGCATCGAAGAGACGGGGGCCGTGGTTACTGCGGCTGACCTCCCGATGGCTCGAGGCGATACATCCCAGATGGCCCATGTTTTTCAGAATGTTTTGTCGAATGCCTTGAAGTATCGAAAAGAATCCGTCGCTCCGCAGATTCAGGTGGGCGCGAAGCGGGACGGCAAACATTGGGTGATCTCGATTCAGGATAATGGCATTGGCTTCGACACCCAATATGCCGACCGGATTTTTGGGCTCTTCAAGCGCCTGCACAAAGATGCTTACCCGGGCACGGGACTGGGGCTCGCGATTTGCAAGCGCATCGTGGAGCGTTACGGCGGCCGCATGTGGGCCGAGTCAGTTCCTGGCGAAGGGTCAACATTCTACTTTTCGCTGCCCGTCGCGAGCGAGTGACCGGCCTGCCCGGCAACGCTCGTTGATTCATGTGTCAACCTGTGAACGTGCGCATTCTATTTTCTTTCGCGCTGCTTAGCGCGGCCTACGCGGCCAGTACCACGACGTGGGAGTTGAATACTTTTCAGGATTTTGTGAAGGGTAAGTTTGGGGGCGTGGCCCTGACTCGCGATGGGCGGTTGGAACGAGCGCCAGCGATGAAGTTACTGTTCGATCCGGAAGAGGCCGCCATCTGGTCAGTGGCGGCCACTCCGGAAGGACGCATTTACTTAGGCACCGGGCCGCGCGGAAAGCTGTTTGAAGTGGATGCGGCCGGCCAGGGTAAGTTGCTATGGACGGCGCCGCAGCCCATGATTTTCGCGGTGACGGCGGACGCCAAGGGCGTGGTGTATGCGGCCACATCACCCGACGGCCGCGTCTACCGCATTGAGAACGGTCGCGCGACGGAGTATTTCAATCCGCAGGCCAAATACATTTGGGCTTTGGCGGTGGCGGCGGATGGGCGGCTGTTTGTGGCGGCGGGGGACCAGGGCAAAGTTTTCGTGGTAAGTGCGCCGGGCCGCGGCGAGGTCTATTATGATACCGGCCAGACGCATGTTACGGCGCTCGCGATCGATGCGCAGGGGCGGCTGCTGGCGGGCAGCGAGCCCAATGGCATTCTTTACCGCATCACAGCGAAGGACAAAGCCTTTGTGCTTTACGATGCGGCGCTGCCGGAGATTCGGTCAATATTGGTGAGTGCGGATGGATCGCTTTATGTGGCGGCGTTGGGTGGGTCGTTGTCGAAGAAGACGGCGGCGGCCGCCGCCAATCCGGCGGCTCCGATGGTGAGTTCGGCACCGATCAGCATTACGGTGACGGATGAGGCGCAAGCCGGGCTTGACCTGAAGCCGAAGGACACCAAGCCGGCTGCGGGGGGGGCCACACCGGCGGTGACGTCGGCGCTGGTGCCGACGGTGGAGTATGCGGGCGTGGAGAAGTCCGCCATCTATCGCATTCGTCCGGATAATACGGTGGAGACGCTTTGGACGAGTAAGGAAGAAAATGCCTATGACTTACTCGAACAAGAGGGGGCGCTGTTATTCGCGACCGACTTACAGGGGCGGATTTATAAGCGGACGGCGGACAATCAGCTTTCGCTGATCGCGCAGACGGAGCAGGGGGAAACGACGCGGCTTTTCCATATCAAAGGCGGGTTGCTCGCCGCGACGGCGAATCGGGGGCAGCTTTTCCGGCTGACGCCTTCTGAAAAAGGGGGGCAGTATGAGTCGCCGGTACACGATGCGGGTACGGTGGCGCGTTGGGGCCGTTTGGCGATTACCGGTGGCGGCACGAATAAGTTTGAGACGCGCAGCGGCAATACGGCGCGGCCGGACCGGACGTGGAGCGATTGGGAAGCTGTGGCTGGGGAGAGTAAGTTGAGCAGTCCGGCGGCGCGGTATGTGCAATGGCGGGCTGCAGTGGTGGATGCGGTGGATGCGGTGCGGCTCGCGTATCTGCCTCAGAATACCCCGCCAACGATGAAGTCAATTACCGTGGTGGGCCAGACGGTGGCTTCGCAGGGGGCGGCTAAGCCAGTTGCCGCCGCACCCGCCGCGACGGCGGCGTATACGTTGACGGTTACCGATACGGGCGAGACGGCACCGGCAGCTTCGGCTGGCACGCCCACGCAGAATGTGGTGCGATCGTCGACGCGGCAGTTAGTCATTGTGTGGCAAGGGGAGGATCCGGATGGGGACCCTTTACAATATAACCTCAGTTATCGGGGCGAGGGCGAGCGCAACTGGAAGATGCTGAAGAGTAATACCGGAGAATTGGCACTTACCGTCGATGCGGATGTGTTTGCCGATGGGCGATATTGGTTCCGGGTCGTCGCTTCGGATAAGTTGGCGAATACAGCGGAATCGGCGCGCGAGGCGGAGTTAGTGAGTGGTCCGGTGGTGGTGGACAACACGCCACCGCTCTTGACTGATTTGAAAGCGGCCAGTCGTGGGGAGTATTCGTTTACCGCACAGGATAACTTGAGCGAACTGCGCCGCGCCGAGTACTCACTGGATGCGGGCGGTTGGATCTTGTTGGAAGCCGAGGACGGCGTAACTGATTCGCTGACGGAGCGTTTTAAGCTGTCGCTGCCGTCGTTACCGGCGGGCGAGCATACGCTGACGTTTCGTGTGTTTGACGGCGCGGGAAATTCCTCAGCGCGTAAGTTGCTCGTGGAGTAAGTGGGCTTAGCGGGCGAAGGAGATACCGAAGCCGGTGGTGTAAAGAAAGTCGTTTTTGAGGCGGCCGGGGACGGGGTTGATGAGGTAGCGATTGGAGGCGGAGATATTCCAGGTGAGCCACTTGAGTAACTGTGTGGAAGCGCCGACGTCGAAGTTGACGCGGTAAGCGCCGGTGTTCGAAAGGTTATTGAACATGCGAAAGCTCTGAATGAGCGACGTTTTTGCATTGAGCTTGTAAGTGAGATCGTCGCCCCAGTAGGCTTCGGCCGAGTTACGGACGAAGGCAGGTTTGGGAGTGGGGTCGAATTTTTCGCGATTCCAGGCAGCGCCGCCCAGCACGTCGAGGCGGCCTTTTTCTGACTTCCAGGCCATGTAGCCCAAGCCGCCGCCGAGGACGGTGCGGAGGTCAAGGTTTTGGAAGCGGTCATATTCCCAGTCATTGAAGGTGTTGACAAACATGCGCGGGGAGACGTTGCGGTTATAACCCCAACCGCCGCGTACGGCTTGCGCGGTTTGCTCATTGTTGCCGCGCAACAGGGCCGAGGCGCGGATGGCGTTGAAGTAGAGCGAAGTCTTGTCGCGGTTGGTAAGGCGGGCAGCGCCCATGCCGCTGGTGAAGGTGGCGGTGCGCGCATTGCCGCGGGTGCCGGCCCAGCCGATGGTGGCGCTACCGGCCCAGAGGTCAGTGAAGCCGGGATTGAGTAAGCGCTCGTATTTCTTCTGCTCGGCAGCGTCGCGCATGGCGACGATATCTTTGACCGCGACGGTTTGCGTGCCGCTGGCGGCCGCCACGTCGATCTTGCCGTCATTGGTGGCGAGCGTGGCATTAAGGGTGCGGCCATCGGGCAACACGACAATGAGAGGCGTATCGGCTTTGACACTTTCCACCTCCGCCCAGGCCAGGGTGACGGTACCGAAGAGGGTGGTCTTGATGGTCAGATTGGCCGCATCTTTTTTGACGATGACGCCGGTAACGCGATCGCCATTTTTCATTTGAATCTGGTCAGCGAAGGCACACAACGGAATGGACAAGAAAGCTAGAATCAGTTTATATTTTTGTAAGTACATCGTATAAGGTCTCAACGTAGAGTTGATGCTCGGCGGCGAGGATTCGTTTCGTTAAATCTTCTTCATTGTCGCCCGCGCACACGGGGACAGCGGCTTGGCGCAGAATTGGCCCGGCATCCATTTCTTCGGTGACATAGTGGACCGTGCAGCCGGTGATTTTTACGCCATAGTCGAGCGCCTGCCGTTGGGCATGCAAGCCAGGGAAGGCGGGCAAGAGGGACGGATGGATGTTGACGATCCTGTTTGGGAATGCCTGAATCATCACGGGCGTAAGAAGGCGCAGGAAGCCGGCCAAACAAACCAGGTCAACTTTGTTTTGGTGAAGAATGGCCACTAATTGGGCGTCGTAGTCCGCGCGGGCGAAGCCTGGGGAGGGTAAGCTAATGGCGTTAAGCCCCAGAAAACGCGCAGTTTGCAGACCAGGGGCCTCGGGGCGGTTCGAGATGACGACGGCGATTTCGGCCGGCAAACGGCCCGCGCGCACGGCGTTGGCGATGGCTTCGAAATTCGAGCCGCGTCCGGACAGCAGAATGCCAAGCTTCTTCATACGTAGCGGACACGCTCGCGCTTGCGGGCGACCACCGTGCCGATGAGGTAAGGCTTCTCTTTCTTAAGCAGCGCTTGGGCGGCGGAGAGTTGTTTGGATGGCACCACCAGCACCATGCCGATGCCTAGGTTAAAAGTACGGCGCCAATCGTCTTCCGGGATGTTGCCGCGTTGGCGTAGTGACTCGAAGACGGGGAGGACGGGCCAGCTTTCGGTGTCGATTTCGACGCCGAGACCTTTGGGTAGGATACGCGGAATATTATCGGTCATGCCGCCGCCGGTGATGTGGGCGGCGCCTTTTACCAAGCCGGCCTCCTGCATCGCCAGCAGGGGCTTTAAGTAACTGCGATGCACCTTGAGTAACTCATCGGCCACGGTGATTCCTAGCTCCGGGATGAGAGAATCAATCTTGAGGCTAGTGAAGAAAATGCGGCGGGCGAGGGAATAACCATTGGTATGCAGGCCTGTGGAAGGCAAGCCAAGGAGTAAGTCGCCGGCCTTGATGCCGTCGCCGGTAAGCAGGCGCGAACGTTCGGCGGCACCGACAATAAAACCGGCGATATCGTATTCACCGGGCTGATAAAAGCCGGGCATCTCGGCGGTTTCGCCGCCGATCAAGGCGCAGCCATTGCGCTTGCAGCCGCGGGCCAGTCCGCTGACGACACTGGCGCAGACCTTGGCGTCCAGGGTGCCCACCGCGAAGTAGTCAAGGAAATAGAGCGGGCGCGCGCCCTGAACGGCGATATCGTTGACGCAGTGGTTCACCAGGTCTTCGCCCACGGTGTCGTGACGGCCCGCCATTTGGGCGACTTTGAGCTTAGTACCAACGCCGTCGGCGGAAGAAATCAGCACCGGCTTTTTATAGCCTTCCAGCGCATACATCGCACCGAAACTACCGATGCCCGTCAGCACGCGGGGCGTAAAAGTGGCCCGCGCGAGCTTCTTAATCGCGCCCACGGCACGGTCGGCTTCGTCAATATTGACGCCGGCATCCGCGTAGCGGAGGCCATTCTTAGGTTGACTCATTTGTACTTTCGATTGGCAAAACGGGTAGGAAACTTCTATGATAGCGGAACGATGCGTCTGTTTTTGCTTTCCCTCTTAGCGGTGTTTGCGTGGGCCGAAGTGCCCTCCGGCCTGGCGATTCGCAACGCCCGGGTGGTGACGGTGAGCGGTGCCGTGCTGCCCAAAGCCACCGTGCTGATCCGCGATGGTTTGATTGAAGCGGTGGGTGCGGACCTGGCGGTTCCGGCCGATGCCTGGCTGATTGAAGGCGAGGGTTTAACGGTGTATCCGGGTTTGGTGGACGCGCTGTCGACGCTGGGGCAAGAGGTGCGCGCGACTGGCGCTGCACTGGCGGGGGCACCCGCGCCGCCCGCCGCCCGTGGCCCGGAGGATCGTCCGCGCACCTTCAGTTGGGAGCGCATTGCGGACAAGCTGCGGGCCAACGATCCGCGGGTGGAAACGGCGCGCAGCCTGGGCTTCACCTCGGCGGCCACCTTCCCGGTAACCGGCATCTTCGCCGGCCAAGGCGCGGTGATGAATCTGGGCGATGCGCGGCCTTCGCGCCTGGTGGTGCAGTCACCGGCGGGGCAATATGTGACGCTGAGTGCGGGCGGTCGCGGCGGCGGGGGAGGTGGCGGATTTCCCAGTTCCGTGATGGGCGTGATCTCTTACATTCGTCAATGCTACCTTGACCTGGATTATTACAAGCAAGCGAAGGCGGCTTATGAACGCGATCCGAAAGGACGCCCGCGGCCGGAGTATGACCGGGCGCTGGAGGGCTTGGCCGAGTCGCCGCGTTTGTTGATGCCGGCGGTGAGTTTGGTGGAGATCGACCGCGTGATCCGGTTCGTGCAGGAGCTGAAAGTGCCTGCCGTGCTGTATGGAGTGCATGAGGGTTATCGAGCGGTGGAGCTGTTGAAGGCGGCCGGTTTGCCGGTGATTGTTTCGACGAAATGGCCGGCGCGCGCGGCCGATGGCGATCCGGATCAGGTGGAGACCACCCGGGCGTTGGAGACGCGAGCCAAGGCCGCGTCGACGCCCGGTTTGCTCGCGCAGAGCGGCGTGAAATTCGCATTTTCGTCGGATGGCCAAACGGCGGCCGAAATGCTCACTGGCGTGCGGAAGGCCATGCGAATGGGGCTATCGGAAACCGATGCCTTGCGGGCGCTCACCTTGTCGCCGGCCGAGATCTTTGGCGTGGCGGATCGGATGGGTAGTATTGAAAAAGGTAAGATCGCCAATCTAGTTGTGACGCGGGGCGACTTACTAAGCGAACGTCCGCGGATTGAGTATGTGATTGTGGATGGCGTTAAATATTCACCTCCGCCGCCGCCGGTAACTCCGGCCAAGGTGGATGCCGCCAAGCCTGTGGCGAGTAAGGAAACTCCTCAATGAAGCGATGCAGTCTATTATTTATTTCTTCGGTACTCGCGGCGCAAGAAGCGACGGTGATTCAGAATGCCATGGTGTATACGGCGACAAAGCCGGCCTTTGTCGGGTCAGTCGCATTTACGGGGGGCAAGATTACCGCCGTCGGCGAAAAGGTAGTGGTGCCGCCGGGGGCGCGGGTGATTGACGGCACGGGTTTGCATGTTTCACCGGGCATCATCGATAGCCACTCGCATATCGCTGTGGCTGGGTTTGGTGTGAACGAAGGCTCGGTATCGGTGTCGTCGATGGTACAAATTCGTGACGTGCTGGATGCCGAGGACGTGGCGATCTATCGCGCGTTGGCCGGCGGCGTCACCACGGCCAATATCTTACATGGCAGCGCCAATGCGATCGGTGGCAATAACCAATTGATCAAAATGCGTTGGGGCCAGACGGCGGCGGGCTTATTGATGGAAGGCGGCACTAACTCCATTAAGTTCGCGCTGGGTGAAAATCCGAAGCGTCAAGGCAACGTCACCCCGCAACAGGGTGGCGGCGTGGCGCGCTATCCGGCCACGCGGATGGGCGTCGAAGATATATACCGGCAAGCGTTCACCGAAGCGCGAGCGTATCAGAGAGCGATCGCCGACTTTAAGGCGGGCAAGACGATGATGGCCCCGCGGCGCGACTTGAAGTTGGAGCCGTTGGTGGAGGTGTTGGAGGGTAAGCGGTTGGTGCATTGCCATGCTTACCGGGCGGATGAAATGTTGATGATGATGCGCGTGGCCGAAGAGTTCGGCTTCCGTCTGGCCACGTTTCAGCATGTGCAAGAAGGTTACAAGATTGCCAAGGAGATGGTGCAGCACGGCGTGGCCGGCGCGGGATTTAGCGATTGGTGGAGTTACAAGATGGAAGTGGTGGACGGCATCCCGTATAACATGACGATCATGACGAAGAAAGGCGTCTTGACGGGAGTCAACTCCGACGATGCCGGATTGATGCGGCGCTTGAATACCGAGGCCGCGAAATCCATCCGCTACGGCGGATTGACGGAGGAGCAGGCTTTGGCGCTGGTGACCATTAACCCCGCCAAGCAAATGAGAGTAGACAATCTGATTGGCTCGATTGAGCCGGGTAAGAGTGCAGACTTAGTGATTTGGAATAAGCCGCCGCTATCGAGTTATGCGGTGGCGCAAAAGGTGTTTATCGATGGGACTTTATATTTTGATCGCGATAAAGATATGAGCGATCGGGGACGCCGGGCAGCGGCCAAGAAGGCGATTGAGGATCAGTTGAAGTTGGAAGCTCCGCCCGAGCAGAAGAAAGGCGGGCCGCCGGGACGGCAGCCGGGTTCGCGGGGCCCAGCCACTGAGGAGATTGCGCAATGAAGGGTCTTATTTTATTAGTCGTTACTTTAGCGAGTGCGCAGGACTCTTACTTGATTCGCAACGCGACGATTCATCCGGTGACCGGCCCCGAGATCCTGAACGGATCCTTGCTGATTGAGAACGGCAAGATTACCGGCATCGGCACTAAGTTGACAGCCCCGAAGGGCATGAAAGTGGTTGACGCCAAGGGCCTGCATGCTTGGCCCGGCATGATTAACTGTGCCACGCAAATCGGGCTCTCTGAAGTAAGTAGCGTGCGCGAGACGAACGACACGAACGAGATTGGCGAGTTTATTCCGCAGGTGCGGGCGATTGTGGCGGTGAATCCGGAGACGGAGCATATCTTGGTGGCGCGGGCGAATGGCTTGACGGCGGTTTTGACTTTGCCGGCGGCGATTGCGGTGGGCGGCGGTCCGGGTGCCCCGGCGGCGGGACAGAGTATCGTGCGCGGCCAGGCAGCTATGTTGAGGTTGGATGGCTGGACTTGGGAAGATTTGGCGATGTCGCAAAGCGCCGGCATGTTAGTGCGCTTTCCGGCGATCCAGACCGTGACCTTCGGTTTTCCCGGTGGACGGACCGAGGTTCCTTATGCCGAAGCCAAGCGCCGCTACGATGCTGAGATGCGTAAGATCGATGAGTTCTTTGAAAAGGCGCGGCGGTATCTACAAGCGAAGGCGGCCGGGACGGCGAACTTCCTGCCGGACATGCAGCTCGAAGCGATGCTGCCGGTGCTGGCGGGCAAGACACCGTTACTGATTCCGGCCCAGCGCGAGCGCGGGGTTCGCGAGGCAATCGACTTTGCGGAAAAGCACAAAGTGAAGTTGGTGTTGATGGATGTCCGTAAGCCCGGCGCGCAACTGGCGCGCATCGCGGAGAAGAAGATTCCGGTAATTGTGGGCCAGCCGACTGACTTACCGATGGACGATGACGATGCCTATGACGCGGCTTACTCCTTGCCGGGGGAGTTATACAAAGCGGGCGTCAAATTTGCCTTTGCGACCTACGACAATCAGTTTGCGAGAAACTTACCCTTCGAGGCTGGTTTCGCCGTAGCTTATGGATTGCCGATGGAGGCGGCTTGGAAGGCGCTGACCATCAATGCGGCGGAAATATTTGGGTTAGGCGCATCGACTGGATCTTTGGAAGTAGGTAAGTCGGCGGACTTGTTTTTGTCGGATGGCGATCCGCTGGAGGTGAAGTCGCAGGTGAAGATGGCGTTTATTCAGGGGCGGAATGTGAGTTTGGAAAATCGGCAGACGCGGTTGTATCAGAAGTATATGGCGCGGCCTTAGGGTTAGGAGGCGGGCCGGGGGGCCCGCCCAACTGGGGTTAGGCGTTATGGTATTTCTGGGTGCGTTCGTCCCAGAGGATTTTCTTGTTGGTTTTGAGCGACATGGTCGCTAAGTGGCCGCCGATGGCGGCTTGTTGGCCCATCTTGGGGGGCGTGGTGAGTTTGGCCTTGCCCTGAATAGATTCCATGAGATTGCGAACATGGGCTTCGACGGCTTTGTTATCGTTGCCGGGCATGTCGATGCGCTCGGCTTTGCGAGCTTGCACGTGGGCAGGGGCCTTGCCGCGGAAAGTTTCGGGAGTGAAGATAATCGATTGGCGGTTCAGCACTTCGATGGTGCCTTCATTGCCCATGAACTGTTCGCCGTAGCCAAAGTTCTCGTTGCCGAAGTAACACGAGTAATTGATATGGAACTTACCCGGGTATTCGTAAATGGCGGACATGCAGTCGTTCACTTCGCGATCGTCGTTGGCCCCGGTCCAGCGATAGATGCCGCCGGAGGCGACGCAGGAGACGGGTTCGGATTTACCGCAGACGAAGTTAGTAATGTCAGTCTGGTGGACGAGTAAGTCGGTGGCGATGCCGCTGGAATAATCGGAATAGAGACGCCACTGGAAGTAACGCTGCTTGTCGAAGGGGCGGTTTTTGGCGGGACCGACGAACTTTTTCCAATCGGTATTCTGCTCGTTGGTGTCGGCCGGGATCGCATAACGCCACGACGGATTGTCTTCGGTGGAATTGCGATACCAGAACGCGCGGACGTAATGTACTTCGCCGATCATGCCTTTGTCGACCATCTCTTTAGCTTTGATGTAAAGAGAGTTCGAACGGTTCTGCGTGCCGACCTGAACGAACTTGCCGGACTTATCGGCGGCGGCCACGATTTCGGCACCCTCCTCAATGGTGTGGGCGATGGGCTTCTCGAGATAAATGTGTTTCTTGGCCTTGATGGCGGCCAGGGCCATGGAGTGATGCAGATGCTCAGGGGTGGCGATGAAAATGACGTCGATGCTGGGGTCGGCGAGCATTTCCTGATAGTCGACGTAAGTCTTGGGCGTATTGCCGCCCATGGTCTGCACGCGATCCTTGCCGCGGTTGCGATGGCCTTCGTAAGTGTCGCAGACGCCTACCACTTCGACGGACTCTTTACTACCCGTGTACATGCGCTCCATCAGGTAATAGCCGCGGCCACCGACGCCGATGAAGCCCACTTTGAGTTTGCTGTTTTGGGCGAGGGAGGTGAGGACGGCGGGTCCGGCGGCCAAAGCGGCGGCTTTGACGAGGTTGCGGCGGGATAGGTCTTCAGACATGAATCGGGTGCTCCTAAGGGAATTCTCGCCTATTAGGATAGCAGCGGAGTTGGCGGTGGTTAGCGCACCCGCCAAGGCCAGGGGTTAGGCGCTGGCGGTATAGGTGCGGCTGTCAGCGCCGGTGACGGCGAGTGAGCGGGCCCAATCGCGTTCGACGACGAAGGTGACGGTGTCGCCCTCGCGGATGGGCCGCACCGTTTCGGCGACGCGAAAGGGGAACAGCTCCCGGGCTTGAGGATCACGAATGTAGCCGACGCCCAGGATTTCATTGAGACGGATAATTTCACCAGTGCGGTTCTTCATAACAACCCCAGACTAAGGCACGGCGGCCATGGACGGGACCCCCAAATGGTACCGAAGATTTTGCACCTAAGTGAACCGCCTTAGTACTTGGCGTTCTGAAGCTGGAGTACCAAGCCGCCGCGCTGAGGCTCGCAGCACCCCCGGCTACTTGAGCACCGGGCTGGAAGGATGGACTGGTTAGCGGGATGAGGTGCGGGGTGAGTCGGGATGCGCGGTCCAGGTGCCGCCGGAACGGCGCATGGCGGTGCGGAAGTCGAAGGTGGTGACGGCGTTGAGCTCTTTTTTGGAGAAGGCGACGGTGTGCTGCTCGACGGCGGTGCCGAGGGGGTCAACCACCGTGAAGTTGAATCCCAGGTCGGTGAGGCGGCAGGCGGCGATGCGGCGGACGGAGGACCAGGAACCATTGTCGGCGTTGAGACGCCAGAGGCCAGAGCAGTTGTCGCCTTCGGCCCGATCGGCTTTGATTTCGAGTTCGAAGGTGGCGGGCGTGCCGTAGAAAAAGACGCGGCCTTTCCAACGGCCGGCCAGGTCATCGGGCTTAGGGCGATGGCCGCTGAGCGAGCTGTGGTTGTTGAGCCCGGGCGGGAAGGGTGGCGCGGCACCGGGCTCCGCCACGGCTTCGTCGGCGGCATGTTGCAGCACGGCGACGACTTCAGGCTTCAAGTTAACGAGGTCAATTTCGCGTCCTTCCTCGCGTTGACCCCGGGTGTTGAGGGGATTGCCGCGCAGCGTGCCGGGCAAGCCGGCGCAGGGGTGCGAGAAGATGGTGCGCATGATGACGCACGCGCTGAGGTAGGAGCCGGCCGGGCTGGGGTGGGATCCGTCGTGAGAGAAGAGTTCTATGTTGGGCTGTTGTTCCCGGCTTTGATCCCGGACGGCGGTCCAGGCGCGGCCTACGGGGGCCACCAGGGCGTTCAAGTCACGGCCGGCGGCGGCGTAGGCATAGTCCAGGTGCGGCTGGAATTCGGGATGATTCTTACGGGCCCAGGTCGCAAATAGAACGATCTTGGCCTTGTTGGCCCGTTGCGCGAGCAGGCGGGCCCCTTGCAGGAAGTAGAGAGGATCGTTGACGTTCAACTCGCCGTTCCAGGCCGACAGGCCGAGCGTGCTGTGCTCCTGCAGAACGACATAGTCCCATTTTTCGTTCAGGAGACTGCGCAGCTCCGGATGCGACTCGAGCTCGACCAGTGTGGAGCCTCCGCGAGTGAACGCGCGAGTCTCAATCTCCTGGCCTGCGGCCTGCGCCAGTTCTTCCACCATCCGGGGCAGGCTGTAGTAATAAGTGTAGCTATTCCCTACAAACAGCACGCGCGTGGGCGCGGCTGTCAGCAGGTTGGCCCATAAACAGAAGAGGAGGAGGCGAAGCACGGTAGCTTTATTATATCCGCAAGGGCTGGTACGCTACCGGGGGCACTACTTGCGGTCGAGAGCCTTCTTCATCGGGTGGTCGATTCTCTGGAAGCCAGCGGGCACGTCAAGCTTGGCGTCCGCAATGCTCGCGCTCGAAAAGTTTGAGGACTCCGATTGGGTTTCCATCATCACGTTATCGCCCGGCGCGGGGGCTGCGGAGGCACTTTCGTCGGCCTTGGGAGCATCCTTATTCTTGCGGCGCAGTCCGCCCATAATTCCTCCTGCGGCCATGCCGGCCAAACCGCCGCCGAAGCGAGGACGATCATTGTCGCCCGAGGCGCCCGGGCTGTTGCCAGAAGACGGGGGGCCCCCCATCAGACCGGCCATGGCGCTGGTACCCTTCATCCGGGTAATCGTCAAGACGGGAGTTCCATCCAGCTTGGCCATCTCCTCGGCCATCCTCTTCATGCCCTCAGCCGAGCCGGGCTGCTGCATCAGCAGCGGGTTCATGTTGGGCGAATAGCCCATTTTCTTGCCCATCCGAATGTAGAAAGCCTGCACTTCGTCATAACCGGGAATCTTCTTGGACATCCACATGTCGGTTTCGATCTCCGACATACCCACCGGAGCAGCACCTGGCTCAGCTTTGACATTCATGTCAATCAGCATGATGTACTCGCGGGTGTCGAGACCGCTGATGGACCGTGTTTGCCCGGTGCCTTTCACCGACATCTTCATATCCAATTGGGGAGCGGGCTCACCGGACTTCTTGCTCTTCGCCATCGCCTCTTGCATCCGGGCGGCCATCTTTTCCATGGCTTCGCGCATTTCGGCGAACGTGATGGAAGAATAGGTTTTCTTTTCGAGATTCACTTCGGTCATCGTTTCGCTGGCGAGGTCGATGATCGACATGGTGTCCGGAAAGACATGCACGAGGCGATCGCCTTTTAGGTAGACAGAGCTCGTTTTGGGCTCGAACATCTTGCCGCCACCCGGGATGAATTTCATCATCTTGGTGAGGCTGCCGCCCGTGATTTTAGTGGTCTGCTGGTAGCTAAAATCGGCTTGGAGCGGCACCAGGGCCAAGGTAAAGGCGAAGGCGGCAAAGACGAGCGATTTCGATTTCATAGAGAGGCTCCTCCTGGAGTTTCGACAGATAAGCGCTTCGAGACTAGGGCTTCATAGGGGACGAAAGCATGGTCTCCCCCTGATAACGTGATTCTAGGCCATAATTTACGAGTCCAGAAGTAAAAACTTGCACGACCTGCAGCTTAGCTGCCGGCCGCCATGGCGTGGAGAGCGGAGATGGCGCGAGGCAGCACCACATCGAACTCGACTTCGAGGTGGGAGAGAAACTCGGGCGAGCCGAGCGGTTGGCCGAGTCGAGTGGCCAGGCGGAGCGCCGTTAGTTCGCTTTGAGGTTGCGGCGCGGTGAGAGCCAGCCGCCAGGCGCTGGCGGTATGGCGCAGGACGAATTCGTCCTGATTGAGGAAGGCGGCGGGTCGTCGAAGACCGGTATGGGCCGCCGCGGAGGACCATTTATAATCCGTGGCATCCTTGACGAGCCCGGCGCGGACGGGGTTCAGCTCGGTGTACCGCAACGCGGCACGCAGATGACGCTCGTCGAGAACGCAGGAGAAGAACCGGTCCTGCCAGAATCGTCCGCGGCGCTCCTCCAAAAAGTGCATCCGCTGGGCATAGTGCCCGTTCAGGCAGCGCATCCAGTGGGAGATCGCGTTGGGATACTTGCCCAAGGCGATGAGATGCACGTGATTCGACATGAGGCTGTAGCCCATGATCTGGATCTGCCGCTCCTCCGCATAGATGGCCAGTAACTCGAGGTACTTCTGGCGGTCGCCCTCGTGGCGAAAGATCTCCTGCTGGTAATTACCGCGTTGCGTGATGTGGAGCCAGTATCCGGGAGGTGCGAAACGTAAATTGCGTGCCATCACTGATAAGTGGATTCCAGCGGCGGTTATTCTCAGAAATTTCTCATCGCTGATGCGGGGATCTGGCTCGCAAATGAGGGTGATGCCGAATTCAAGCTGAAGCCCCCAGAAACGTAGGTCGCCAATGTGGGCATCGTGTTCGCCAATGAGGGAAGCAATGCGGGTACCTGGGGCCGGTGGTGCTGCGACCCCACGGATTTAGAATCATTGAGATACGAGTGACGTGGGGGGATAGGCCTATTTGTAAGCGGCAATGCCGGTGACGCGCTCCCCGATCACCAATGTGTGGATATGATCCGTGCCCTCGTAAGTCTTCACCGTTTCGAGGTTGCACAGATGACGCATGACCGGATACTCGTCCATAATGCCATTGCCGCCCAGCAGATCGCGCGAAAGCCGCGCGCATTCAAGCGCGATCCGCACATTGTTCTGTTTCAACATCGAAATATGCGCCGGATCGAGCTTGCCCTGATCCTTCAAACGCCCGCATTGCAGCGCGAGTAACTGCGCTTTGGTGATCTCGGTAATCATCCAGGCCAGCTTCTCCTGCACCAGTTGATGTCCCGCGATCGGACGATCGTCGAATTGCTTCCGCAGAATCGTATACTGGCGCGCGGTTTCGTAACAGTCCATCGCCGCGCCGATCACGCCCCAGCCAATCCCATGGCGCGCTTGCGACAAGCAACCCAGTGGACCCTTCAAGCCCCGCACTTCAGGCAGCATCGCGGCCGCCGGAATCCGGCAATCCACCAACGCGAGGCTCGACGTCACCGATGCCCGCATCGACAGCTTGCCGTGGATCTCCGACGTGGAATAGCCGGGCGTCCCCGGTTCCACCAGAAAGCCGCGAATGCCGTCCTCCGCCCGCGCCCACACCACCGCCACGTCGGCCACGCCGCCATTCGTGATCCAGGTCTTTTCGCCATTCAGCACCCAGTCATTGCCATCGCGGACCGCCCGCGTCGTCATCCCCGCCGGATTCGAGCCAAAGCCCGGCTCCGTCAGCCCAAAGCAGCCAATCGCTTTGCCGGATTGCAGCGCGGGCAGCCAGCGCTGCTTCTGCGCATCGCTGCCATACGTAAGGATCGGATACATCACCAGCGCGCCTTGCACCGAAACGAAGCTCCGCAAACCAGAGTCGCAGCGCTCAATCTCCTGCATGATCAGCCCGTATTCCACGTTGCTCATACCCGCGCAGCCGTAGCCTTCGAGGTTGGCACCGAAGTAGCCGAGTTCACCCATTTCCGGAATCAGTTCCTTAGGGAATCGCCCATCGCGAAAGCAATCGCGGATCAGCGGCATCGCGCGATCCTCAATGAACTGGCGTGTGCTTTGGCGGACGAGTAATTCTTGTTCGTTGAAGAGTGAGTCGATTAGCAGGTAGTCGACGCCGGCGAAACGGGGCATGCCTTTAGTCTAGCGATTTGTCTAACCTCAGCCGAAAGCCGAAGCGGCGTGTGAAGGCGTGCGTTAAGCTGGTGACTGCCCGAAGGAGTAACTCATGATTGCCGTGTTTCACTACCAGCGGGCCTGGCGGCTGGCGGCCTTAGCTGCCCTGATGGCCGGATCGTTGACCGCAGCCGATCCAGCGGCGGACCCCATGCCAACCGTCCAGCAGAATGCGCTGGTGCGGAAGTATTGCACCACCTGCCATACGGATGCGGCAAGGAATGGTGGCCTTTCGCTCGAACACTTCGATGCCACGCACGCGGCGCCCAGTCTGACGGCGATGATGTTGAGTAAGTTAACCGGCGTGCCGCTCGAAACAGTGAGAGGCATCGGCACCAACGCCCGCGCGGCGGCATTGGTCCACCAGAACATGATGTCCGGGGCCATGCGGGCGGCGGCCATTCCCATCCCTGACCCCGCCACCATCGGTGCCTTGATTGACGCTTTAGCCACGGCATCGGCCGGGGCGACGGAGTGGA
>JANLPT010000416.1:0-2128 GCA_031367405.1 Bryobacteraceae bacterium
CAGAGCTGGTCATGCGTGTGGGTGGCAGTCATGGCATTCAGGGCCAAAGGCCCGCTGCAAGCCAGCCCAGGGCAAGCGAGGAACGAACGCCGCCCTGGGAAAACAGTCCATCGCGGACAAACCCCTGAAAGGGCGCGACAAGGTGTGCCGCCCTTTCAGGGCTTTCTCTTTTGTGAACGTGCAACCCAGGGCCTTTCCCTGGGCTGGCTTGTCTGCGCACCGTTGGTGCTCGTTCCAGATGAGAACCACAGTGCATGAAACTCTCTACTTGAGCCGCGACACTTCGCGATGCCGGAAGCAGATCGTGAGATGATCGTTCACCATGCCGGTGGCCTGCATGAATGCGTGGCAAATCGTCGAGCCGACGAACTTGAATCCGCGCCGCAGCAGTTCCTTGCTCAGCGCATCGGATTCCGCCGTGCGCGCGGGCACTTCCTTCATGCTGTGCCTGCGGTTTTGGATCGGCTTGTGATTCACAAAGCTCCACAGCAGCGCACCGAGGCTGCCGAGTTCCTCGACGGTGGCGATGCACGCCTTCGCGTTCTGGATCGTCGCGGCGATCTTCAGCCGGTTGCGGACGATGCCGGGATTCGCGAGCAGTTGCGCGACCTTGCGCGGCGTGTAGCGCGCGATGCGCTCCACGTCGAAATTGTCGAACGCCTCGCGGTAGTTTTCGCGCTTCGCGAGAATGGTGGACCAGCTCAGTCCCGCCTGCGCGCCTTCGAGGATGACCATTTCGAAAAGTCGCCGGTCATCATGCAGCGGCACGCCCCACTCGGTGTCGTGATAGTGGATGTCGAGCGGCTTCGTGGGCCAGGGGCAGCGGATCCGATTCATGAGCGCGAGGGTGGAAAGAAAAGCGCCCGGATCGCTCCGGGCGCTTTAAATCTTTGGCAGCAACGTCCGCTTCTAGGTCATGTAGTATTCCTGCCAGTTCTTGCCCACCTTCAGGCCCGGGGTCGGGATGGGATACTTGCCGTCCGGCCCGGCAGGCAGCGGCGACGGGCTGTCCATCGTCATCTTGTCCGCGTTCGGGCAATACTCCTGCTCGTGGTTGAGCGCCTCCTCGAAGGTCACTTCCTGCCCGGTGTGCGCGGCCATGCGGCCCATCGAAGTCACGACGCTGGCTTCGACGCCGCGTTTGACTTCGTTGAACGGCTTGTCGCCGCGAATGGCGTCAATGAGATCGGTCCACTCATTGAAGTGCGACTCCACTTCGTTCTTCGGGACATCGGACGTCCAGATCATGTTGCTCCGGCTCGGATTCTGTCCCTTGAACGTGCTCGAAGGCAGCCCGGCATCGCCACTCTTGGCGGCGATCGCCATGCCTTTGGTGCCATGCACATAGCTGGAGTATTGGGAATTCGCCCCGATCATGCAGCGGCCATCCATGTAGAGTTTCGCGCCGTCCTCGAAGGTGTATTCACACGCGTAACTGTCAAAATTTTGATCCACATAATCGCCTCGATAGTGCCGTCCGCCGAGGGCGTGGCACTTCACCGGCCACGCGTTTTTCATCCAGCTCAGGTGGTCAATGTGGTGGATGTAGAAGTCGCTGAAGCACCCGCCGCTCGCCCAGATGAAGCTGTGGAAACGCGAGAGCTGCCAGCGCAATTCGTTCGGCTTACCGGGCAGATCATTGTTCGGGCCGGGATACTTTTCCGAGAAGGCCGACCCCAGCGGTCCCTGCATCCGGTAGCCGCGCATGAACATGATGTCGCCGATTTCTCCGTCCTGGATTCGCTTGTGAAGTTCCTGCATCGCGCGGCTGTGGCGGCTGTTCAGTCCCACGCCGACTTTCAGGTTTTTCGCCGCCGCCGCTTCACCCAGTGTGAGCATCTTGCGTGAGGACGGACCGTCCGCGGTCACCGGTTTTTCCATGAAGACATTCAGGCCTTTCTCGATCGCATATTGGAAATGCACCCAGCGGAAAGCCATCGGCGTCGTGAAAATGGCGACGTCGCCTTTCTTGAGGCAGTCCATCGCATTCTTGTAGCCGTCGAAGCCGATGAACTTCCGGTCGTCGGACACCTTCACCGAATCGGGGGCCTGCTTCTTCAGCGCGTCGTGGCTGCTGTTCAGCCGGTGCTCGAAGATGTCGGCCATCGCGACGAGATTGATCGGCGGG
>JANLPT010000004.1:0-14021 GCA_031367405.1 Bryobacteraceae bacterium
TATACAAAATCAGGCTGCAGTTTGATGGCAGCGGCGGAAGTGTTCGCGCGCATGAATGAGTCGAGCAAGACGCTGTAGATCAGAAAGCCGAGAAAAAACATGGTGACGGCGCCAGCGATGGTCGCCGTAAGAAATTTCTTAGAATCCATAAACGCACCTCTCTTGAATTTCGGTTAGAGGCACGATATCACGGCGGGTAGCCGTTGGGAAGGGCCGTTTGCGAGGCCACTAACGCCGTGAACCGGTGCCCGCGACGATCTCTACCTCGAGAGTGTTCAACGCGCTGACCGGCACTAAGTGCCAATTGCCATCCGCCTTCGTGGGCAGTTGCTTCTTCGCTGTGTAGTATTCAATGAGTAACTCGCGGATTTCCTTACCCGATCGCCAGACGATCTTCGCGTCGCGAAACATAGTGTAACCCGCACTGCCGCCCGACCGGTAGTTATTGATGGCGATCCGCAATGGCTGATCATCCCGCAGCGGCGCGCCCCGATAAGTCAGATTCTGGATGCGTTGGCCGACGGGCTTCATCAGGTCAATCACGTAGCTGACGCCTTGCGCCATGTCGAAGTTATAGCCAGGCACAATCGGATTAATCAGCGGACCGGCGCAGGCTTCATCCGGGCAGCTTTGGTAGTAACGCGCCGCATTTTCGAGAGCCTCGCGCACCATCCGTCCGTGGCCCTCCACCGCATAAAGTTCGTTGTCGTAAATGTACAGCGCCGCCATTTCCCGCACCGTCACCGGACCAGGAACGATGCGTACGCCTGGCTGGAACAGTGCGGTGAACGAGACATCGGCTTTGGCGAAGTGCAGTTGCGCTTCGTGGATGGAATCGATCAGTGGCGTATCTTCAATCCGCGCGCGGCTGCCGGACATGGCGACTGCGGAAGTGGCGACCGGCGTGTTGAGGTAGCGTTCGGCGGCATCGTGATAGGGCTTCGCCAGGCGCTCGATTTCGGGGTCGGCGAGGGTGGCATCGGTGACGGGGACGAGTTTGCTGCTTTTGCCCGTGAGCTTCCAGCCGGTGGCCGTGCGCTCGAAGTCGAGGTCTACCTGGGCGAGCGACTGTCCCCAGTTACGCGCTTGCACGAGCAAGGCGTTGCCGGCCTTAGCCCCCGCGTTCGACAAATGCGAGTGGCCGTAGAAAATGACATCGGCCTCGGGAATGCCTGCGGCCAGTTGATAG
This sequence comes from Bryobacteraceae bacterium, assembly GCA_031367405.1. Lineage (GTDB taxonomy): Bacteria > Acidobacteriota > Terriglobia > Bryobacterales > Bryobacteraceae > JALHNI01. The sequence continues at coordinate 1,190 of JANLPT010000004.1, forward strand.
ATGGCGTTGTCGTTGGGCATTTCGCCGGTGCGGATTTCGCCGGTCTTCAGGTCACGGTCGAGACCGCCGTGTACGGCGAAAACGATGGCGTCGACGCCCTTGGCTCGTACTTCGGCCACGTTGCGCCGTGCCGCCTCCACCTGGTCAATCCAGCGATAGCCGAGGTAATTCTCCTTTTTCTCCCAAGCCGGGATCGCGCCCGTGGTGAGGCCGATGATGGCGATCCGCACGCCATTTACCGTCTTGATGACGTAAGGCGTAAAAGCCGGGCTGCCTTGCGTGTTCGCCGAGAGCCACGGAAACTTCGCTTGTTGGCGCGCGGCTTGCAGGTTCTTGAGGCCGAAGTTGAACTCGTGATTGCCCACCGCCATGGCGTCGTAGCGAAGCGCATTCATCGCCAGCATCATGGGATCGGGCGCGGTGGATTTACCCGCGCGGACGGCGATCTGGTGTACCGCCTCCAGGGGCGACCCCTGAATGGTATCGCCGCAATCGACCAGCAAATTCGCGGGTTGCCCGGCGCGGGCGGCTCGAATCAACGTGGCAACTTTGGCCAAACCGCGATTGGCGGGCTTCCCGGCGTAGTAGTCGTAGCCCATGATCCAGCCATGCAGGTCGGTGGTGGAGAGCAGGCGGACTTGGCGCGTTTCGGCGGCGAGCAGCGGGATGGTGAGAAAGAAGCTCAGCAAGTTCATTCGCCCGATTATAAACTTGAAATATGAATCGTTTGTTTTTTTCCTGTTTGATGGGTGCGGCCTGGGCGTTTGCCCAAGCGCCCCCCCCGCCCAAGACCGCCACTCCGGCGAAGCCAGTGGTGGCGGCCAAGCCTACGCCGATGGCCGCGAAGCCGGTTGTCGCCGCCAAGCCCGTGGCCGTAGCGAAGCCGAAGCCGGTGGTTCCTGCCAAACCAGTGATGCCGCCCGAGCCCGACCGCGAGCCTGGCCTTTATGCCGACTTCGAGATCGTCCAGGGCGCGGCCAGTCTGGGACGCATCGTGATCAAGTTCTACGAAAACGAAATGCCCATCACCGTCCACAACTTTGTTGATTTAGCACGTGGCACCAAGCTCTTCACCGACCCGAAAACCGGGAAGCGCGTGAAGAGGCCGCTCTACGACGGGCTCGTCTTCCATCGGGTCATCCCGGAGTTCATGATTCAGGGCGGCGATCCGATGGGCACGGGCTTCGGCGGCACCGATGCGATTCAGGATGAGTTTCATCCGAGCCTGGGGTTCGATAAGCCCTATCTCCTGGCGATGGCCAACGCGGGCCCGGGCACGGGCAGCAGCCAGTTTTTCATCACGACAAAAACTCAGCGATTGCCGGAATATCTGAATGGCAAGCACCCGATCTTTGGCGTGGTGGAGGGGGAGGACGTCGCCGAGAAGGTGGTGACGGTACCCAGCGGCGAGGGCAACAAGCCGAACGTGCCGGTGGTGATGAAGACAGTGACGATCAAGCGCTTCCCGAAAGGCGCGCCGATCTGGCCCGTTACTCCGGCCGCGAAACCCGTGGCCCCGGCGGCCAAGCCCCCGGCCGCGAAGCCATTGGCACCGAAGCCCGCTCCCGCTGTCAAGAAGCTTTGACCTGGGCCGCCACAGGAGGAGAGGATACTAAGAGGAATGACCATCCGTAGCACGGCCTTGCTTCTTTTTGCCTCCCTCCTGGGTGCGCAAACTTACGACACCATCCTGCTGAACGGTCGCGTGATGGATGGCACTGGGGGCGCTTGGTTTTTGGGCGATGTCGCCATCAAAGGCGACCGCATTGCAACGATCAAGCCCGCCGGAATGCTGCGTGAGGCGAGCGCTAAACGGCGCATCGATGCCGCAGGCCATGTCATCGCGCCGGGCTTCATCGATATCCAAAGCCATGTGCGGAGCGACTTACTCGGGCGTGGCGATGGGCGATTGATGAGTAAAGTAACGCAAGGCATCACCACCGAGATCATGGGCGAGAATGACTCGAATGCGCCATTTAATGAGCGCGTCCGCGAGATGAGCGGTGCGGACACGTTTCGCTTTGGCCGCTTTAGCGAGTGGTTGAGCGCCATGGAGCAGCATCGCTCATCGTCGAACTTCGGATCGTTCATTGGCGCGGCTACTTTGCGGGCCTATGGCAAGGGGATGTCCATGGGCAAGGCGGCACCCAGCGAGGTGCAAGCTATGCGGCAGGCGGCCGGACAAGCCATGCGGGATGGGGCCTATGGCATCGCCTCGGCCCTGATCTATCCGCCCGGCTCTTACGCCGGCACCCAGGAATTGATTGAGGTGGTGAAGGCGATCGCCCCGTATGGCGGCGTCTACATTTCTCACATTCGCTCAGAGGGCGACCGCCTTCTGGAGGCGATCGACGAAGCGATTGAGATTGGCCGGCAAGCGCATGTGCCCGTCGAGATCTACCATCTGAAGGCTGTGAGCGAACAGAATTGGCCCAAAATGCCTTTGGCTATTCAGAAGATCGATGCTGCGCGAGCGCGTGGACTCGACGTGCAGGCTAACATGTATCCTTACACCGCTAGCGGCACCGGACTTACTGCTTGCCTCCCGGATTGGACGGCCGCCGATGGCAAGCTCTATGAGAATCTGGGCAATCCGGCCCTGCGCGCGCGGCTACTTACGGAGATGATGAAGCCCGATGATACCTGGGAGAGCCGTTGCTTACAGGCCACGCCCGCCGGCGTTCTGTTAGTGGGTCTGCGCCGCCCGCAGCATCAAAAATATGTGGGTAAGCGGCTCTCAGAAGTGGCAGCGTCGATGGGCAAGCCTTGGCCGGAGGCGGTGCTCGAATTGTTAGTCGCCGAGCGGCAGCGCATCGCGACTATTTACTTTATGTTGAGCGAAGAGAATCTGGCACTGCAATTAAAACAGCCGTGGATTAAGATTGCCACAGATGCGGGCGGATCGACTCCTGAAACCGGCGAAGCTCCGGTGCATCCGCGCACTTATGGCACTTACCCGCGGGTGCTCGGTAAATACACGCGTGATCAGGGCGTGATGCCGATGGAAGAGGCCGTGCGGAAGATGACGTCGGCCGTCGCGAACCGGCTTTCGATCTTTGATCGCGGCTTACTGCGCGAAGGCTTGATGGCTGATATCGTCGTGTTCGATCCGGCAAAAGTGATTGATCGCGCGACTTTTGAGCAACCGCATCAAATTTCGGCGGGCATTCCCTATGTGTTCGTCAACGGCACGCTGGTGGTGGATGAGGGCAAGCACACGGGAGCTTTGCCGGGTCGCGTGATGCGTGGACCAGGTTACCGGCCGGCGCTGGCGAAGCCTATCAACTAACGCCGCCCGTGGCGGCGCAGGACGGCGTCTTCGGCCCGATGCCAGTCGGCCTTAGGGTCGGCTGGGCGGTAGCCGCGTTGGATGAAGTAGCCATAGGCTTCCTGGCGGATTTCGTCTTGCAGAGTCTCGAGCGAGATAACCAATTCAGGTTCGGCCCCGACGGCGGGCTTCTTCTTTCTAGTGGCCGTCTTCTTCGCTACTGGCTTTTTCAGTCCTGGCTTTTTAGGAACTGGCTTTATAGGAACGACAGCCAATCCGGTGGCTGCCTCCGCCGGGGATGGGCCGCTAACCGCACGGGGCTTGAGTTTCTGCAGAGTTTCTTTGGTGGCCATAAATACCTCTTTTATTCTAGTTACGAGTACAACGTGGGCAACTGAGCGAACGAGGCAGAAACCCTAGTGTACCTTACCAGCGCGAATCAGGTCGAGCGCGCGGTTGATGAGCGGGTCGCGGGCGAGTTCAATTTCGTCGCCCCGTTCCACACTGACACCCTGATTCAGGATTTCCTGGCGCAGGCGATTGCGGATCCAGGCCGTGTCAGTGAGCCACTCGTTTAAGCCCGGCTGGATCCGGCGATCGCCGAGCCAGCCGCGGAAAATATCGAGTAACGGGTTGGTGACATCAAAGGTGGGCGTCACTTTCTCGCGCCGCGTGTACTCAGTGGCAAACGTGGTGAAAGAGCCCGACGCGTCAAGAGCCACGCGGAGCCGCGTTTGCGCCTCCGGATTCACCAGATACCCGGGGCGCAAGCCGCCCGCCGTGGTCGCCAGAGTCGCGTCGATTTGGCTGTCGCGCAAGGGCCGCTGTAAGCTGTGGCCTTCGGGTGTGTAGTAATAAGCCACCGTCAGTGCGAGCGCGGACTTGTTACTCAGAGGAAAGACACTCTGGACGAGCCCTTTACCGTAAGTGGGCTGGCCGATGACATAACCGCGATGGTGCTCCTGCATCGCCGCCGCGATGATCTCGGAGGCGCTGGCGCTTTTCTCGTTGACTAATACAGCGAGCGGGAAATGATAATTCTTGGCGTTGGCCGCCACGTCGGCATTCTCCGTTTCCTTACTGCGGCCCCGAATCGAAAAGATACGCTGGCCAGGCTCCAGAAACAATGACGCGGTCTCAATCGCGGCACCCACCACGCCCCCCGGATTGTTGCGTAAGTCGAGCACCAAGCCCGTGAGTTTGTCACCGCCGAGTTTTTCAATCGCCGCGTGAATGTCCTTACCGGTTTTCATTTCGAAGCCGCCGACTCTTAAGTATCCGATTCCGGGGGCCAATGTAAAGACACGCTCCACACTAGGCGTATCCATGGCTTCGGGCGAAAGGACAAACTCCAGCAGCCGGGGCGTATTCTGACGCCGGACATCGAGTTTTACTTTCATCGTGCGAGACTGGCCCAGCAGGCCCACTAATTGGTCAGTATCGAGTTGCGCCAGCACATAACCGTTAATCGCGGCGATCTCGTCACCGGCCTGCAATCCAGCCCGCGCTGCAGGGCCGCCGGCTTGCGCCTGGAGGACAATGACGCGGCCAGGCAGGATCGAAACGATGGAACCAAAGCCTCGCCGCACAGAAGTTTCCATCTCCTGTAACTGCTTGAAATTATCCGGGTCGAAAAAAATGCTGTGCGGATCGAGGGGCTTCAGCATGCCCGGTAACGCGCCCTGGTAAAGCGCAGCTTCAATGGCGGGTGCATCGGCGGAGTGTTCGAGTAAGATGGCGAGGACATCGGCGAACTTACGAACGTAAGGCTCAAGCTGGGCGGCACGGTCCTCGGCAGGAGGCGGAGTTTGCGCCGGCGCCATGAGCGCGAAGATGGTGAGTATCCAGCGCATTATCGAGTGAACTTAGTCGCTTGTTTACGGGCATGGCGAGCGAGCGCCAGTTGAATCAGCCGGTCCACCAGATCGCGGAAGGCGATGCCATCGTGTTCCAGCATGCGCGGGAACATGCTGATGGACGTAAAGCCGGGAATAGTATTTACTTCGTTGATGTAGAGCTGTCCAGAGCCACGGTCGAGCAGAAAGTCGACCCGCGCCATGCCTTCGCAGCCGAGCGCCTGATAGGCTTCTACCGCCATCCGGCGCACGTCGGCGATCTCCTCGCGAGTCAGGTTGGCCGGCAGCAGCGTCTTGGCTTGGTCGAGTAAGTACTTGTCTTCGTAATCGTAGAAGTCGTGCGAAGGCACAATTTCGCAAGGCGTGCTCGCGATGGGTTTCTCATTGCCCAGCACTGAGCATTCCAATTCCTGCCCGACGATGGTACGCTCGACGATGATCTTATGGTCGTACTGCGCGGCGAGTTGCAACGCCACCCGAAGTTCGTCGAGATCTTTGGCCTTTGAGATACCCACCGAGGAGCCCAGATTCGCAGGCTTAACGAACAGCGGAAAATCTAAGCGGGCGGCGATCGCTTCGGGATTCATATGGTCGCGACTCACAGCGATCCAGTCGACGACCGGCAGCGAGCGCTCGCGGCAGACGCGCTTCATCACTTCTTTATCCATGCACAGCGACGAAGCGAGCACGCCGGGGCCCACATAAGGCAAGTCAGCCAGTTCCAGCAAGCCTTGCACGGTGCCGTCTTCGCCGAAAGTGCCGTGCAGCACGGGGAAAACCACATCGATGCCGAGGTTTGCGCCGGGCTCGGGAAGAATCGGGCCGGGTTTCCACTTACCCTGACGATCGATCCGGTAGAGCACTAACTCATACTTACCCGGCCAACTCTCCAAGGCCTCCGTGATCGCTTCGGCCGAGCGTAAAGAAATATCATGCTCACCGCTGCGTCCACCGGCGATCACGGCCACTCGCGTCTTCATAGGATTCGTTTTCCCAGGGCCGAAAGCACTAACTCTACTGCCAGCGCGGCCGTCTGATTGGCAATATCTAAAACCGGGTTCACCTCCACCACTTCCATAGAGACAAGTTTGCCCGTATCATGCAATAACTCCATGGCCAGGTGCGCTTCGCGGTAATTAAGACCGCCGCGAACCGGCGTGCCGACGCCGGGCGCTTCCACGGGGTCCAGCGCGTCCATGTCGAGCGAGAGATGCAGGCCCGCCGTACCATCGCTTGCGACGCGAATCGCATCTTGCATCACGGCGCGCATGCCGCGTTCATCAATTTCGCGCATGGTGTAAGCATGGATGCCGGAGGCGCGAATATTGGCGGCTTCGCCACGGTCAATGTCGCGAATGCCCACCAAGGCTACGTTCTTCGCGGCGACCATCGGCGAAAGGCCGCGTAAGTGAGTCAACTCCCGGGGACCCTGCCCGATAATGCTCGACAGCGGCATGCCATGCACATTACCCGATGGGCTCGACTCGGGCGTGTTGAAGTCCCCGTGCGCATCGATCCAGATGAGGCCCAGGCTCTGTTTCTGTTGACGATAGTGCTTCGCGATGCCCGCGACGGTACCTACGGCGATAGAATGGTCGCCGCCTAGTACGAGCGGGAACCGTAACTCGCGCGCCGCCTTCTCCACTATCTTGGCTAACCGCAGGCAGTTATGCGCGATCTGCGGTAAGTGGCGGGCCGTCCTGGCCGATTCGGGAATACTCTCGGGTTGATCGACGAAGACGTTGCCAAAGTCCTCCACCGTAAAGCCCAGCCCCGCCAGACTCGCATTTAAGTTAGCCACCCGCATCGCCGATGGGCCCATGTCGACGCCGCGCCGGCCGGCGCCATAATCCTGGGGTACGCCAATGATCGCCACGGTCCGCACTTAGGGCCTCGTCCGGTAAATCATCCGCGGATAGGCGATCGTTTCGCGTAAGTGCTCCAGACCGCACATCCAAGTGACGCAGCGCTCAATCCCCATACCGAAACCGGCGTGCGGCACACTGCCGTACTTACGTAAGTCGGTGTACCAGTCGAAGGCCTCACGCGGCAGTTTGTGCTCATCGAGACGCTTCAGCAGTAAGTGAAGATCGTGGATGCGCTGGCCGCCGCCAATGATTTCGCCGTAGCCTTCTGGCGCCAGCACATCCATGCCGAGGGCGCATTCGGGCCGGCCCTCCACGGGCTGGAAGTAAAAGGCTTTGATCTCCGTCGGGAAGTTATCGACGATCAAAGGCCCGGATAAGTCCTCCGTCAAGAGTGTCTCATCGGTGCCGCCAAAGTCGCCGCCCCAGACGATTTCGGAGCCTTTGCCTTTCAGAATTTCCACGGCTTCGTCATAGTGCATGCGCGCGAAGGGCTTGCGAATGCGCTCGAGCTTAGTTACATCGCGTTCGAGCGTCTTCAACTCCGCTTGCCGGTTGTTCAGCACCCGGTCGACGATGTGGCAGAGCATATCTTCCGCCAATATCTTCGCGTCTTCGAGATTGGCGTAAGCCATTTCCGGCTCCACCATCCAGAACTCCGTCAGGTGCCGGCGCGTCTTCGATTTTTCCGCGCGAAATGTCGGGCCGAAACAATACACTTTGCCCTGCGCCATGGCGTTGGCTTCGTTATAAAGCTGGCCGCTTTGGCTCAGATACACTTTTTGATCTTCGAAGTAATCCACCTCGAAAAGCGTGCTGGTGCCTTCGCAGGCGGCCGGTGTAAAGATAGGCGTATCCATCAGGATGAAGCCATTCGAATCGAAAAAATCGCGAGTGGCGCGGATCACTTCGTGGCGGACGCGGGCGATGGCGTGCTGACGGCGGCTGCGCAGCCAGAGGTGGCGATGGTTCAGTAAAAAGTCCGGCCCATGCTCTTTGGGTGTGATCGGGTAGGGATCTTCCTCGGAGACGCGCTGCACGATTTCGAGGCCGGTGACGTCCATTTCAAAGCCGCCGGCGGCGCGTTCTTCGGCGCGTATCCGGCCTTGCAGGATGATCGACGATTCCTGCGTCAAGCCGCGCAGGGCTTCGAATAACTCTTCGGGGACCTCTGCCTTCACGGCGACCCCTTGAATAATGCCCGAGCCGTCGCGTAACTGCGGGAACGCGATCTTGCCCGACTTACGTAAGTTATAAAGCCAACCGGCAATGCGTACTTCTTCGCCTACGTGGGTGCCGGCTTCAATGATGCGGATGCGTGGGATCATGCTGTTTCCAATTTCTCAAAGACGGTGCGAATACTTTCGAGCGGATCGGCGAAGTCGTCTGACTCCTTCAACTCCAGATTCAAGGGAAACTGGCCGGGGCGTAGCCGTTCCATCATGCGGCACCAGTCGATGGTGCCGCCCGAATGAAGGAACGGAAAGCGGTGGTGATCGAGTTCGCCATCGTTATCGTGAATGTGGGTGGAGCGAATGCGGGAGTGCATCAGTTCAAACTCACTTTCGAGGTGGCCATTCACTGACTTAGCGTATAAGTTCGCGTGGCCAATGTCGAAACAATACCCATTGTTCAAATGCGTCACACCGGTAAAGTAATTCAGTTTCGCGGCATGCGAGAAACCGTTCGGAAGATTTTCGAGCAGAATCTCCACGCCGCGTTGGCGGGCGAAGGAGTTCAACTCTTCGAGCGACGAGAAGGCGGCATCCATCTTTCGTTCATCGAACTCTTCGTCCGGAACCCCGAGGTGCTGAATTAAGTAGCGGCAGGGAATCCGCTCGGCGATTTCGAGCGCGCGCTTGATCTCGTCCACCATCACCACCCTTTTGCTCTTGATGGGTTCGTTGATGGCAATCGTGGCTTTGGGTCCGGAGAGGCCGTTCTGATCGTCGGAATACATGGGAGAATGCAAGGCCCAGAGTTCGAGCTTGGAGTCACGAAACCAGGAAGCGATTTCGTGGATCTGCGCCGTATTCAAATAGTCGAGGTGCTGGCGATTGACGAACAATTCTACGGCGGGCAGACCGGCGGCGAGAATGCGGTCAAGCAAGGCCGTCGACAAACGATGCTTTACGAATAAGTGCGAAGAAAGCACGTGATCCATTTAGTAACCGGCCACCTTGCCATCGCCGCGACCGTCATGGCCGCCGGCGAGCCAACGCTTGCCGTCAATCGCTTCCACCTGAATCGCCTCCACGCGCGACACGCCAAAAGTATTAGGCTCTACGGTGTGGCCCCGGGCGCGGAGTAACTCGATGGTGTCGGGAGAAAAGCCCGGTTCGAGAAACAACTTATCCGGCTGCCACTGATGATGGAAACGTGGCTGATCAATCGCGTCTTGTATATTCAGCTTGAAGTTCGCCACGTTCAAAAAGACTTGTAACACGCCGGTGGGAATGCGGGAGCCGCCCGGCGCGCCCATCACCAGGAGTAACTGGTCCTTCTGCAGCACCATCGTCGGCGTCATGGAGGAGTTAGGACGCTTGCCGGGCCGGATGGAGTTAGCCTCGCCCTCAATCAAGCCGAACATATTGGGCGAACCGGGCTTCACCGTGAAATCGTCCATTTCGTTGTTCAGCAGAAAACCGAGGCCCGGTAGCGTGACACCGGAGCCATAACCGCCGTTGATCGTGTAAGTGAGCGCGACGGCGTTGCCGGCCGCGTCGACGATGGAGAAATGCGTGGTCTCCGGGCTCTCATGGGGGCCAGGCTGCCCTTGCCGAATGACGCTCGAAGGGGTAGCTTTCTGTAAGTCGATTGACCGCCGGCGCTCATTGGCGTAGGCTTTGCTGATCAGCCCGCTTACCGGTACGCGGATGAAGTCGGCATCGCCCAGGTATTCCCCGCGATCGGCGTAATAACGGCGCATGGTTTCGGCGACGTAGTGCGTGGCCGCTGCGGAGCCGAGGCCGGCTTTCTGATAATCGCTGCCTTCTAAAATATTCAACATCTGCAGCAGACCAATGCCGCCCGTGGAAGGGGGCGGGGCAGTGAGGATCGTATAGTCGCGGAAGGTGCCTTGGAGGGGCTTGCGTTCCACGGCTTGATAATTCTTCAGGTCTTCGAGCGTGATCACACCGCCGTGGGCGGCCATCTCCTTGGCGAAGAGGCGCGCGGTTTCGCCCTCGTAAAAACCGGCGGAGCCGAACTGCTGAATCCGCTTGAGGGTCGCGGCGAGCTCCGGTTGCGTGAACGTTTCGCCCGGCTCGTAATAATGCTGATCACGCAGAAAAATGCGGCGCGACTCGGCGTCATGCGTCAGGATGCCGCCGGCGGTGAGCACGGAACTATCAAGGGCGCTGGCCCGGAAGCGGCCCGCCGATTTGAGCGATTGCGAAAGCCCATACGAAACCGGGAAGCCTCCGCCGGCGAGCCGTATGGCAGGTGCGAGTAAGTCAGTCCATTTTTGCTGGCCGAACTTGCGATGCGCGAGTTCTAAGCCGCGGACGGTTCCCGGCACGCCGGAGGCTCGCCAGCCCACCACGCTTTCGCGCGTCGGCTTGCCATCCTGGTCGAGATACATGTCATGTCCGGCGGCGGCGGGGGCCTTCTCCCGAAAATCAAAGAACGCGGTGCGGCCGTCAGCCATGCGGACCAGCATGAAGCCCCCCCCGCCGAGATTGCCCGCGTACGGGTAGGTAACGGCCATCGACATGGCCACAGCGACGGCGGCGTCAACGGCATTGCCGCCCGACTTCAGCGTCGCCAAGCCAATGTCGGCGGCCATGGGTTCCTGCGCCACCACCATGCCTTGCCCGGCACGAATCGGGGCCCGCGCCCACACCATCGTCTGCGCAAACAAGCCCAGGGCTAGGGCGGCGGCCAGAAGTTTCTGCATCGACTCCCAGTTTAGCCCTTTTGCTGTTTCCGCCACTCAAACATCGCGATGCCGGCCGCCACCGACACGTTCAACGATGAGATCTCGCCGTGCATCGGTATTTTCACCAGGAAGTCGCAATTGTTACGCGTGTGCTGATGGAGCCCCGCCCCTTCGCCTCCCAGCACCAGGACGGTGGGCGTCGTGTATTCCACCTCCGAGTAATCCAGGCCGGCGCGCTCGTCCAGACCGTAAATCCAGTAGCCGTCTTTCTTCAAGTCTTCGAGGGTGCGATTCAAATTGGTGACGCGCACGACGGGAAAATACTCAAGTGCGCCGGCCGACGCCTTGGCCACGGTATCGGTGAGCCCGACGGCGCGGCGCTCAGGAATCAGAATGCAGGATGCGCCGGCCGCATAAGCCGACCGCACGATCGCGCCCAGGTTGTGCGGATCTTCGACACCATCGGCCGCGACGACCAGCGGTCCCAGGGACACCTCGTTGAGTTTGGCGTAGCGGTGGGCGGCGGTAATGGCGACCACGCCCTGATGGGTGGCCGTACCAGCGGTACGGTCCAGGACCGACCGGGCCTCGAAGCGGATCGGGACGCTGCGTTCACGCGCGAGGTCGATCAGCGGTTGCACCCGGGCGCTACCCGACCCTTCGGTAATCATGATGCGATCCATCTGCCGGCCGCTTTTCAGCGCCTCCAGGACGGGATGAATGCCGGATAGAACATTTTTTGCGAAAATGTTTTTGTCAGAAGCCACAATTTGAGTGTATCTCCTTGACGCTCGTGGTGGCTTCCCGTAGGATTGCAATTAAGCCAAAGAAAGGTCCGAAAGCCATGGCAACCCACGCAACCGTGCCCGCTCTTACCTCGGGAAGTCCCGAAATTCCCAATAAACTGTATTTCCGGATTGGCGACGTGAGCCATCTTGCCGGGGTGAAGCCGTATGTCCTGCGGTATTGGGAGACGGAGTTTCCGTCGATCAGTCCGAAGAAGTCGGGCAGCAACCACCGCTTGTACCGCCGTAAGGACGTCGAGCTGATTCTGGATATCAAGCGGCTGCTGTATCAGGAACGTTACACGATCGAAGGCGCGCGCAAGCATCTGGATGCGTTGCACAAGGCTGAATCGAGCGCCCGGACGGCCGGGCTGAAGAGCGGTAAGCCAGCCAAGCTTGCGATGGCTCCGGCTCTGGAATCGGCCCCGGCTTCAACCGTGTCAACCGTGTCAACCGTGTCAGCCGTGTCAACCGTGCCGGCGCTGCCGGCTTACTCTGGCCCGGACCCCAAGGATCGTAACCTGCTGGGCGAAATTCGCACCGAGTTGCGTTCGTTGCTCGACCTGCTGTCGTGCGACCCCCTGCTGGCGCATTAATTTACTGCCGCCGCGCCGCCAAGTGGCGCAGCAGATGAATTTCCGCTGCCGGCTGGCGCTGATCGCCCCGCGCTGAAAACTCGCGCAACGAAGCGGCGACCGCCGTTAACACGTCCCATTCTTCCCCCGAATCTGGCATTCCAAGGGTCTGCGCCCGCTTGGCAATGGCCGTCGTTTCCCTCATGACGTCTTGCGGATGATGCAAGACCGCCACTAACAAATCAGCCGCCAGATTTCGCACGCTCAAGTTTCCGGTCACGAGAGGCATATCGGACGGACTGCAACGATATTTGAACTTGGCTTTTGAACTCTTGCGATGCCGCGCTTGGACGATGAGGCATAGATAGCCTTCGTTTGGAACCAAATTATGATTTGCTTGACGCGCTTGAACCGCGCCGCGCTCGTGGTGAATTCCGACCTGATTGAGCATGTCGCCAGCACGCCCGATACGGTGATTTTCATGACGACCGGACAAAAATTCGTGGTACTCGAGACGCCGGATCTGGTGATTGAGAAGATCCGCGACTTCCGCCGTTCGATTAGTTGCGGCTGGCCGGCGGCGACAGGCTTAGCTCCGTCTGA
>JANLPT010000013.1:0-3058 GCA_031367405.1 Bryobacteraceae bacterium
TTACCGGCTGGAGCGGGCGCGCGAACGGCTTGCCCATCCCGGCGCACTGGCCAAGGAAGTCGCCTACGCCGTCGGCTTCAACGATCTTTCGTATTTCGCGTGGGCGTTCAAACGGCAGCTCGGCCTGACTCCGAGTGAGTATCGGGCGGGCGCAAGATTGTCTTAGTGAATGGTGGGATAGTCCTAACGCTCTTGGCTTGGTGCGGGCTAAGCTTGGCATGCATGAGGGTACGGTAAACGGTTTCACGTTTGTGTTATTGCAAGACTTGCCCCCAGAACTGCTCTTGAAGGAAAACCTGAAAGAACATCAACAATCCCAACAAACCAGTGAACCACCCCATACACCATGAAAGCACAAACCACACCCGCGTCACCCGACAAACCTCAACACCCCGGCTCCGCTCCGCAGGTGGACACGAATGCCAACACCAAAGCCGCAGCCATGGCTGGAAGCGGCGGAGACGATCCCCCAGCGAAGGTGAAGGAAATCGAGTTCGATAAAATTCAGGGGAACTGTTTCGGCGGTTTTCTGAAAGACCACCAAGTCAACATCCTCTTCCGCATCGATGATGCGGACGCAAATCGAGCAAAGGCAACTCTAGGTCCGTCGCACAATAACAGCGAGGCTACGAACGAACCCGATCCCGACTACGAGAACGGCATTTTCTCGCACATCGCACATAGCTCGAGCGAGGCGGTGATCCGCTTTAACGAGCAGTTCAAAGCGGTGCGCCGGACGGGAATGCCTGAAGGCACCATCAAAGCGACGTGGACGAACATCGTCTTCACGGCAAGCGGATTGAATAAACTTCTGCCTACTAAGCGCGCGAAACTCTCGCAGGCATTCGAGGAAGGGATGCGTAACCGGGCGGCGCTCATTGGCGACCTGGACGTGCCGGAGAACGGCTCCGTGCCGGCAGTGGAGAACGCGCCCGCGCACTGGAACGACGGAATGGACGTAGAGGTGAATTGGGAGGAGGTGGACGGGATGCTGATTCTCGCGTCCGACGACCCCAACGAGCTGGACCGATTGCAGAGCGGCTCCCGCCTCGCGCGCACGCTCGCCAAGCTGGAAGCGGCAGGCTCCGGAATCACCATCCTCGGCATCATCCGCGGCGAGACGCGGGTGGACGACGTGGGCCACGAGCACTTCGGCTTCAAGGACGGCGTGTCGCAGCCGGGAATCCGCGGCGTCGATTCGCCGGATGACCCGCTGCACAACCCGGATCAGGGCAATCCTGGACAGGACTTGCTGCATCCCGGAGAGTTTGTAATTGGCTATCCGGGGCAGAAGCCTTTCGAAAAGGCCGGTGGGCACGGGCTAAATACAGACGAAGGTGCCATCGCCGGGGCAGAAGAGTACGATAAAGATGGAAACATAGTTCCCATGCCAAAGCCGTTTCCGCCTTGGGCAACCAATGGTTCGTTCCTCGTCTTTCGCCGGCTGGCGCAAGAGGTAAAGGGTTTCCGGGAGGCGGTAAGCCAGAAAGGCGCTACTCTCGGCCTCACTACCGACTTGATGGGGGCGAAGCTGGTGGGACGCTACCGCAGCGGCGCGCCGCTGGAAGCGCTCTCCTTCCAGTCGGGCACGGCGTCTTACCAGCCGCCCGAGATCGATCCCGGCATTGCGCACCCGGCGCTCGCGAACAGCGACGCGCTCAACAATAACTTCGAATACGGCGAAGACCGGGCAGGAGAGATCGTCCCGCTGGCGGCGCACATCCGCAAAGCCTACCCACGCAACCAGATCCCGCGTCATGAGGCCGGCCAGGACATCCCGAATGGCAAACGCAGCGAGGCGGACGCCGAAAGCAAGACCCAAACGCATCGTCTGCTGAGGCGCGGCATTCCCTTCGGCAAGTCACTGGGAGCCGGTGAGGGAGGCGGGGAGAAAAACCCGCGCGGTCTGCTCTTCTTCGCTTACCAGAGCGATATTGAGCGCCAGTTCGAATTCGTGCAAACGGCGTGGGTAAACGACGCGGACTTCCCCCGTAAACAGGAGGGAGCGCTGCCTGCCGCCGGGCAAGACCCGATCATTACGAACGACACAGCGCAGGGACCGATTCGGGGTTGCCCATTCCACGCACTGGCAGACAAGTCGAAATGCCCGGTGATGACCTTCGGTCACTTCGTAAACACACGCGGCGGAGCTTATTTCTTCTCGCCTTCGATTGACACGCTGGGCACCTGGCTCGCGTAGAGTTAGACAACGCAATCTTCACTTAGACCCCGATGAAACAACTCACCAATCCCGTCACCGACTACCGAATTACCCTGCTTGGCGATACTCCTGATCGAGTTTTTGGCTGGATCGAACTCCTCAATGCCGGAAAATCGGGCGGATTTATCTACTTCTCCAGCGAGTCCCAGGTTGAAAAGCCCCATCTCGGAGGAAACAATACGTATATCGTCATGCATCAACCCGTCTCGATGCTGTCGAATCTTCTTAGCATCCTGCGAGTAGAGCGCTCCTTGCAAATCAGGTTCTTTGACCCTGAGGCTGCCGGCGTTGATCCGACCGCATTTCTGGAGACACCAGGCACGCCAATCGGACGAGGCGAGGATCCGCGTATTCTTTAGCGGTCACCGCCAACCGGCCCCGCAAAGAACCCCTCCCCGCAGCACCAGCAAATCAATGGGGTCAGGTCTTTCAATGATGCATTTGTTTAATTGCATGACCTGACAAAATACTGTTCGTTTAACAAGTTATCACGAACTTTGCCATGGGCGACAAAGGCATCGGCCCAAGAAGTGCGGGTGAATGGTCGAGGTGCTTGCCTGGCAGTTTAGAAGGCAAGGCTGGCATAGGGCGAGTGCCGCCGCTTGACCATTCTTGGGTTGCAGCGGCCTGTGCTGCTGGTGCAGCGCAGCGTAGAGCCCTCCTGCAGCAGATTCCTGAACCCGCGTCTGCGCAGCTGGGGGCTTCAGGGGGCGCTCGGCGAAAAAGGGTCGCTGAGCGGGGTTGTGAGCGGCGCATCAACTGAACATGCCCCGTGAAGGACAGCCGTCGCTGCGCCCGCTTATGCTCGCTGGGCGTGTGGTGCGTCAGCCAGCACAC
>JANLPT010000033.1:0-59365 GCA_031367405.1 Bryobacteraceae bacterium
CTCATTGAAAGCATCTTGAAATTCAAGCGTGAAGCGATTGGGGGAATCAGAGTTGGCGCGGCTGGACAGGCGAAACGCGGCTGTGCCATTCTCTCGTCGGCGAATGGAGCTTTCGGAGAATTCGTACGCTGGCCATCCTCCAAACAATGGCTCCGTAGCGTTGGAGCCGGCTGGCTTCTGAGGGTGGCTAATGGCGATCTTACTCTCCAGCTTCAGCTGAAGCCTACCCTCCAGACCATAAGTCAAGTAGAGCGTGGCCGCATTACGTAGGCCGCGCAAAATTTCTGCGGCCGAGCGGCGGCGGCGCAGCACAATGTTCGTCTCGTAACGGGGAACGGTTAAGGCCGTTCCATGTAAGTCGCTGGTACTTACCGGTCCGTCGCAATGGGTAGCGGCGCGCGCGAAGCTGACCAGATCAAGTTCGTCCAGATTCCAACCGGAGCGGCGGAGTAAGTCGAGCATGATCCACGCGGGGTTCGCGGTGAACGCCTCGTCGAGATAGTTAGCTTCTTCGTCGAACCTCGAAACTTTAATGCCCTTCACCAGCATCTTGACACTGGGCAGCCGTTTGCCGTCGGCAATGCGGTTGGGCACGACGACGGAGGCGTAGGCCATGCTGCCATAGGGGTCCCCGAGGGGATCGCCATTTGTATTTGTGAAATTCAGATTGAAGCCGCCCGTGCGATTGCCAAGGGAGACGACGTTATACCAGCCCGTGGCAGTCATGTTCGTGCCGTCGGCACCAAGGGGAATTTCAATGTCGTTCACCACCACTTTGACGACCCCCTGCATCTCGCCCATGCCCAGCAGGACTTCCAAGCGCGTCAGGTTGCCGTCGTTGCGAGCAAACACAACGGGAGGCTGATACCAGGCGGTCCCGTGGATCATCGGCACAAAATCGTTGTAACGTGCCTCATTCTCCACTAAGTTGGACATACGCGAGTTTTGTTCGCCAGCGCCACGTACCAAGATACTGGCCGGCACAAACTCGACCCCGCCGAAACGCCGCGTCGCCCGGTCACTCGAGTCTTTTGCAAACATACCGCGCTGTTCGCAGGAAGCACGGGTGAAGTCACACGAAGTGAAGGGTAAGCCGCCGGAATCTAAATTGCCTACGCCGCCTGCTTGGTCAGGCGAATAGCCGCAACGAAAGAAGGATGAATATTTACCGTCGTCGAGACCTGAAGGTGCCTGCGCGCGCTCCGCCGCCGTGGACGGGAAGCGCCATGGACATCGCTTTTGAATGCGAATGCCCGGCAAGAGAATTCGTTGGGGACTCAGCCGGTTCACAAAGCTGATCCGCATGGACGCTTCCGTCGTTTCCTCAGGACTATTGGCTAGCCCCCGGAAAAGCATGGCTGGGGTTGACGCGGCCGCGCCGGTGCCGAGATTCCAGAAGACGAGTTGGACGTCCAGCCGCGCGCCCTTGAGACCTGCACTTCGCTCCAATTGAGAAAAGTAGCAATCCGCATTCGCGAGAATCAAACTGACTTTCGACACGCCCTCATCCTCGGCTTTCATGTCGAAAGCGCTATGCTCTAGCACTCGAGCTGCATAAAGTTGGCCGCCGAAACTGATTTCGTGCGTACTCCAACGCTCAATGCTGTTATTGGCCAAGCGGCATTCAAATAGGAGAATCGGCGTCTCTGGTGTTTGCAGTTCCTTCAAGTCGAGTGCGGTCGGCATGCATTTTTCCTCTTGTGAATGGCGGACTTAGTCTGATACATACGGCGATCAAGCGTCCGCAGTCGGGCGGCTCGTGATACGGATCACGGTCGAGTGTTCGCCAGGGCTGGTGGAGACCTGCGTCAACTCATCTCCAGCGAAACGCGATTCTGGATAACGCCCGGTTCGCCGGGCCGTTCGCTGATATGGCGACGGAGCCGGCTGGGCTTCCAATTGCGCTCCAAACAACTCGACCGTCGCGCCAGCTGGCAACTGTAAGGCTACTTCCATCGCTTCATTGGCTGTTACCAGTGAGCTGAACAGAGAGTAGCGTTGCCACTCTGGCGACAAGTTGTAAACTTGCTCAGCAAATGCGCCGTCCGTAGAAATAACGAGACGCAATTGCGTAGATACGGTTGCCCTGGCGTAGATACTCAAAGAGTATTGAAACCAGGCCGGTAGTGAGATACTTTGAGCTAACGATTGCAGTGTGCCCGCCGAATTGGTCACCTGAGTGGCCCGCGGATGCCCCTCTGGATCGTTAGCGCCTTCGCTGAGGCCGATCCCCGGCTCACGCGTCCAAACTGAGTTATTAAAAACCTCACTTTCCGCGACTAAGTTCGACCAAGGGTCAAGAAATAGGAAGGTGTGCCGCCGGCCTTCGCAATCGCGAAATAAGGACTCGACCGCGAGCCATTCTTCGTCGCTGAGCGCGGTGTAAGCCATTTCCCAGTTCACCGCCTCCCCGCCAGAGTCGGAATATCGAACTCTCCGCGCATCGGCAGTTTGGTTGATCAGCGTGCGCGTGCTCGCACGAACTTTGAGCGGAAATTGTGCCATCGCGCCCGAAGCCAGTTGAGGAAAAGTTCTATTCATTGATATTTACCCACTAACTATCGGGATTCCCTTACCACCAGACTCAGGTCGCCCCGGCCCTCGCCGCGCAACACGGCCTCGAAGTCATCACTATCGAACGTGCAGTCCGGATGCTCAACTCCGTCCCACGGATCAATGAAGCGAAAGCTCTGGGCTTGGCCCGCGCGACTGCGGTGAAAGCCTTTCAGATTATTGAGTTCATCTTCCGTGAGTAAGTCGAGCCGGATGATCCAATGGCGCAAGACCGACGGCCACAGCCGGAAACGCTGTTCCGTACCATCCAGGAATTGCAATACTTGAGTCACGAAGGAAAACGTCCGGCGAGCCGGATATTGAATCACCGCACCGGTGCGAAGTTGAGGAAAGTCTGGCATGGGGCTAGATCTCCGCAATCACATCGTTCAGGGGATGAGAGTTCAGCATCGCCTCGCGCACCGCTCGCGCGATGTCGTCGCTGTGGTCGAGGAATGATCGTGAGTCAATGGCCTGGACACTTACATTGATATTGGTGCTATTCGATCCAGCCGGGCTGTTCGCTCGCGGCAAACCATTCTGGCCGTACGAAATGCCTGTAGCCGGCGAACTGCCACTTTGAGCCAGCCCAGTATCGAGAGTCAACGCATTGGGTAACGCGAAAGGAGTGAGCGGCGGTAGCCCCTGCTCGCGTCCGGCACCGAACAGCTTGGCAATCCCTGAAATGAGCGGCAGCGCTGTCAACCCTCCGCCCAAAAAGCTTCCCGCTGTTTTTGCAATATTGGCTGCGGTCGAAACCACCTCGGTGGCTCGCGTTCGTGTGTTCTGCACCACCGCCGCAGTGTTTTCGATAGTCTGGGCGGTTTGGGTTTGATACAACCCGCGCAAAGCATCAATTTGCGTAGTTAGCGCGCGCAGAGCGTCGCTCGCTGGGTTAAGACTCGCCGGTCCAGTCGCTGCGTGGTTACCTGGGCTCGTCGTAGTGATCTTAAGTAGTTCGTCAATGAGATTGTTAGGCATCGGATTGTAAAGACCTCCATTCGTTTTGAAGCACAAAAAGTGCGTCCGCCATCTTGGCGGGCAGCGGCCAAACCTGACTCGGCCCCAGAACTCGCCACGCCGCGAATGCCTCAAGCATTGTGAGCGACTCAGCCGTGATGATCGATTTTGGGCACTGCGTGGCCGAGGCGCGTCCTCGCGCCCAAACCGTCCTCGCTGGCCCTAAAGTCCCCACGGGCAAGAAGGCGCATCGGCGGGTTTGATCCAGCCGCTGTTGGCGGCACACGTCGCACTTCCACGCGGCTGGATCCGACATCTGAAAGTGAAAAGCGACGGTTAGTTTTTTCGTTCGTCCTCGGTCAGTCCGCACTCTCGTTTAATTGCCGAGAGTATCTCGTGTACCAGCGGTTCCGGCCCGTGTTCGAGGAGACTATCTTTCGTAGCAAGGTCCGGGCCAATGCTAAGACCATCGACGCTGAGTAAGCCCCAATTCCAGTACAAACGGTCAATCTCCATGGCCAGTGCGGAGGCTTCCACCCGATCCAGAGGCGATTCACCGCTGGCGTGAAACTCCTGGCGCACCAGAAGCCCCCGCACCTCGCGAGTAAGATCGAGTCGCCGCCCAAAAGACATTCGCTCAATTCGATACCGAACCGTTGGTGCCCAAGTTGAATGTAGGTCGATCGTAGATTCGTAGTGCATAGTGATTGCCTCTACGCGAACGCCATAAATACTTCGTCGTTCACCGTGCCGTGGGCTCGTGAACCGGAGAACCGCCATTGTAGCCGCGTCTCACCGTCGTCGAATTCTGGCACTTCCGGCACGACACTCTTGAGGTAAATACCAAAGAGTTGGCCAGGTTGCTGTCCGAGCTGTAACATAACACTAATCGGCGAGCGCTGACGGGCAGCCTGATAAAGGCTTTTCGTAGCTTCATCGTCTTGCTCGTGTAGTGAAAAGTTAACTCGCACATCGCGCACCCCGGCCGATAGGCAACGAGGCAGGGAAGATCCGAACTCGCGATCGCGGAGGTCAATGTTGTTGTCGAGTGTGAAATCCGCCTCGGTGATGGTATAAAAACGTTCAGGGCTTGCACCTAGCCAAGCCTGCCCCAAGTGGCCAGGAACAATGTTTGACTCGAAGTCGCTAATATTCGGCTCGGCGGGGAAAGCGCTCAGCGATCCCTCGCCAGACGTGAAACTGACACTGTCGATCAGATCCCGGGCAGGCCCGCGGAACTCGAACTCGTGAAAGTCTCCGTTGATTTTGACACTCATTTTGTCCACCGCCGCCCCGGCCACAATACGATGGACGGCGGTTTCAGGAGTCCAATAGTCGAATAAGTTGAAACTTGCCAGATTATTGGCGGGCGAGTAAGAGGCCGTAGCGCCAAACACTGACCCGCTGGTTGGCGTTAACGTGAACGGCACATTGACTACGATAGTTTGGACATCGGGAATTGACGCCACAAACCGAATCTCTGACCCGAAGGCAATGGCTTGTCCTACCGTCAAGCCATGGGCGCTCGAAAAGGTCAGTGTTGAACCGGTGCCAGAGGCCATCGTCAGCCCGCTGGCCAGTCTTACCGGCGCTCCGAGAGCGGCACGAAATAGTGGACCTTGCGAGGGCTCAGACGTTTGAATATCCCAGCCTGAAAGATAGGATTTCAATTGATAAGTCGTTTGGCGTTTGACGCCGGCAGGCAGCCCCAGAAATGTGCGGCTCCCCGTCTTATCGCGCCGGTCAAGCTGTACCGCTTGCTGGCGTGCCCGTAGTTGGATCCCCGCGAAGCGCCGGGCGTTCGCGACGGCCGCAACTTCGCCATAAGCTGGCTCCAGGGCTACATAGAAACGGTTGTTATTTGACGAGATGTAACAGGCCATCGGTGAACTCCTTTATCAATGTCTTTGTTTGAAGCGGCTATCCTTCAGCCGTTGGGCCGGCCACGATCAACCCTGGCTGGCATTTAGATCGAACGAAATCTTGGCGGATTGAATAAAGTTCTTTCCGCCATGCTTCATCGGCGAAAAGGTTACTTCGTAGCCACCGGTGAAGAAGAAACCTTCTCCCCAGTCCCCGCGATGGCTATCGAGGACATCGGTGACCGCGTCTACGTAAAGCATTATTGACGATTCCAAGTTCTCCGCGCGGTCCTGCGAAGCGCGAACCTCTGCCACCAGACGGATGGTGCCGGAGAACATCCGGAACTTCTCTTTGAGGTGGTTGGTGATTTTCTCGCAGTAAAGATGCACCCGAGGATACTGAGCGCCAGCGCTTTTCTCCAATAAGTCCGCAGCGACGTGCTGCGAAACAATGTGCGTTGCCATGATCGCTGGTAGCGCGGTCTTTTCGCGGTCGGCCACCGCGGATACCGTGTAGGGCAGGCCGGTCTCAGCCTGCATCTGGTTAGAAAGTAATCGAAGGGCAGTGCGCGCAGTTCTTGCCATAAGTTTATCCTCGGAATAATAACCGTTGTAATCTGATGTAATAGTCCGGCACCTGGCCAGACGGAACTGGCGGACCGCCGACTAACTCGCTGGAAGGCATCACCCAGAGTCCAGCAAGCGGCAGCGGCGTAGCTGTCTGCCTGACGAGAAGACTCTCGGTGGGGCCCGCATAAACATGCCAGCCAACGGCCCGCGTTGGCGGACCCTTGGCCGTTAGCTGCGGCTTCTGCCCGGTTATTGGCGCGAATAGCACTGCTTCACTGGCCGCACTCTCTTCCAGCGGTCCAGCCACCCAAGTTGTTTTGAAGAGCAATTGCGGATACTCTTCATCTGTTGGAAGCATTGCAACGTCTGGCGGAATGGGTCGCGGGAGAGGGCTTCGGACGAGCCCCACGCCGACTTCCCAAAGCAACCGGGCGGCTCCGCGTGCCTCGGACTCATATGCGTCCCACTTGGCACGATACCGATCATTGAGTTGATTGTGATGTACGTCGCGAAAGAATACGGCTAACGTTCTCAGTGCGTGCCATCGGCGCAAAGGATCTGTCGCCACCACTTGCGCCAACTTGCTAGGCGTGACGGACTCGGTCGGCTCCAGCTGCTGAATCAGAAAACGTAGGATCTCGCTTCCGAGTTCCTGTTGCGCGAGGTCGATTTTGCTCGAGAGGCTGACGCCTTCAATACTTGCCGTTTCCAGCAACGAGGTTTCGTACACCCTCAAATCCTCAAGCGAGGAAATTGGGCCATCCTGAATTAGTGCCATGGAATTACGAGTCCTTTGTCAGAGAAGATTATTCAAGAGGCTTAAGCTTCGTTGCTTGAGGAAGTTCGCCTTGGATGTGGCAAAACTGCTCCACGATTTCCCCCGCGCTGAAGCCCAGCCGGGTCGAGTGAAAACGGCGTTCCATCTCCGCCTGATTGCGTTTATCTTTTTCATCGGAGAAATATGAATCGGATTCCTCTTCCGTGGCCAGGCGTGCGCGGTCCTCCACAATGAGCCGGGCGGCAGTTTCTCTTTTTACTAGCGTCATAACGCCAGCCTTCCCTCCGTCGGTCGTGATCTTACTCACCAGGACAACGAACGGCTTCTCGATCATGGCGAGTGTGTTGCGGACGTTGGCGTAAAAGTCTCGTAGATTCATTTGTGTTTACCTTTCTAAGAATCAGAAGATGCAGCGGTCACTTGGTCTCGAATCGCACTAGCACGATTACCGGGTTGCACGCCCATCGCTCACTTAGTAAGAGCGATCCGATGGGCGTGGCAAACTGGCCGCTAACTGTGCGATGGTTACGTGCGGACTTGGACGCCGTGTGTATTGCGCAGAATGCCGGCCCCATAAAGGATATCGACCGTGAACTGCTGCGCGAGCGTATTGGGTTGATAGCTCATCAGCACCCGCACGCCAAATCCACCCATTTCCGCGTATTCCGCGATGGCGCCAGTACCAGGAATCGGTTGCGGCAGGCGGCGGATCGCCAATCCAATCGCATCCTTCGCGAATGCCAGATTATGGCTCACTTGAGGAGAACTTCCCGACTTCGCCACGAATTGCGAGCGGAAGACGTAGAAGTCCTTAATTCGACCCACATTACCCTCTACCAAAGCGCGCAGCCCAGCCTCTCCGGCCGTCCGGTATTCACTAAACCGGGCGATTTGGCGCAGCTGAGAGTAAGCGGTCGGATCAACCACCAGATATTTCAGCAGTCCCGCTGGTACTTTGGCATTGAAAAGAGCGGTCTCGGCAGAATCGATTAACGCTTCAGTGATCGGGCTGCCACCTACCCCCAGCGGAGTGTTGGCGCTGAACTGTTGCGCCAAAGCCATCAAGTCGCTTTCCACCCGCTCGGCAAGAGCCGCGATGGCCGGCTGCATGTAGAGCTTAAGGAGCTCCGGCACCGCCACCACTTTGGTAACGTCCGGGATCTGGAAACTCGCTTCCGCATGCGTGTCGAGCACGATCTGCGCGTTCCCCAGATTAGGATTCTGCGGCTGAATCTCGCCTGCTTCGGCGATGTTATTCGCGACCATCACCGGGGGAATCGGCACGTTCACCGTGTTACCCGCCTGGGACAGAATCGGCTCGAAGTCGCGATTCACCAGGTTGCCCAGCACCAGGTTGCCCACCAAGGCCGGCAGCGCATCGGCTGCCACCAACTTAACAATCGCTTGCGCGAGGTTTGCGGACGTGATCATTGGCATTCGAAAGTCTCCTTTGACTTAGTTAGTTAATGATTAGACGTTACAGCGTTCAGCATTCGCGTCTAAGTGGAAAAAGTGTAAGTGTTATCGCAATGACTGGTTAGCAACGCGCGCGATCTCCTGCCGCACGCGTTCGAGCTCGTCCGCATTCATACCTGGGCGAATCCGGTCAAGATCAAAGTTTGAGCCTGCTGGGCCGGAGGAACTATTCCCTCGGCTATTTCCCGCTCCAATGCCACTCGTGATCCGAGCTGGCAGTAGCTCCGGGTTGTCTTCTACGAACTGCTTCAGGTAGTTTTGGATCGTTACATCCTCACCATCCTGACGTCCGATCAGGCGGCCATCGTCTGTCCGCTGGATGTCGTCTTTCACGGCACGGTAGGCCAGATCAAGTTTCACGACACCCAAACGCTGAAGCTCGCCGCGAATCGCTGTGGTCCGCTCCGCTTCTTCGGCCATGGCCCGGTTCTTCCGGTTTTCTTCCGCCATCTCGTTCATCCGCCGTTCAAGCTGCTCGCGCCGTTTGCGCTCTTCGGCTAACTCCGCCTTGTATGCGGGCTCAGCCTTTGCCTGCTCGGTGGCTACGAAATCAGTGATCGCCTGCCGGATCACATCGCGGACATCTGGTTGAAAAACGCTTTTGTCTTCGTCCATCAATTTCTCTCCTCAAGAAAAATATGGCGGCCCGCGAGTTAGTCTCGTGAAGAGAGATTCACTCGCCCGCCGCCAGTAAAATTAATACAGGGCTAAAATCGTGCGCCGTCCGGCCGTCTAGCCGCCGGTAGCGAGATCAATTTCCGACGCGATCCTGTCCTTCAGTTCCTGCCTGACGTCGCACAGGTACTTGAGCGCCAGTTTTTTGAAAACCTGCCGGCGCATCGTAGGTGAGTCAATACCGATTTTCAGCAATCGTTCGGCATCGTCCAGGTCATTGCCGAAGTCGCCGACGTCAAACTCATCCAGTCCGGCCACGTCAATGGCCAGTTGATCCTCGCGTGTTTGCTCGATCGTTCGCAGAATACGCTTCATCGTGTCTTTCACCATGTCTCCGAAACCCCTTAGGATTTCAATGGTGATGGCATAGTCGCGCAGCTTACTCAACCCTGATTGTGATCCTGCTCCGACGCCTCCGGCTTGTGCCAGCAAATAGCAAACACGATAGATTTCTTGCTGCAGCCGCTCCAGATTCTGGGCCGCGATGTGGTGTACATTCCCCTGCGGCTCCGTCCAGCCGAAGCGATCTCCCGCACCCAATTGCAGAAAGTAGCTTTCTCCGATACTCTGCGTCAACTCCTTGTCGCTATAAACGACCGGCGTCGCAAATAGACCATTGGTAAGCGCCCAGGAAAGTGCATTCGATTTATTGAAATGCTCTAGCTGCAAAGACGCGGCTTTGTTCATCAGCCAGAGTCCGTCGGTGACCCGTAAGTCAAATAGCGGCACGCGGTTTAGTTTCGCCAGCGCATGCGTCCCCTCGTCTTCGATCTCGATGGGGCTTCCGCCCAGCGGCTGGGAAGTCTGTCGCCAAAGGCGGTAACTCTGCCGGTCCAGGTAGAGCCATCGCTTTTCCGGGGTCCAGTCTCCAACATCGATCTTTTCCTGCCGCAGTTGCTCCGTGCGGAGCACGACCCACTCATAGTTTCCATTCGGATCGCGACTCCAATTAATTAGCTCTTCTGAAGTGTAGGCAACGAGGAAGGCCCGTGAGACGCCTCGCGCGTCCTCGTCGGCGCGCGTCAACGGCGCATGCTGAAGCCGCGGAAAGTCAACTAGGATGTGAGACGCTCCTTGCACCAGCGTGTCGATGAAACAACGCCGGAAGAAGTCCGTCAGGGCCGTACCCTTCCGGTCGCAGTCATCGTTAAGTTGCCCGAAGAATCGCTTGCCACTCGGGTTTTCGCCTTCGAGCGTGATCACCGGTTCCCGGCGAAACAGCGTCGCCGCGTACCAGTCGACAATGGATCCGATGTAATTCTCGTAGTAAGAATGGCTGGCGCGCTCGGCGTACACCCGCTCCGGTTCCTTGTGACGCGGCGTCAAATATTGGTAAGAGTTCCGCATGAACTGCTCGCCGCCCGCGTAGAGATCGCGGTAGGTCTGGAAGCTGGTTCGACGCAGCATATATTCGGGATGTTCACGAGTTATATCAAGCACTTGTAACTGCTCCTTACGGACATTAACTAAGAACCGTTTCTGCGGCGTTCTAATAAAGCGGAAAGCTCTTCTCGCCCATCACTGGGCGTGGGCCAAACTCCTGCCAAACTAAGTACCCTAATGCATCGGAAAGATGAGTCCGCCGAGGGTCTGCGTCTTTGTCAATCAGCGCCGTGCCATCCCGGTAACGAACCTCTGCAAAGTCCTTCACCAGTTCTTTGCAACGTTCGTGAATGTACAGCTCCACGTCGCCGGCGGCGCTCTGCAATTTTGCATTCACTAATCGAACCCGGTCCGCTACCCTCGGGTTGGCCGCCGGTACGTGATAACTCACGTTCTTTTGGCCGGCGCGCGAAAAGAATCGTCGGATCATGTCATAGTCCGTCGTACCCGACGTTTGCCGGTGATTTCCCGACGCATCGCCCGTAATTCGCACTCCCCCCGGATGGCCGGGAAATCGCCTGACGAATTCTTCACAAGCTTCTTCCGTTGAAGCCCGCGGAATGACAATCTCGTCCAGGACACTGAGCCGGTTTCCCGAACGTTGCGCGACCAGTGAGCACATCGGATCCACGTTGAAATCCAACGTCCACAGCAAGGGTTGCCTTGCCTCCACAGCGATCGCCTTTTGGTTCTCCGCTTTTCTAAATGATCCGTACACCAGGTCCTGGCCCGTCTCGTGATAAGCGCCCAACGCTTCTTGCTCGTAGAACCGCGTATCGTAACTATGCTTCAACCGCTCGTAATAGTCGGGTACCGCCCTCAATAAGTGACGATTTTCGAACGGCTTTGCCAAAACCATGCCATATCCGGTCACGCGCTTTTCGATAAACCGCCGGTAGACCCAATCATGTCCATTCGGGGTCCACACCCCGAAGCCACATAGCGATCTTGCCAGCGGATCCCTGAGTCTTGCTTCCAGCCGCAGCCAAGCCTCTTCTGACGTGTAAGTTAACTCATCCAATCCGAACCATGCTAGGTTTGTGCCACGAAGACGCTCATACTCTTCCATTGATCGAAATAGGATCTTGGATTGGCATTCCTCAATCAATATGTAGTTTTGCGACTTATTGAGCTCGTACGGAACCTTGGTCCGCCCGAGTATCTCCAACAGACTCCGTTGGGTTGCGTCCTTCAACATCGGATAGGTCGGTGCCCCTAAAAGACCCTGTCGGCCCGGATTCTGATACGCTCGCCGTAGCGCCTCCTGGCATAGTGCCGCGCTCTTCCCGGAACCCACCGGGCCGGAGAATCCCTTGAACCGGGTTTTCAAGCGGTGGAATCGCGCTTGGGAAGGCAGGGGGCTGTAACCAATATCTCGCCATCGTGTGTCCTCTTTCGTCGGGTCTTTCATCCGGCTCCGTAGGCGAGATTTCCTTTCGCCCGACTTGAGATTACCAAACGCCCTTCAAAATCCTAACCGGCGAAATTCAATAAGTTATTGAAAATGCAAGAGATACAATTCTTAAATACATTGTGAACGCTAAAGCGTCACGGCCCTGTTTTTTGGGCCTTGTCTCTAACTAATAGAAAAAGAAACGCTTAGACCACTGCCCGGCCCAGCGTCGTCCTAGAATAGAGATGTCTATGCCATTTACGTCGATTCCCGAAGCCATTGAAGACTTCCGCCGCGGTCGTATGCTCGTCGTTGTTGACGATGAGGACCGTGAGAACGAAGGCGACCTCACCGTGGCGGCTGATTTCGCCACGCCCGAAATCATTAACTTCATGGCCGTTCACGGACGCGGTCTCATCTGTCTAGCG
This sequence comes from Bryobacteraceae bacterium, assembly GCA_031367405.1. Lineage (GTDB taxonomy): Bacteria > Acidobacteriota > Terriglobia > Bryobacterales > Bryobacteraceae > JALHNI01. Next base: position 12,079 of record JANLPT010000033.1, read on the forward strand.
ATGAACACTGAACGCTGCGACGCTCTTGGCTTGCCCCTCATGTCGCCCAAGAATACGTCGAATTTTGGCACCGCCTTCACTGAATCCATCGATGCTCGCCACGGCGTCACCACGGGTATCTCTGCCGCAGACCGTGCCCTCACGATCCAACTCTGCATGCAGCCCAGCACCCGCGCCGAGGACCTGGCCCGGCCCGGTCATGTCTTTCCCCTCCGCGCCCGCGAGGGCGGCGTTCTCGTCCGCGCCGGACAAACCGAAGCGGCCGTCGACCTCGCCCGCCTCGCCGGCCTGTCCCCCGGTGGCGTGATTTGCGAAATCATGAACGATGACGGCTCCATGTCCCGCCTTCCCGATCTCACCGCCTTCTGCCTCAAGCACGAGCTCAAGCTCATCACCGTCGCCGACCTCATTCGGCACCGGATGCGTCATGAACGATTCGTGGAACGCCAAGCCGTGGGCCGCGTGGTCACCGCTCATGGCGAGTTTCGCACCGTCAGCTATTCCAGTTCCATCAATCCAGCGCGCCACCTCGCCTTGGTTTACGGCGATCCACACTTGCTGCCCTCGGCGTTGGTGCGCATGCACTCTCACTGCGTCTACGGCGATGTCTTTGGGTCTCTCCGTTGCCAGTGCCGCGAGACGCTCGATCAATCGCTGGCCTCCATTGCCCGCGAGGGTGCCGGCGTGGTCGTCTATCTTCATCAAAGCGGATCAGGGATGCTGACGAACGGCGACCGCATTCTCACCCACGGCGATGACTTCCAACGCTTCACCCCTTCCGATCCTCACAATGAGACTCAGCATGAGGCCGGTATCGGCGCGCAAATTCTCGCTGATCTCGGTTTGAAGCGCATACGGCTTCTCACCAATCACCCGCGCAAAGTGCCCGGTCTCGATGGCTTTGGCGTGGAAATCGTTGACCAAGTTCCGGTCTCCCTCGATTCGACGCAACCCTTCGCGATGCAACCACGTTCCAGTCAGTAGACCATTCTCGCGGTGGCAGCAACTTCGTCAATCAGCATCTTTAGCGAAATACCGGTTCGGTAGTAACCAAGTCACTAACCCTGCCGCAATCGGATGTACAATGCCCGCCATGACAAAAATCGGTGCGTAAGAGAACTGGCGAACGATGTAGCCGGTGCCCAAGTTGGCCAGCATGCCGCCTAACGCTCCACCCATGCCAGTTAGCCCGCTGGCCGTTCCCACTTCTTGATCCTCAAAGATATCCGTCGGAATCGTAAGTAAGTTCGACACCCATAGCGCATGTCCAAACAGAGCGGAGCAAGTTACCGCGATCGCCATCCAAGCTTCGGGCAGCCATGGGGCCAAAATCGCCGGTGGCATAAATGCTGCCCCGAGCCACAGCACGCCCTTCCTGGCGCTCGGCAGGCTCCACCCTCGATCAATTAACTTGCCCCCCAACCAGCCTCCGAACAGGTATCCGATATCGCCAAAAACGAAGGGTACCCACGCATAGTGTGCCACCATCGATAAGTCAAAACCGCGTTCTTTGCGCAGATACTCCGGTAACCAGAAACTAACAAAATAGATGACTGGGTCCGTCAGGAAGCGAGCCAAAATAAGGCTCCAACAGCCCCGTCGCCGGATCACTCGCCGCCAATCCGGTTTCGGTAATTTCACCGTGCTAGCGAGCGGCCCCGGCCGGTAAGTCCATAGCCATGCCGCCACCCACACCAGCCCCAGCGCGCCCGTCACCACAAATGCTGATCGCCAGCCCGCCCAAATCGCCAATCCCGCCACTAGCGGCTGAGCCAGTGCCGAACCAAGCGACGAACCGGAGTTGAAGATGCCGATTCCCAAGGATCGCCGCTCCGCTGGAAACCACTCCTTCACCGCTTTGGCCGCCGCCGGCCAATTTCCCGGTTCCGTCAAACCCAAACCAAACCGGCACGCCGCTAAACTCCACTTTCCAAAAGCCAATCCATGTAACATCTGAGCGACTGACCAACCAGTCACAAAAAATGCGAACCCGCGCTTCGTTCCCAATCGATCGACGATGTAGCCTGAACCGGCATACATAATCGCGTAAGCCAACATGAACAAAGCGACGATTTGGCCATAGTCCCTCTCATCCAGCAGAAACTCCCGGCGAATGTCCACCGATACGACGCCCAACGCCAGGCGATCCATATAATTCAGCATCGTCGCCAAACAAAGTAGGATTGAAATAGCGATTTTCATGGGGTCGCCTTGATTGACCTAACCGCGAGCGCCAATTCTCGTGGGTCGCTACCGATTCTCCGCGCCGGCTTAGCCAAAAGCTCCACTACCAGCGTCTCTTCTTTTTGCCGAGTCGACATCTCAAAATTCACCATCTGTTCTCCGTGTTCAATCAAGTGACGATTGCCCAAAGTCGTTCCATTAACGACTAACTCGATTTCCTCCGCCGGCGCTGCCGCCAGATCCAGCACCAATCGCCGATCTCCCGGCACCGCCTTTACTTTGGCCCCCGCTTTTTCGCCCATCCAACGGAAAGATCCATCCCAGGCAAACCAGTCTCCCGATAGTTCGCCATCGAAACTCGTCACTTCCACCACACCCCGTAAACCTGGCATTTTCGTCCACCGGATCACCGGCTCTTCCGCGCTTATCTTTTTCAGATCCCACTGCTGTAACACCAACCACAGGTTGCCGCTGCAAAGTCGAATCGCCCCTTCCACGCCCCAAGTATTCAGTCCTGCCGGGCCCCCCTCGTAGGTGGCCTTATTCAAACCTTTTTGGCCCTTGAGTACTGCACAGGCTGACTCCACGAATTCTCTTGTCGTTTGGGCCTGTGTCAGTTCCGCCCTGCGAAATGCCCTCAACTCCCGTAACCCGAACCCCGCATAACTCAGCAGCGCTACGACAAGTATCGGTGCCGAACAGCGGCCTAGGGCGGCCCCGGCTGCCACCGAGCCGAACATCAGCGGTACATATAAATAGACTGCGAACAAGCGTCCGGGCAGAAACAACAATGGTCCCATCAGCATAGTTGCGGCCAATATCCCGCCAGTCATCCACCGCCGCTCTTCGCTTTTTAACCACGCCCATCCCGCCAAGAAAAACCAGGGCAGCCCCCAGGATGCCCGTAAGTAGAAACGGAGACACTCTCCCAGGGCGGCGGTATTGAAATGCAATGTATAAGGCGACGCTGGACGTCCGGAATTTGCGATCAACGCCTGCCCGCTAAACAAAAGCGAAATCGCAACAAATGGCCACCATCGAAGCCATCGCCGCTCTCCTCGCCATTCATCCAGTAAGAGGACCAGCGGAAACAGAATCGCGATCTCCTTCGACTTATAGGCACACCAAAAGAGGACGAAACTTCCTATCCACCATCCTCGCCGGTAGCAGTAATATGCCGACATCAACGCCAAGCCGCAGAGTAGGTCAAAGATATACATTGGCTTCCAATGGGCGGCCAGCAAGGCGGGGTGAAACGCGAAGAAGATCGCCGCTATCGCCGCTCCCCGATGCTCCAGTGAAAAGCGCGCTACTCGATATACCAACAACCCGTTCAGTAAATGTACAAACTGAATTAACATCACGTATGGCGCGAAATGTAAACCCCAAGCCTGCCCCATCCACCGGTATACCAAATGCCCTGGCGGGCGAAAATTGAAAGGGTCATAAACGAACGATCCGAAACCCCGCCAGAAGATATCGAATCCCGCCAGCATCGTGTTCGCCAGATTGTCAAGATCATCGTCTGAGAAATACCCTTGGTAGGCTCCCCGATTCGCGACGAGGAATACGACGACCAGCCCGGCTATGGTCGCGGCTTGAGAAAGTCGAAATCGCATCCGAGGTTCGCCTGCTCCACATGGTCCAGAAATAACTTTCCGTAGCCCCGCTCATAGGCCGGTCGAGGAGGTTGCCACTCGCCCCGGCGGCGATCCATCTCCACCTGGGAGACCACCAAATCGATTCGTCGCGCCGCCACGTCCAGCGAGATCTCATCGCCGGTTTGCACCAGTCCCAACGGACCACCCACCGCACTCTCCGGTGCTACATGCAAAACCACTGTGCCGAAACTGGTGCCGCTCATTCGGGCGTCCGAAATCCGTACCATGTCCCTCACTCCCTCGCGTAACAGCTTCTTGGGTAAGGGTATCTGGCCCCACTCCGGCATGCCCGGCGCCCCGCGCGGTCCGCCGTTTTTCATCACCAATACGGTGCTCGCATCAACCGGTAGATCTTCGTCATCGATCTTACTCATCAATTCCGCGCGTGACTCAAACACCAGAGCCTTTCCCCGATGCTGCAGTAATTCTGGTGTCGCCGCCGTAGGCTTGATCACTGCGCCATCAGGGGCCAGATTTCCATAAAGAATCGCCGTACCGCCTTCCACTGAGAGCGGTCGCCCCGCCTCGCGGATCACCTCCCGGTTGTAACACTGGGCCTCGCCGATACACTCCCCTATTAGCCTCCCGCTTACCGTCATCGTCGAACCATCCAAAAGTGGCAGTAACTCCCGCATGACGGCCGGCACTCCGCCTGCGGAATACAAATCCTCCATCAGATATTCGCCCGATGGCTTTAAGTTCACTAACCAAGGTGTCGCCCTGGACACCCGGTCAAAGTCATCTAAGGTCAGCGGTACCCCCGCCCGCCCCGCGATCGCCAGCAAATGGACCACCGCATTCGTCGATCCCCCAATCGCCATCTGCACCCGCAACGCATTCTCAAATGCTCCCCGCGTCAGAATCTGCGAAGGCCGCAAGTCCTCCTTCGCCATCTCGACAATTCGCCGGCCTGCCTCCTCCGCCATCGCCAATCGCCTGGAGTCTGGCGCCGGGATCGCCGCGCTCCCCGTCGGGGACATTCCCAACGCCTCGCTCAAAATGGCCATCGTCGACGCTGTTCCCATCACCGTGCAATGTCCGGCTGATCGGCCCAACGCGCACTCCACTTCTCCCATTTCCCGCTCACTTACTTCGCCCGCCCGGTATAAGTCAAACAACTTACGTCCATCGGTGCCCGCGCCCAATTTACGGCCGTGCCAATCTCCTGCCAACATGGGTCCACTCGTTAAGAGCATCGCCGGCACATCCGCGCTCGCTGCGCCCATCAGCATCGCCGGAGTCGTCTTGTCACAACCGGCCAGTAACATCACCGCATCCAAAGGATGAGCCCGGATGCTCTCCTCCACTTCCATCGACATCAGATTCCGGAACAGCATCGCCGTCGGTTTCATCAGCATTTCAGCTAACGACATCACGGGAAACTCTAGCGGAAAGCCACCCGCCATCCAAACGCCCCGCTTCACCGCCTCCGCCATCGGCCGCAGATTCACGTTGCAGTTGGTAAGCTCGCTCCAGGAATTGCAAATGCCAATGATCGGACGGCCATCGAAAACGGCGCTGGAGAATCCTTCGCTGCGCAGCCAGGCGCGACGCGAGAATCCATAATATTCGGGAGTATCGAACCAAGCTCGGCTTCGCATAAACCTCCCACTGTAGCGCGTACCTGTATCGCGTACCACCACTGGCAATGTGATACCCTTACCCGCGATGTCTCCGGTTAAACCTATCCAACCTTCCAACCCCGCCTTCGCGCTCGCCGTCCTCACCGGCATCAACATCCTCAACTTTTATGACCGCCAAATCCTGGGTGCCCTGGCGGAGCCAATCCGCCACGAGTTCCATCTGTCGGACCTGCAGATCGGCTGGCTGAGCACCGCCTTCATCCTGCTCTACGCGATCGTCGGAGTGCCGCTCGGCAAAATCGCCGACACACGGCCTCGCCAGCCCCTGCTGGTCTGGGCCATCGCTGCCTGGAGTCTGCTCACCGCCATGGCCGGCTTCGCCTCCACCTACACCCTGCTGCTCGTCTCTCGACTCGGATTCGCTGTGGGCGAAGCTGCCGTCGCGCCCTCCGCCAACAGCTGGCTCGGCGACCTTTACCCGCCCGCCCAGCGCGCCCGCGCCCTCGGCATCTTCATGCTGGGCGTTCCCATCGGTGGTGCCCTCAGCTTCTTCATCGGCGGACCCATCGCCCAAGCCTACGGCTGGCGGATTGCCATGATCTCTGCCGCCGCGCCCGCACTCTTAGCCATCTTCTTTCTTCTCCAATTGGAGGAACCCACCCGCGGAGCTGCTGAAGTCCGCCCATTGGCTTCCCGGCAACCCCAGCAATCCACCAAAGATCTCCTCCGCATTCCCACCTTCGCTTGGATCATCGCTTCCGGCGCGCTGCTGAATTTCAACATGTACGCCATCGCCACCTTCGTCCCGGCCTTCATCATTCGCGTTCACCATCTCAGCCTGGCCCAAGCCGGAGTCATCGCTGGTCTCGCCCTGGGCTTTGGTGGCATCGCCGGTGGATTACTGTCCGGCATCATCGGTGACCGTGTCGTGGCTCGCCAGGATGGGCGTCTCCGCGCCGCCGCGCTCCTCGCCATCCTGGGCGTGCCCTTGGCCGCAGCCGGCATTCTAGCCGCCGATCTCTCCGTCTGCGTGATTCTCCTGGCCCTGTTTTATTCCATGCTCAATACTTACTACGGCCTCGTCTATTCGTCGATTCAGGATGTCGTTGCCCCCACCAAGCGCGGCTCTGCCATGGCTCTCTATTTCCTGGCTATGTATTTCTGCGGTGCCGCGTTTGGCCCTGTATTGACCGGTAAGTTGAGTGACCTGTTAGCCCGGCGCGCTGCCGATGCCGCTGGGTCCAGTTTAGTTACTGAAGCCTTCCGGGCCACTGGACTCCAGCAAGCCATGCTAATCATGCCCGTCCTCTCGCTGCTTCTAGCCGTGGTTCTGTATTTCGCCTCGCGTAACATCGTTCAAGATATGCGCCGCCGCGATGCCGCCCTCCATGCCGCAGCCTAAACGCTAGAACCCCATCGGCGGCAGTAGATGCTTCTGGATCTTGCCCAATGCCGTCCGGGGCAAAGCCGCCACCGGCACAAAAGCACGCGGTACCTTAAACGACGCCAAATGTGCCCGGCACGCGGCTTCTAAAGATGCCGCATCGAATTCCCCCACCACATACGCCACCGGCACTTCACCGCGCCGCGTATCGCTCACCCCGGTCACTGCCACCTCCACCACACCGGGCTGCTCCGCCAGAAACTCCTCAATCTCTCGCGGATAAATGTTGAAGCCCCCCGAAATAATCAAGTCGCTCCGTCGGCCCTGCAGCGTGTAATAGCCATCCGATGACCGCACCGCCAAATCGCCCGTGCGAAACCAACCATCCTGAAACGCCGCTTCCGTTGCCTCCTTGCGCCGCCAATATCCCGCAAACAGATTAGGCCCTTGTAAGTGCAACTCCCCCGTCTCCCCATCCGCTACCGGATCGCCCGTCGCCCCTAAATTCCGCACCCGCACCCCTGGCATCGGCAACCCGACTGACCCCGCTCTCCGCTCGCCCACATAAGGATTCGACAGGTTCATCAACGTCTCGCTCATCCCATAACGCTCTAATATCGTCTGCCCATACATCCGCCGGAACTCTTCCAGAATCGATACCGGCAATGGTGCTGACCCCGATACAAACAGGCGCACGCCCCTCCCAATCTCCCGCGCCGTCGCTTCATCCCAATCCAGCATCCGGCCATACATCGTCGGCACCCCAAAAAACACCGTCGGCTGAAACGTTAACATCCAACTCGCTGCCTGCTCATGCACAAACCGCTCCGTCAGCTTCATCCGGCATCCGCTCAACAGCCAGCAATGCACTCCGTTCGCTAAGCCATGCACGTGAAATAGCGGCAGTGTCAACAGTAACCGGTCCGCCGCCGTAAACTGCCACGCCATCACGAGGTTGATTGCGTTCACCACGAAGTTATGTTGCGTCAGCACCGCGCCCTTCGCCACGCCCGTCGTGCCCGACGTGTATACGATCGCCGCCGGCGCGTCCCCATCCGTCACCGTCACCAATCGCGTTTCCGCCTGCCCAACCGCCGAACGGCTCAACTCCTCCATCATCCACACCGGCGCATCTCCCACCACAAACTCTCGCAACGCCTCGCAAGTTACCAGCGCCGCCGGCTCAGCGTCCCGCACGATGTGCCCGATCTCCCGGCCCCGGTAAAGCACATTCACCGGCACGAAGATTACGCCCAGTCGCGTCGCCGCCAGATACAGCTCAATAAACTCCAGGCTGTTCGGCAAGTATACGCCCAGCCGGTCCCCCGCGCTTAGCCCGCGCGAAGCCAGCAAATGAGCCATGCGGCAGACTCGCGTATCGATCTCGCCAAACGTATAATCACGGTCCCACTCGAGCGCGATCTCGTCGCGCCGTCCCACGAGCGAAAGGTCAAATAGAGCTGTTAGAGTCACCGTCCTCTATTGTTACCAGTTTGTATAAGAGCCATCCGGCCGCCGGATCATCGGGATCGCCTGGTACCGCTCCTTGTAATCCCCAATCATCTGCAGCTTGCTCGTATCTACTTCCACCCCGATCCCCGGCCTCTCGTTCGGCCATAGCTTCCCGTTCCGCAAATCATAGTGCGTGTTCAAGTACGGCCATGGCCTCGTCCCGCCCATCACCATCTCCATCAGCACCGGGCCAGAGAAAGCCGTGGAACAATGCACCATCGCCGCTTCCGAAATCGGCCCCGTAAAATGCGGCACCAGCCCGGTATAGTGCGTCTCACACAACGCCGCAATTTTCTGAAACTCCGTAATCCCTCCCACATTCGGAATCGTGGCCCGCGCATAGTCCGTCAGGTGCTCTTCAATTAACAGGTTCCACTCCCACTTGGGCCCGAACTGTTCCCCCACCGCAATCGGCACCTTCACCTGCTGCCGCAGCCGCCGGTAAATCCCCGGATTCTCGCTCCGCACCAGATCCTCCACAAAGTAAGGCCGCAGCGGCTCAATCAGATTCGCCAGCGCCACCGCATCCGGCATATCCAGCTCCGTGTGGAAGTCAATGCACCAGCTTCCATCCTTCCCGCCGCCCTCCCTTACCTGCTGGCAAATTTCGTACACGCGTTTCACGTTGTCGAAGCGATCCACCACCGGCCCCGGCCCGTCCGTCGAAATCCGGTACGCCCGGAACCCCGCCTCCACGCAAGCCTTTGCAACCTCCTTCGGCGTTCCCCTCACCGGATACCCGGTCGAGTAACACTCCACATGGTCCCGCGATTGCCCGCCCAGTAACTGGTACACCGGCACCCCCAATGCCTTCCCTTTCAAGTCCCACAACGCCACATCGAGTGCCCCCAAAGCATGCACTTTCTCTCGCCCAGCCGGATAAAAATAGGCGCGGTACATGGTCTGCCACAACCGGTCCGTACGAAACGGATCCTCGCCAATCAAAAGCCCCGCGCACTGCTCCATCGTGTCGCCGGCCCCGCCCTCGCCAATCCCCATCAGCCCCGTATCTGTCTCCACCACCACCACATTCGTACTCTGGTTAAACGTTGGCTGCTTCACGTTCGGCCGCCCCGCCGCATCCGTCGGCGTCTTGTAATAGCGAATGCGCGTGATCTTCGCTTTCGGCAACCCCAGCGCATCCGCCCGCTCCGCCAAACTCATCGCGCCCGCCGCACCAACTAATCCATTCAGAAATGCTCTACGGTTCATGGTGCAGCTATCTTACCGTCAAACCCGCCGGTATCGGCCTGGCTGGGGCGTTCCGGTCAGGGGTATAGGTTAAAGTGAAGACGAATGCGACCGCTGCTACTCCTGCTCACCGCCCTTTCCGCTCTGGCGCAGGAGTGGACGGTGTTTCGGCTGGGGCCGTTTGAGGTCGTCACCCAAAATGAGCAGAAGAGCGCTCGTCTGGTGCTGAATCATCTGGAGCAGTTCCGGCATACCTACGGCCAGACCCTGGGGCAGACCGAACTCAAGGCGCGTTGGCCCATTCGAATTACCGTGGGCGGCAAGGCGACTACCGATCTGGTGATTGACCGGGATGCCTACTCGGCCACCATCGCCAAGAATGCCACCGTGCCCGACCAGTGGAATCGGGCTCTCGCGGAGATCTTTCTGAATGATGCGATCGCGCGTATGCCCGAGCCTTTCGAACGCGGGTTAGTGGACTTCTTCAGCACCTTGAACGTCGACGGTGTACGTGTGATCGCGGGTGCGCCGCCGCCCAAGCCGACCCTCGATTGGGCCCGCGTGCATTTGCTAATGGTCAGCGACCGGTATCGGGGCCGCTTGCGGACGCTCCTCTATAATCTGCAAAAAGGCAATGCGCCCGTGCCCTCCTACAAGAACGCGTTTGAGCGTACGCAGGAGGAGGTCGAAGTGGAGGCGAAGGCTTGGTTCGCCGCAGGCAACTTTTCTACCACCGCCCTCAACGCCAAGCCGATTGCGCCGGAGCGCGACTTTCCGCCTAGACCTTGGAATCCATTGAAGAAAGTGGAGTCGCCCATGGACGCATTCGACCGGGGCGACTTCGCCGGCGCAGTGAGAATTAAGCCGGATTGGCCGGCGGCGATGGTGAAGTTGGCTTCGTCCTCGCCAGAGCCCGATAAGACTCGCTTGTTGCGGGAAGCGGCCACCGCAGCGCAACGCAATCCGGACTACTGGCGTCTGCTTGCCGAAACCCTGGCGGCGTCTCAACAATATGGCGAATCCTACAAGGCTTGGGGTGCGGCGGAACGAGCGGCTCGCGACGATGCCGAGCGTGACAAAATGCATGCCGCGCGGATGGCCCTGGAGAATGCCAAGCTCGATTTTGAAGACGCAGAACGGCAGCGCAAAAAGGACGAAGCTGCCCGCGATCTTGAGCGCATTAAGAACGATTCTTTGCGCAGTATCCGCATGGCGGAGGCGAAGGCCAACGAGTCCCTCGGGGCGGCGGATTCGCCGAAACCGGTGCCTTGGTGGGATGACCACAAGCATGCCAATAGCGTCGCTGGCTCTCTGGAGCGCGTCGATTGCACACAAGGCCGGATGACGCTCGTGCTCCGGGATGCGGCGAAAAAGCTGTCGAGAGTACTGCTTCCCGTGGATGCCTCCCAGTTGAAAATGCAAGGCCAGCCAGGAACCACGTTTGCGTGTGGCGTCCTGCCGAAGCCCGTAGGATTGAAAGTGGCCTACAAGACTTTACCGAAGTTGGGGCAGGGTACACTCGGGGAGGCTACGGCCATTGAATTTGTAAAATAACAAGGATCGGTGTAGGACTAATGTGTTGAATGGAAATGATTTCAATCAGTGATTCATGATGATTTCTCGGCGTGCTGGAAATACAGTGCAGTGGACCTTTGGTAGCCAGGCCGTCTGATGCGCAATCGCTGGATCGTTCTCTCTATTTTCTATATCTCCTCCGTGTTGAACTACCTTGACCGGTCAGTGATGGCGGCACTCTCGCCCATGCTTCGGGAACAACTCGGCTTCAGCCTGACTGACTATGGCTGGCTACAAGGGATTTTCTCCGCTTTTTACGCGTTCTCGGCCCCCATCGCCGGGCTGCTGGTGGATCGCTACGGCCTCACCATCGCCACGATTTCCGCCGTCGGGTTTTGGTCGATCGCCGGGATGGCGCGTGGGTTGGCCGGCAACTTCCTGGGCTTGATGGCCACCCATACCGTGATGGGCGTCGGCGAGTCGGCCGGCATTCCTTCCACCGCCAAAGCTTCGCACCGTTACTTACATGCGGATGAGCGGGCCTACGGGCCTGCCATCAGCCAGATCGGTTTAAGCATTGGGGCGATTGCCGCGCCGACCCTGTTCACTTTCATTGCCGTTACCTGGGGTTGGCGCTGGGCCTTCATCGTACCCGGTGCCTTAGGACTCCTGTGGATCCCGCTGTGGCTATGGACTTCGAAGAACTCCTTCGTGCCGGAGGGCGATCCAGGTACCGTCCCGCCCCGTGTAGCCCCGCGCGACATGCTGCGCGACCCCATGCTGTGGGGGCTGGCCGTCGGGAACTTCTTCTCCATGGCCACTTTCTCCCTGTGGACCGTCTGGACGACCGAATATTTCGTGCGGACTTTTCATCTCCCGCTCACCAATGCAAACTATAACTATGCCTGGATGCCGCAAGTCGTCGCGTGCCTTGGTGCATTGTCCGGTGCCTGGTTGTCGAAGCGCTTCGTCAGGCGCGGCATGGCACCGTTCGATGCGCGGCGGCGCACCTGCCTCATGGCGGCCTTCTTCATGACCTCCACCGGCCTGGTGCCCCTGGCCGCGACACCCGCCATGGCGGCGCTGCTCATTTCCCTCAGTTTCTTTGCGGCGTCGGTATGGGGAGTGAATTACTACACGCTACCCGTGGACATCTACGGCCAGGGACGCACCGGCTTCGCGGTCTCGTTTTTAACGGCGGCGTTCGGCTTGTTCGTGCTCGTGGTCTCGCCCGCCATCGGGGCGATTGCCCAGCGCCAGGGCTTTGCGGTGGTCTGTTATACCTTCGCCTTCTTCCCGCTGATTGGGTACGGGGCCATGGAGGTGGGGAGACACTTTCGTGCGGCAGAAGCTTAAGCGTTGGATTTTCGGGCTGCTCGGCAAGGATCCCGAAGGCGTCGTGGCCGTATTCGATACGGGGGTGCGCTCCACCGGGATGCTCGACGAGATGCGGCGTCTGGTCCCGGACCGCCGGGTGATCTTCGTGTCGTCCGATTACGCTCCTCTAAAAGGCTTCCGGATCGCCCAATCGGCGGTGCTTTTCGATGGTGACTCAGCCTATCGCGCCCGGCGATGGGCCGCATGGTGGCGCGGTCCGGTGCTCGCGTTTCATCCCAATCTTGACCGGCACCAGCTGAGTTGGCGGTCGCCGGTAGCGTCGTTCTTGTTCGTGCAAGGCGTGCCTCTGGACCGGATTTTTCTGCGGCCCGCCTGGTGGTTCGGCGGAGAGCCCACCGTCCGGCCTACGGGCATCGAGATCCATGCCGGACGCGCCGCTCAGGGCCACCGGCGGGTAGGCATTGTAACGCCGTATCTGCCTTATCCGCTCGCCCACGGGGGTGCCGTGCGCATCTTCAATCTGCTGCGTCAGGCGGCGCTCAATTTTGACGTCACGCTCTTCGCATTCGTCGAGGACCAGGCGGTTCAACTCGGCCCGCTGACGGAGCTTTGCGAGAAAGTGGTCCTTGTCCGCAAGCCCCGCTATCGGGAGCCAAGGTGGTCGACTTGGCTGCCGCCCGAAGTACTCGAATATGAGAGCCCAGCGATGCGGCGGGCGTTGCTGGAACATCCCGTGGATTTGCTCCAGGTGGAGTACACGCAACTGGCTCGCTACGCCGGCCAGGTCCTGGTGGAGCATGACGTAACGTTTGATTTGCACCGCCAACTGGAGGCCCGTTCACCTACTCTTTCGCACCGGTGGAATCGGTGGCGATGGGAACGGTTTGAGCAAGTGGCGGCACGGCGATTCCCGGCGGTGGCAGTGATGTCGGAGAAAGATCGCTCTTTGCTAAATACTGGGCTGAGAAAAGGCGTTATCATTCCCAATGGCGTCGATCTTGAGCGTTACCGGCCCCGCCCGGAACCTGCGGGAAGAAGGCTGCTCTTCATCGGCTCATTCCGGCATTTCCCTAATGTGACAGGTCTGCGCTGGTTCCTGGATCGGGTTTGGCCGCGCCTGCCTGATGACGTCGAACTCGATGTCGTCACCGGACCGGATTCACGGCTCTACTGGGAGATGCCGCCCCTCGAACGCGTGCGGCGTTTTGACTTTGTTGAGGACGTACGGCCTTTGTATGAGACGGCAAACCTGGTGATCGTGCCGACTCTCGTTTCAGCCGGCACGAACGTAAAGGTGCTCGAAGCACTGGCGATGGAGCGAGCGGTCGTTTCCACCCCCTCTGGCTGCGGCGGCCTCGCGCTCCGGCACGGCCAGTCGATCTGGATAGCGGAGTCGCCAGAGGACTTTGCTGCTGGAATTCTTACTTTATTGGCGGCGGCTGAACCGCGCCGTGCCATCGCCCTCGAAGGTCGCCGCATCGCGGTGGCCCAATACGGCTGGGAGGCGATCGGGGAGCAGCAGCGCCAGCTATGGAACCGCTTCTAATCCGCATCGGGACCGCCGCTGACCTACCGGCAGTGGCCGCCCTGCAGGCGCATACGCCCGAATCCGCCGCCTGGCCGGTTGAAGACTATTTGGCCTATCGGCTCGATTTGGCCGAGGTGGCGGGCACGCTCGCCGGTTTTTTGGTGACGCGGCAGTTGGTGCCCGGCGAAGCCGAAGTGCTAAATCTGGTTATTGCCGAGGGCTACCGCCGCCGGGGAGTTGCCAGCACCCTGATCGAGGCAGCCGTGGAGCGCTGGCCGGGGTCCTGGTTTCTTGAAGTACGGGCTTCCAATCACGCCGCCCAGGCCTGTTACCACCACCTGGGGTTTCGCAAGGTTGGGGTCCGGCCCGGCTATTACCGTACGGAAGATGGAAATTCATCGGAGGAGGGTATTGTCATGGAAAAAGGGAAGTGATAATCTGAGGGTCCTGGTGGCCGTTCGGTGACCACTGGGAGCGGTTCCCCAAAAGTGCCGTTTGATCGAAAAAATGATCAAGAACAACCTCCCACCGAGCCCGTCTTTCTTCCCGCTCCCCGCGGGTGGGAATTTCATACAGAAGACGAACCCGGCGTGGATTCCTCATTTATTTAAGGAGCACCACCCTATATGACTCTTTCTTCTCAGGAAGAACTAAAAGCACAACTGATGGCAACGGATGCGGAGTTCGCCAAATTAGCGACTCAACATGCCGAATACAAGCAGCAAGTGGCCGATCTGGAGGCCAAAGCTGAGCTCAGTTCCGAAGAAGAACTTCGGGAGCATGAGCTTAAAAAGCTAAAGCTGCATCTGAAGGACGAAATGACAGCGATTCTGAGCCGTCACGCGGTGTCCGCCTAGCCCGTCCGTTGCCGATTTCGCTTTGGTGAACTAAGACTTGGTGATCTAAGAAAAGCCCGGCCCGTTATGGCCGGGCTTTTTGGCCCCCGGCTCGAAGCGGTCGCCGATGCCTCAGTTCTGTCGCCCTGCGCTGAACGCCACTAGCTTCGAGCCGCCGGGCGATTTCTGCGGTCGGCGTTCCAATTGGTCCCTCAAGAACTTGCGCCCTTCCGAACTTGCCCACCAATCGGCCTCCTCGTTTTCGGTCGCGAATTTCGGAAGCTTCACCACCATCGTCTTTTGTGTTTCCCTTTCGTTACTTCCCTTCATTCGACGTTCGAGATAGTCGCGCTTCGCGTCACGATGGCCACGGTAGATCCTGACTAACGGCCGACGACCAGGGCCGAGTTCTTGCTGCCAAACGCAATGCAGTTGCACACCGCGTTCTCGACCGCGAACCGCCGTGCGCCGCCGCTGATATAGTCCAGATCGCATTCCGGGTCAGCGCTTTCGAGATTGATGGTCCCGTGCATGCTGCCGTCGCGCATCCCCAGCAAAGTCGTGGCCAGGCCCGCCGCGCCGCAGGCCCCTTGCGGATGGCCGATGATACTCTTCAGCGCTGACCCCGGCAAACGCGCCGCATGTTTGCCGAAAGCCAAGTGCATGGCCTTGGTCTCAATGCGATCATTCAACTCCGTCGATGTGCCGTGGTAGCTCACATAGTCGATCGCCTCGGGCGGCAAGCCTGCTTCAGCCATCGCCAATCCCATGGCCCGCGCCGGCTCCTCGCCGCACTCTTCCAGCCGCACCCGGTGAAAAGCTTCGCAAGTCGACCCATAGCCCTTAATTTCCCCGTAAACATGCGCCCCCCGCGCCAGTGCCCGCTCGCGCTCCTCCAGTACAAAGAACCACGCGCCCTCCGCCACCACAAAGCCATCTCGATCCTTCGAAAACGGCCGCGACGCGCGCGCCGGTTCGGCATTCCACCGGCTCGACATGATGCGCATGATGATGAACCCCCGCATGATTTGCGGTGCCAATGGCGTGTCCACCCCGCCCGCCACAATCCTGTCCAGGTTCCCGAAGGCGATGGCCCGGTAAGCGTAGCCGATCGCATCGGTAGACGAAGTGCAACCGTTCGACAGCAAGTGGCTATAGCCGCGCAAGCCGAAGCGCATCGACACTTCGCTGGCCAGCGTCCCCGGTGTCGACGTAGGAACCACGTAGACACTGCACTCCTTCTGCCGGCCCGTGTAGTAAAGCTCGTATTGGCGTTCCGTGAACTCCCAACTTGCACCCCCGGAGCCTACCACCACGCCAATTTCGCGTAACTCATCGCGCGTCATCTCGCCGGTATCGATTCCGGCATCGCTCAAGGCCTCGCCCGCCGCAGCGATCGCGAATGGCGCGGCGCGGGAAACATGGGGACGATCCTTGGCGCTCACATAAGCCAGTTCGTTGAAATTTTCCACTTGGCCGGCGATCCGCACCGCCATCCCCGAGGCGTCGAAACGCTCAATCGGCCGCACACCGCTTTCCCCCCTCAGCGTCGCGGCCCAAAAAACTTCCCGTCCAATTCCATTCGGACTCACTGCGCCAATTCCGGTCACCACGACACGTCGCTTCAATAAGGTTTCCCTCCGGGAGAATACTTTTGGGTTACTGTGCTAGTATAGGCGTTTTTCTGTGGATGACCTCGACTCAGCTCCCCCATTTCCCTCGCCGCTGCCCCGCCCCGCCGCGAGTGTCGAGCGTTTTACGGCCATCACCTCCATCCCCAGTTGGAGCCTTCGCGCCCTTTCCGGCCTCGAGGCGGGCATTCTCGCCAGCGCCCTCATGTTGGCCTGGGTCGGACTTGGCTGCTGGCTTCAAGGCCAATCCTTTTGGACCATCCCCAACCTTCTCTCCGCCACATTTTACGGTGGCCGGATGCTCCGCCCGGACTTTGTTTTGCGCACCTGTGCCGGTCTCGCGCTCCACTTCGCCATTGGGGGTCTAGTCGGCACGCTTTATGGGGTACTCCGCCCCTCCTCCTGGCCTGCCTTCACCACCGCCTTTATGGGGATGCTTTATGGCGTTCTTCTCTATAGCTTAGGCACTCTTTGGTTCTGGAAACGGGTGAATGGCATGATGGCCGTTTACTCCACCCAAACCTTTGTTTTAATGGGCTACGTCCTGTTTGGCGTGGCGCTCGGCCTAATTCCTTCCCGTTTGCGCTCGCTGGAACGTCACTTCTTGGTACACTGACGGGTAAGGTTTATAGGGTCTTCATCGCTTTCGCCCGATACCCCCACGCTGAGCTTGCTGAAATCACCAAACTGAATGAAACGAATTTTGTATCTGGAACGTCTGTTCAAAGGCGCAGAGAGGAAAGGACCGAGCTTCTGATGCAGTTCTCCAGGCATTCTTGCCTGAGCGCACTTTTCTCTTACCTCATTGCATTTGGGCTTTTTTTCATTCTGAATGGAGGAGCTGTTCGCTTGCTCGCGCAAGCGGCCCCCGCTCCACAGGGCAATGGACAGGTCGCCGCTGGTCAACCAGCAGCTGCCCAGCCGCCCCCGCCTCAGAAGAAACAGAACCCCTTTGAGTCTGTGCCTCAAGCCGATCCCGTAAAGCCCGAGCCTCCTCCGGCGGTAAAACCGGGTCAACCGCCCCTCGCCCGGCCGGCGCTCGAAAACCCTCAACCCGTTGACGCCCCTAAGGCCCCCGCCGAGGATGTCATTGAATCGATTGAGTTTCGCGGCGCTCGCCGTGTCCCGCAAGACACCCTCAAAGCCCTCATTTTTACCAAAAAAGGCGACAAGTACGAAGCCGAAACCCTCAACCGGGACTTCATGGCGCTATGGAATACCGGTCGCTTCGACGATTTGCGCCTCGAGCGCGAAGCCGGCACCACGGGCTGGATTCTACGCTGGCTAGTTACGGAACGCCGCGTCGTCCGCTCCATCAAGTACGATGGTGCCAAATCCGTCACCGTATCTGAAATTCTCGATCGCTTTAAAGAGCGCCGCGTCGGCCTCCAAGTGGAATCGCAATACGATCCCAATAAGGTGCAGCGCGCCGCTAACGTGCTGAAAGAATACCTGGCGGAGCGTGGCCGTCAGTTTGCTACCGTTACTCCTGAAGTGCGCCAGATTCCGCCTTCCTCGCTCGAAGTCACCTTCAAAGTCACCGAAGGCCCCAAGGTAAAAGTCGGCAACATTAATATCGAGGGCAATTCTGTCTTCAGCGACAAAATGGTCCGCCGCGCCATGAAGAATTTGAAACCGATCGGCATTCCCCGCTCGATCATTGCCGAGGAACTCTTCTCGCGCACCTTCGATTCCAGCAAGCTTGAAGAAGATAAGGATCGCATCCGGCAGTTTTATCAGGAACGCGGCTACTTTTCGGCCCGCGCCACCGGCTCCGAATTCAAGATGCGCGATACCGTCCCCGGCCGCATTCGCCCCTTGATCTTCTGGCCCAAAGGCAAGCCCGGCAAAGCCGCTGACCTCTCCATCACCGTCGAAGAAGGCCGCCGCTACCGGTTGAATAAGATCAACTTCTCGGGCGTCAAATTCTTCCGCACGCCGGAATCGTTGTTCAAGCCGGTCTTCGGCATGGGCGAGGGCGATATTTTCTCCACCCAAAAACTCCAGAAAGGCCTGGAGCAGCTCCGTAAACTATACGGCGAGTTTGGCTTCCTGGATATGGTACCCGAGCCCGGTTTTGAGCCCCAGCCGAACTCCGATAAGATCGATCTCACGCTAAGCGTCGACGAAGGGAAGCAGTTCTTCGTGCGCCGTCTAGATTTTACGGGCAACACCACTACTCGCGACAAAGTAATCCGCCGCGAAGTATTGATTGACGAAGGCGACTTATTCAACTCCCGCCTCTGGGAAATCTCCCTGCTGCGGCTCAATCAGCTCGGCTACTTCGAAGTTTTGAAGGAACAAGAGTCAGCCACCATCACGCGCGATACCAAGAACAATACGGTCGATGTCACCTTAAAAGTAAAAGAGCGCGGTAAGAACTCTGTGCAGCTTTCGGGCGGCGTCTCCGGCATCGCCGGTAGCTTCGTCAGCTTCGGCTATTCAACGAACAACTTCCTGGGCTTAGGCGAAACGCTCTCCCTCGATTCACAAATCGGTGACCGTATCCGCTCAGTGAGTTTTGGCTTCACCGAACCCTACTTCCTCGATAAGCCGATCCAGGTGGGTTTCACCGTCTCCACGCAGCGCTTCAATTACAACCAGGGCCGCGAAGTATCGCTGCTTTCCGGACGTAATTTGTTGCCCTACTTTAACTCTCTAGGTCAGAATAATCTGCTCAATTACGTATCGAATGGCTATGGTTTCACCACCTTCGCCAGCACCGTGCTCAAGCGCAGCTTCGCCCGTGTCACCCTCACCTATGCCTACAACGTGAACAGCATTAAAACGCAATCGGAGTCGGCGGACACTTACTTCAAGTACATCAATTTCCAGGGTCTTTCGGGCCCCAATACCTTATCCGGGATCAAGTCGAGTGCCATCACGCCCTCTTACACGTTCAACACCATTGACCATCCGATCACCCCCTCGCGAGGCAAGAGCGTCTTCCTCTCCACCCAATTCGCCGGTAGCTTCCTGGGCGGTAACGTCAACGAAATCGCGCCGACCGCCGAATTTAAATATTTCCGGGCTGGCTTTAAGAAAGGCCATGTCATCGGTACCCGCTTTCTGGGCCGTTACATCAGCGGCTTCGGCGGTCGCGCCGCGCCGCCTTTCTCACGATTCTATATGGGCGGCGAAAACGATATCCGTGGCTTTAACATCTGGAGCATTAGTCCCTTTGCTTACCTGCCCTCCGAAGGAACTGTCAACGTCCTAAATGCCGATGGTTCTGCCCGCACGCAGCGCGTCATTCAAGACGGTGTCCAAGTCCTAGTGCCGGTGACGCTCCGCATTCCCACTTACCAATTAACGTTCATCGGCGGCGATACGCAGCTGTTGAATAATATCGAATACCGCATTCCGATCTTTGGGCCGGTAGTCGTAGCGGCCTTTATCGATACCGGTGTCAACCGGGTCACCAACCGCGGCCAATTGAATCTTAACCAGAGCCGCGTCGATGACTTGAATGCGCTCTTCCCTCAAGCCGGCTTCGACAAACGCATCCCGGTGGCCGAGGCCACCCAGAAAATGCGCATGTCCACGGGCGTCGAAATGCAAATTATGATGCCGGTGGTCAACGCGCCATTCCGGTTCTATTGGGCCTACAATCCCATGCGGGCAGAGACCTTCTTGCAACAGCCGATCGTCGCTGACCGCTCCTATTTTCCCAACCAGGCCACCTTCCTTCAGTCGGTGGCTCTGTTCGGCAGGGCGTCTCCCTTCTTCGAGAAGGCGCGCGTATTCCGGTTTACCATTAGACGGACGTTTTAGCCCTCCGCCCCAAGCGGGAAACGATTTGGCCGCCCGGGCGTCCATCTCGTCGTAAGATTGACAAGGAGATTGAGACAGTGAAATTGAACGACTTTCGTTTGCCCGCCGGTTCCTTCTTTGTGGGGGTCTTGTGCCTGGGCTTGAGTAATCTGGCCGTGGCGCAAACTCCACCGGCGAAGATAGGCACCATCAGCATTCAGCAGGCCATCATCGGCACCAAGGACGGCCAGAAGGCCGTGCAACAGCTGCAGAGCAAGATTGAGCCCAAGCGTAAAGAGTTGGAAACCAAGCAGGCGCAAATCGCCCAAATGGAAGACCAACAGCGCAAGAGCGCCAACACTGCCAGCGCTGACACGCTCCGCAAGCTGGCCACGGACATCGAACAGAACAAAACGTCGCTGAAGCGCATGGCTGAAGACGCGGAAGCCGAAAGCCAACAGGAGCAGGGTAAGTTACTCAATGACCTGGGCGGTCGCATCATGCAGGTGCTCGACAAGTACTCCCGCGACAATGGCTTCACCATCATTCTCGATGTCAGCAATCAGCAGACCTCGCCTGTGCTCTGGGTCGCCAACGGCGTCGACATCACCGCCGACGTCATCCGGCTTTACGACAACAGTGCGCCTTCCTCCCTCGCGCCCACTCCCGCCGCCGCCCCGGCCAAACCCGGCGCACCGCCCGCAGCTCCGCCCGCTAAGAAAGTCCCGGGAGCCAAGTAAGTTGTAACCGCCTAGCCCTTTCCTATAAGTGGCAAGCCGGGAATCTATTCCCATTCGATCGTCCCCGGCGGCTTATGCGTCAGGTCTAAAAACACAGCCGCGATGCCCGCAATCGCGAGTAACGCGGCAGTCATCTGTGCCGACAAATCCGCCGGAATCGCCGTCGCCGTAGCCGTCATGCCATCCACCGAGTCGATCGGTCGAAGCACAATAGAATCGGGCCTTTCCGCCGTGCCCACCGGGATCAGAACCACGGGAAATTGCCATATCGTTCGGTCATAACCTGACTCGTCAGACAGTCTCCTCACGATGGCATCGGCCCGCCGGAGCGTGTCCAACCGCTGGCGGCTCAACGTACTGGGAAATACTTGTAACTCACCCACCGGTGCCAGCGCTGCCAAGCAACTCACCACGCGGTTAATGCGCGCATCGCGATTGGCGATTTCGGTAGCCAATTCATGGTCGGGCCGGTCAATCGCCAGCACCGCCCGGTAAGTACGGCTGTCGCCTTGCACGCCCACCGTCCGGATCGGCATCAGCCAACCATCGCCCGTCTTCTCGAGAGCCGCATGCTCAGCGTGGCAAAGGCAGCGGATGGCCAAACCCGGCCCTGGAAACGGGTGACGATCGAGTAAGTCGTCCGGTAAACCCAGCGCCCGCCCCAGCTGGCGAACCTCGTCCTTGTAGAACTCCCGCAACGGCTCCACCAGCCGGTTCTCTTCCATCAGTTTCTGGATGCCCGCCACGCGATTGTGGTGCGTCTTAATCAACTCTGCTTTCTTCGTCCCCCCGGACTCAATCGTATCCGGATAAATCGTGCCCTGACCTAGGATCCAATCGCCGTCCAGATAGTGGCCGCTTTCGAGAATCCTCGACTGTACCGCCACAAATTCCTCGCCGATAATTGACCGTTTCGCTTCCGGCTCACGCACCGCGCCTAGCTTACTCAGAAACTGCTCCCGCGCATCATCGACATTGAATGAGCCCGCCGCCAGCGTCTCAAAGACCCCGCGCACAAACTCGGTTTCCCCCTCCCGCATGAGTCCGGTATCGACGTAAGTCGCGTGTACACGTTCCGGACCCAACGCTCGCAGGCAAATCGTGTACGCGACCGTGGAATCAACGCCCCCCGACGCAAAGAAAAAGACGGATCGCGTGCCCGCTATCTCCCGGATCTCCTGCTCCACCACCGGCAATTGGTGCGCCGGTTCCCAATCCCTCACGCACCCGCAAATGCCGAAGATAAAGTTCTCCATCATCCGCTGGCCGCCCAACGTCTGCACCACCTCCGGATGAAATTGCAGCCCATACAGCCGCCGCTCCTCATCGCTGATCGCCGCAATCGGGCATGTGCCGGTAGATCCCAGCAGCCCAAAGCCGGAAGGCAACCGGTCCACTTGGTCGCGGTGGCTCATCCAAACTTGCTGGCGTCCCGTCAACCCGGCAAAGAGCGGCGACTCTCCCAGTTCAACGTGCGCCAAGCCGTATTCGCCTTTTGTTCCAGGCGCGACGTGTCCGTCCAGCTGAAAGGCAAACAGCTGCTGGCCGTAGCAGATGCCCAACACGGGGATGCCCAGGGTGAGGGTTGCGGTGTCCAGCAGCGGGCTCCCAGCCTCGTAGACGCTCGCTGGGCCCCCGGAAATGATCAATCCCCGATGATTCCGGAAGGTTTCCGCCGGGGTGTCACACGGAAATACATTGGCATAAACCCCCAACTCGCGGACGCGGCGGGCGATTAAATGGCAATATTGTCCTCCCGTGTCGAGGACGCTGACTTGCGCTTGTTCCAAATATCAGATTAGCGCGCGCCGTCCGCCAATGGTACTGGACATCGATATAGGCGACGGTTCCTTGACATCGCCCGCCGGATGCGTCAGTCTAAATTTCTTGGGACCATCCCGTCAAAACTGAGGTTTCGCTCGACCGTCTGGGAGTTGTCATTGTGAGGCATCCAGGTGGCAGTATGAGCCCGGCAGCGGCTAAACTGGTCCTGTCTATGGCATTCGAGTCAATAACACGGTGAACATCCTCCTCGCCCTTTACATCCAGCAACAACCCAGCCAGCTCCTGAGCTTCTTGCCCATGGTGCTCATCATGGTCGTCTTTTATTTTTTGCTCTTCCTGCCTATGCAACGGCAAAAGAAGCAGCAAAAGGCGCTCGTGGACAATTTGAAGAGCGGCGACACCGTCGTCACCACGGGGGGCATTGTGGGCACGGTTTACCGCATCAACGACGGGGATGATACCCTGGTGCTGCAAGTAAAACCCGACAATATCAAACTCCAGATTTCGCGCGCCGCTGTCTCCGGGTTTACGGGGCCGGGAATCGCGGGCGAGAAGAAATCATAGTTTAGGCAAAAATCAGAAATGCGAAGAAATCTTTATTACAAAGTGGGCATCATCGTCGCGACGGTGCTCGTCAGCCTTTATGGCATCGTGGGATTGCCGAAGAGCCAAAAAGAGCTCGTCGATAATTTCAACAACAACATCAAACTCGGTCTCGACCTGAAGGGCGGCAGCCAACTGGTCGTCCAGGTACAGGTGCAGGATGCGTTCCGCGCCGAGGCCGACCAGGTGATCGATCGTTTACGCGACGAGTTCCGCAAGGCTGGCATCAGCTACGGCGGGCTCGACCGCAACGATCCTCAAACCTTGGCCGACGCCGGCAAGATTGAGATCGTCATCAAGGGCCTCGACCCCAACAAGACTCGCGAAGCCCGCACGATCATTACCGAACAATACGGCCAGCAATGGGACATGGGCAGTGTCGGCAGCGATCTGCGCCTCACCATCAAGAAGACGGCGGCCCTCGCCCTCCGGCGCGACACCCTCAACCGGGCTCTCTCCACCATCGATAAGCGCATCAACGCCTTGGGCGTCGCCGAAAGCTCCGTCCAACAGCGCGGACGCAGTGAGGATGATTCGGAACTGTTGATTCAGCTGCCGGGCGTCGACGATCCGGCCCGCATCAAGCAGATCATTCAGACGGCGGCCATGCTTGAGCTTTACCCCGTCAAAGAAGGTCCTTTCCAGGGCCGCGAGCAGATGATGACCAACTTCAATGGCGTCCTGCCCCCCAACACCAAGGCTTTAAAGAGCGAGCGCAACGCCCAGGGTGGCGGCGAAACCTGGTATCTCCTCGAGCGGAGCCCTGTCATCACTGGCCGCGACGTCCGCGATTCGCGCCCCAGCC
The DNA here is from genome assembly GCA_031367405.1 of Bryobacteraceae bacterium. Lineage (GTDB taxonomy): Bacteria > Acidobacteriota > Terriglobia > Bryobacterales > Bryobacteraceae > JALHNI01. Next base: position 36,128 of record JANLPT010000033.1, read on the forward strand.
AGGACCCGCAAACCGGCCGCTGGGAGACCAGCTTCGTTCTGAGCCAGGACGGTGCCCGCCGCTTCGAAAGGCACACTGAGGCCAACATCGGCAAACAACTGGCCATCGTGCTCGACAATCAGATTCGCAGCGCCCCCGTCATTGAAGGCAAAATTTCCGATAACGGGCGCATCAATGGCGCGGCCAGCCAGCAGGACGCCGCCGATTTATCGCTCGTCCTCAAAGCCGGTTCGCTCCCCGCCAGCCTCCAATACCTCGAAGAGCGTAGCGTCGGACCGTCGCTCGGTGCCGACTCCATCCGCCAAGGTCTTTACTCCGGCCTCGCCGGACTCATCGCCGTCATCCTCGTCATGCTCGTCTACTACAAAAAGGCTGGCATCAACGCCTCGTTGGCCTTGATCCTGAACGCGGTCATCCTCATCGCGGCGCTCGCCTACTTCGGCGCGGTGCTCACGTTGCCTGGCATTGCCGGCATCGTCCTCCTGATCGGCATGGCCGTCGATTCGAACGTCCTCATCTTCGAGAGAATTCGTGAAGAATTGGCGGCGGGCAAAGGTCCCGCCGCCGCTGTCTCGGCCGGATTCAGCAAAGCGTTTCTCACCATCGTTGACACGCACGTCACCACCATCGTTTCGTGCGCCCTGCTCTTCGTCTTCGGCACGACGCAGGTCAAGGGGTTCGCCGTAAGTCTTGTTTTAGGCTTGCTCGCCAATGTTTTCACGGCTGTGTTTGTCTCCCGGGTGATTTTCGATTGGGAACTCTCCGGGAAAAAAGTTGAAAAGCTCAGCATCTGAGCCAAAAATAAGATTTGAAGGGAAAAAGTTCCCGCCTATGCCGTTTTATTTCGGCGAATCGGGAACTTCAAGGAGTCGAGCGGTGTCTGTCGTAGGTTCTAGCGGAAAGTTGATTCGATCTGCTCACCTGCCGGCGTTGTTCGGTTGAGTCGCATACATGTACATTTTCAAGGACACAAATTTCGACTTTCTGGGCAAGAAGTGGCCCTTTATCATTTTCTCGCTGGTGCTTACCGCTGCGGGAATCGTCAGCTTGGTGGTCAAAGGCGGGCCGGAATACGGCCTCGACTTCCGCGGTGGCGCACTCCTCGATGTCCGCTTCTCCAGCCGTCCTCCCGTGGATGAAATCCGCAAGGCGCTGTCCCAGGCCATCAAGGGTGAAATCACCGTCCAGGAGGTCTCTGGGGCCAACGATCTCCAGATCGGCGTAGAACTTAAGGAAGGCACGCCCGAAGCGCGTGCGCTGGCCCTCCAGGCCGCCCGCGGTCAAGTGGTGCAGACGCTCGCCACCATGTTCAGTGCCGCTCCCGGTAAACTCGACTTTCACAATGTCGGCCAGGAAACTTTAGCTGAAAAGCTTCGGGAACCTCTTGCCCGCAGTGGTGTCTCTCTTAATGACATCCAGTTGAATGAGGTCACCCAGGAAATGCTAAACTACCGCAACACTCCTCCTCGTTCGGGGTTGATCGGTAGTCTGGATGAACTCTCCAAGGTCACCGGTGTCACGCCGGCCATGATGCCGGTATTGAAGCAAGAGTTGGCGTTGTCAAAGTTTTCTATTCGCAATGTGGAGGTCGTCAGTCCGAAAGTCACGGGCGAATTGCGCAATCAAGCCCTTTTGGCGACCCTGTACGCTCTAGGCGCGATGCTCATCTACATTGCCTTCCGCTTCGAATGGATTTATGGTCTAGGGGCCGTGGCCGCAGTTTTCCACGACACCATCATGACCGTGGGACTGTTCTCGCTGTTCAACAAACCGATTGACCTTACCGTGGTGGCCGCGTTGCTCACCCTGGTAGGCTATTCCATGAATGACACTATCGTCGTCTTCGACCGGATTCGCGAAAATCAAAAGCTCATCCGCCGTGAGACGTATGAGAAAATTGTCAACTTGAGTTTGAATCAAACCCTCAGCCGGACCACCTTGACGGCGGGTTTAACCTTTTTAACGTGCTTGGCCCTCTATCTTTTTGGTGGCCCCGTCTTGCACGGCTTTGCGTTTGCGTTGGTTGCTGGTATCATCGTCGGAACCTATTCTTCTATCTTCATCGCCGCGCCAATTGTGATATATTTACGCGACTACTTGGAGAGCCGGAAGAAGACCGTTCTCGCGGCGAAGTAAGCCTTGAAATTATTGTCTTGAGGAGAGAGGTTTTATGTTTGAACAAAGCCTGATTCAGGAAAAGGACGCCGCCGCGCGCCGCAGTTCCCTTCTGATTTCGATGTTGGTTCAGAGCCTGTTGGTCGTGGTCGCGATCATTATCCCTTTGATCTACTACGAGGCCTTGCCGCACTCCCAGCTTTCGAGTGTTTTGGTGGCACCGCCTCCGCCTCCTCCCCCGCCGCCGCCTCCGCCTCCGGAAGTGGTGATTAAGGTGCAGAAGGTGATCCCGAAGCAGTTCGATGCCAACAAATTGATGGCGCCGAAGACCATCCAGAAAATCGCCAAGATTGTGGAAGAAGAGGCTCCCGCTCCGACGAGCGGCGTGGTGGGCGGCGTCCCTGGCGGTGTGCCCGGCGGCGGTGGCGGCGTCCTCGGTGGCATCCTGGGCGGCATTCCGTCCGCGCCCCCTCCTCCTCCTCCTAAAAAGGAAGAGCCCAAACCCGTCACCCCTTCCCGCATCCGCGTGGGTGGCAATGTTCAGTCGGCCCGCATCGTCCGGCAGCCGAAACCGACTTATCCACCGCTCGCCAAGCAGGCGCGTATTCAAGGTACCGTCCGTTTCGAAGCGGTGATTGCCAAGGATGGCACCATTCAACAGCTGCGGTTGGTCTCCGGCCATCCCTTGCTGATTCCGTCGGCTCAAGAAGCGGTCAAGCAGTGGGTCTACCAACCCACTCAACTGAACGGCGAGCCAGTCGAAGTGGCCACCACCATCGACGTCAATTTTACGCTCAGCCAGTAGTCAGGCTGCGCCCAGTACAAGTTCGCAGAAGGTAACTTCTGTTTATTCGCTAAAATTTCGCAAATCAACTCGCAGGAGAGAGAATCATGGTTTTACAGATGCAGGTTTGGGCCTTCCTTTTGCTGCAAGAGGGTCAAGTTTCCTTCGACCTTCGTGGCATGTGGGGGCAAATGGATTGGTTGGCACGCGGCGTCGTCGTCGTGCTCTTCATCATGTCGGCTTGGTCGATCGGTGTCATGATCGATCGCTTAATGGCCTTCCACGCCACCCGAACGCAGTCGCGGCAATTTGCTCCGGCTGTGGCCGGCGCTTTGCGCGAAGGCAAACTGGACGAAGCGATTAAAATCGCTGATCGTTACAAGAAAAGTCACTTGGCCAAAGTCGTCGTGGCTGGATTACAGGAGTTTCGCGCTCATCAAATGTCGCCCGATATTTCTGGCGAGCAAATTGAGGCCTCCAAGCGCGCTCTCGAGCGTGCCGAAGCCATCGTCGGAGCCGAATTGAAGCGCGGCATCAGTTCGCTCGCTACCATCGGTTCCACCGGCCCCTTCGTCGGATTGCTCGGCACGGTTATCGGCATCATCAACGCCTTCAAAGGCATCGCCAGCCAGAAGGCGACCGGTCTCAGCGCCGTGGCCGGCGGTATCTCCGAAGCTCTCGTCACCACCGCTTTCGGTCTCTTCGTCGCCATCCCCGCCGTGATGATGTTCAACTACTTCGCCAACAAAATCGAAGCGTTTAACATCGAGATGAATAACTCCAGCTCCGAGCTGATCGACTATTTCATCAAACGGACGCAAAAGGCCGCCAAGTAGTCTAGTTCCTAAGCGAGTTGATTTCACGGGGCCACTTTGCCGGATAGGGGCGGTTGGATTCCTCCGCCCTCTCCCCGTGCTGTATTTTTCCCGGCTAACATTACGTTGATCTAGGAGCGCAGTAAAAATATGGAAATGAAGAAGAAGCAAGCACCTCCCACGGTGTTGAATGACATCAACGTCACCCCCCTCGTGGACGTGATGTTGGTAATGCTCATTATCTTCATGGTGATCACTCCCATGTTGACGAAGGGCCAGTCAGTCGACAAGGTCAAAACCGCTAACCCGATCGCGATGCAGGATGCGGACAAAGAAGACGCGGTCTTAGTGTCGGTCACCAAGGATGGCGGCGTCTACTTGGGAACTACCAAGATTCCCCCGGACCAACTCCCCCAAAAGGTGAAGGACCTGCTAACGAACCGTCTCGATAAGACCGTATTTATTAACGCTGACATGCGGGCCCTCTACGGTAAAGTAGCCGATGTCGTCGATAACCTTCGCGCGGCGGGTGTCGATAACGTGGGTCTCCTGGCGGAACTTGACCAGGATGCTGCGGCCAAACGCCGCCGTGAAGTCAAATAGGCCGCCACGCGTACTGGCAATTTAAAAGAGCGATAGAAAAACAGGAGTCTACGATATGGCAATGGCAGTTGGTTCGAGCAAGGGTGGACCCCAGCCGAACATTAACATGACACCGCTCATTGATGTGTTGCTGGTATTGATGATCATCTTCATGGTGATCACGCCCCTCACGCCGAAAGGCCTGGAGGCGCTGGTGCCCCAACCGCCGCCGAAGAATAGTCCCCCGCCGCCCCCCGATCAGGATCGAACCGTGGTCATCTTGATCGACAAGGACAAGCACATGAAGCTGAACACCGAGGACATCACCGAAGCCACCCTCGGGGCGCGCCTCATTGAGGTGTTCAAAACCCGCGCCGAACGCGTCGTCTTCGTCAAAGGCGATCCGGACCTCGAATTTCAGTACGTGGCCCGGGCCATCGATATTGCCAAAGGCGCCGCCATTGACAAAGTCGGCTTGATGACCAAAGGCGTGGAGAGCGGAAACTAAGGCCATGCAGAACCGTTCAACCATCTTTGTCCTGGCCGCCACCGCCAGCTTGCTGTTCGTCTCCTCCGGTTGCGAAAAGTTACGCGCGCGCGACAATTTGAACCAAGGTGTCAACGCCTTCAAAAACGCTAAATTCGCCGATGCCGTTAGTCACTTCAAAACCGCCGTGGAACTCGATCCTTCCCTCTCCACCGCTCGTTTATATCTGGCTACCGCCTACCGCAGCCAATACATTCCCGGAGCTGAAAGCGACGAGAATCGCAACTTTGCCAAACGGGCTATGGAAGAATTCACCAAAGTGTATGAGCAGGAGCCTACCAATAAGTTGGCGCTCCAGTCCATCGCCTCACTGCATTACGATGAAGCCCAAGGATTTACGTCTCTCGAAGATAAGTTCAAGAAACTCGACGAAGCCAAGCTCTGGCACGAAAAAATTCTCAAAGTAGACCCCAGCGCTAAGGAAAGCCTTTACACCATCGGCGTTATCGCTTGGGCCAAGACTTATCCGATCCGCAAAAAAGCCCGCGTCGAATTAAAGATGAAGGACGAAGACCCGGGCCCCATCAAGGACCCGAAAGTCCGCGCTCAATTGGCGGCGCGCAACCTGCCGATCATTGAAGAGGGCATGGCCGCCATGCGCAAGGCGATTGAGGTCGATAAAGAATACGACGACGCCATGGCTTACCTGAATCTCTTGCTTCGCGAGAAAGCTGACATCTCCGACACGCCAGCTCTCGCCAAGCAATACTCCGGCGAAGCCGATAGCTGGGTCCAGAGGGCTGTCGAAACCAAAAAGGTGAAAGCCGCCCGCATGCCCACCCAAACCGGAATCGTCACTGAAGAAGCTCCGGCCAAAAAGTAGCTGGCCAGTTGTCCTTTTCGCGGGCGGTCCTTCCCTTGGGCCGCCCGTTTCTCTTTTTCTCCCAGCAAGGTAAACTCCTCTTAGATGTCCAAGTCTCGAATTGTCCAGCGCGACCTGCGTTGGCCGATGCTAGCCGCGTTCCTGCTGGCTGTTGTCGCCCTCCTCTATTCGCCCATTGCGGGCTTCCCTTTTCTTCAGCTGGATGATAACCCTCGTCTCCTCCAACAGGACCTCGCCCAACTCGGCCCGTCCTGGGCTTTTACCAACCCCTTCGTCTGGCAGCCCGTCACCTGGCTCTCCCATCAACTCGACTTCCGCCTCTTCGGTTTCCAGAACGCCGGCGCTCATCACCTGGTCAGCCTGTTGCTCCATCTGGTGAATACCGGGCTCTTTTGCCGGTTCCTCTCCAAACTCACCGGCCAGAACGCGCCCAGCGTCATCGCCGCCGCGCTGTTTTCCCTCCACCCGCTGCGTGTCGAATCCGTCTCCTGGGTCTCCGGCCGCGGTGACTTACTCGCCACTCTATTCGTCCTCCTCGCCCTTGAGGCTCATCGCCGCAATAGCCGCTGGGCGGCGATTCCCCTGGGTGCCCTGGCCATGCTGGCGAGCCCCGCCGCTGCGCCCCTGGGCTTGCTTCTTCTGTTGCTTGACCGCTGGGTGCTCGAGCGGAAGATCGACTGGCGAGAATCAGGCACTCTCTTGGCTCTCGGCGCGGCGGCTCTCGCCATGCGGGCTCTGGGCGGGCCAGACCATGACTCCTTGCTGCCATCCGTCCCCATCTGGCCACTCACGCAGGCTCTCGGCAAACTCGATGGCCAAGTCTGGGCGACACTCTGGCCCATGAATCTCTCCATCGCGCGAGTTCCGGCAATCAATTTAGTGGCCACCGCCTTCGGAGTGGCTATCGCCGCGATCCTGACCGCCATAATCTCGGCGGCGCGCTTGCCCCTGCTGAAGTTAGGCGCGGCATGGTTCGTCATTCTCATTCTGCCCAGCCTGATCCTACCCACCGTCTGGGGTCGCGCCGACCACACTGTTTACCTGCCACACCTCGGGCTCATGGCGGCCGCCGTGTTCGCCATCCCACCCGCCTGGCGATCATGGTCCGGCAAACTGGCTGTCATTCCGCTGCTGGCCTTTGCCGCCCTCTCCTGGGCGCACCTCCATCACTTTCAAGCAACCATCCCCTTACTTCAACATGCCATAGAAATCGATCCCACCAACGCCGAGGCCAGGCTTGGCCTCGGCCTCGCTCTAGCGGGGCAGGGAAGTCCCGCCGGCGCCGAAAAACATCTTCGCGCTGTCACCAAAGCGAGACCGGATTCCGCCCTGGCCTGGGTCGGCTACGGGCGCGCCCTTACCTCCCAACGACGCTCGGCTGAATCGATCGCTGTTCTTGATCAGGCGGTGAAACAAGTCCCTCAATCGGCCGATGCGCGCTTCGAACGTGGCATCGCTCTTCAGAACGTGAACCGGATCCCCGAAGCCGAACAAAGTTTCATCGAAGCCCTAAACCTTGGGCTCGATGCCCGTACCGGCGCCATCGCTTATAACAATCTAGGCTCTTACGCCGCCCAACGCAAAGAGTTTCCCAAAGCCGAGAAATACTTCGAACAAGCCTTCACGCTCGATCTGGGTTTTGCTCTAGCCCACCGCAACTACGCCATGGCCCTGGTCGCCCAGGATCAACGCCCCAAAGCCATCGCCCACCTGGAACGCAAGGCCACCCTTTGGACCAGGAATGACCGCCTGGTGGGCGAGTATCTTACCACCCTCATGAACGAGGTCTACTCCGAACGCTACAAAAAAGAGCAACAGCAAGCGGCCCTGGAGCAAGCCGCCGAAAAAAAGGTCCTCGACCAAAAGAAAAACAAATAACCCCTTTCTTTTCAACCCTGGGGTCGCAGCACCACCGACCCCAGCCACCTGAAAATGTGGGGAGCGTGGGGGGAACGAAAATATCCTTTTGCGGGTGGACCAGCCGCCTCCTTCCCATCCCACCGGCTAGTCGTATTTCTCGCTGATAATCTGCTTACGATCAAAACCGCGACCCTTCAGAATCGCCCGCACGTCATCGACCATCGCCCTCAACCCACAGACGTACACATCCATGTCACGACGCTCCCCCACCGCCTCCAACACCAGCGGCTGTACCCTGCCCTCGCGCCCCTTCCAATCCGCCCCCGGTCGAGTCAGCGTCGGCACGAAGCGAAAATTGGCAAACTGCTTCTCCCAATCGCGAAACTCATCCGCAAACACCAGACCATGCTCATGCCGCGCGCCAAAAATTAACGTGAACCGTTGCGCGGTGTGCCGTTCCAAAGCCTCCGCCAGCATCCCCCGAAATGGCGAAATACCGGTGCCGGTGGCCACCATCACCGTCTCACGAACCGGTGCCCGCAACACAAACGTCCCCAACGGACCCTTCATGGGCACTTCCGCCCCCGTCTCCAACCCGAATAGATACGGTGAAAAGTACCCATCCGTCACCACGTTCAAACACAGCTCAAACCGGTTCCCATCTGGACGCGACGCAATCGAGTAAGCCCGAGTCACCTGCTTGCCCCGAATCTCCTCCGTGAACGAAACAAACTGCCCCGCCTCAAACTCCAGTTCCTCAACGCCCGGCACCTCGAACGCCAAATGCTTGATCTCCGCCGTCAGCAATCTCGCTGACGTCAGGCGAGCCACCCGCATTCCATCGTTAGTCATCTCCTCCTAGTTTCCGACATTCGGCTACGCTGGAAGGAAATGCATTTGCAGGAAGTGTTGGCCGTCAGCGTCCGCGCCTTGGCCGCCAATAAGCTACGCTCCATCCTCACCGCCCTCGGGCTCGTCATCGGCAACGCCAGCGTCATTCTCGTCGTCACGATTTCGCTCACCAGCACCGAACTGATTCTCGAGCAGATTCGCGGCATCGGTTCCAACGTCATCTGGGCCTATTACGAAGCCGGATCGCGCGACGCCGACCAAGTGCAAAACGACTTCGTCAACCTGGCCGACGTCGAGGCCCTTCGCCTTGCCCTCTCCGAACGCATCGTCGCCGCCACCGCCGTCATGTCGTCCAATGACTTTCTCGCCATCAATGGCAAGCCCCAGGAATTGGCCGTTCAAGGCTCCGACGAATATTACCCGCGTGTCCGGAATCTCGCCATTCTCTCCGGCCGCTTCATGGACGCGGGCGAGGTCGCCGCGCGCGCCAAAGTGGCCATGCTCACCGAGAAACTGGCGCGCGACCTCTACGGCAGCCAGTCCGCCGCCATCGGACAGGTGCTCAAGCTCAAGGGCTTCCAGTTCACCGTCATTGGCACGTTCAAGGAGCGCACTCCCACCTTCGGCCTCAGTGAACTCGGCGAGCGCACCGTCATCATCCCCATCACCGTGCTCAAGTACTTCGTGCGGGTCGAGCGCATCGATCCCGTCTACATTCAGGCCCGCCGCGCCCAGGATGTCGGGCCCCTCACGCTCGATGTCCGCCGCGTGCTCGAAGGCCGCCATCGTCCCGGCGCGCGCTATTTCGTCGACAATCTGGGCCCCATTCTCGATACCGCCCAGCAGATCGGCACTTTGCTCACGCTAGTCTTGATCCTCGTCTCTTTAATCGCGCTCGTCATCTCCGGCATCGGCATCATGAACATCATGCTCGTCACCGTCACTGAGCGGACCCGCGAAGTCGGTCTGCGCATGGCCATTGGCGCTTCCCGGCGTGAGGTGATGCTGCAATTTCTCGCCGAAGCCACCATGCTCAGCGTCGCCGGTGGCCTCCTCGGCACGCTGATCGGCTTGGCGATTCCCCTCATCGGCCGCCAATTTGCCGAAGGCCTCGATATCCGGATCTCCTGGATCTCCGTGGCCGTCTCCTTTCTGGTCTCTTTCGCCGTCGGGCTCACTTTCGGCTACCTCCCCGCCAAACGCGCCGCCTCGCTCAGCCCCACCGAAGCATTGCGCTACGAGTGAGTGCTTCTATTTTGCGACGCGAAACCCAGCAAAAAGCATTTTCGTCAAGATTCCAACCTATCCGTCGTACCCCGGTCTTTTACAAATTCCCCAGCCATTCTTAATGAATTCCTCATGCCGCTTACCCGGCGACTAATGGATAGGCCCTGATGGCAAAGCCGGCTAAGGCTCCCGTGGGGTTCTCATCGTATAGGCCCTATCTAATTAATGAATTGGATTGCCTGGGACCCTCCAAGGTAATCTCACCAAATAGAGTCGCCATCCGATCAGTGAGAGTAAAAGGTGAATTCGACTGCCGCCCCCCACTCTTGGCTGGTTAACCAACAGGGAGATACAACTTGCGTTTATCAATTCAATCGATCTTTTTTGCTTTATTCTGCGGAGCCTCCATCTGGGCCCAAACTCCTGCGCCCGCGCCTACCGCAGCTACCCCCGCCGCGCCGCCGGCCAAAGATCCCTGGGCCGTGGGCAAGGTAAAGTTCGGCTTCGTTTTCGACGCTTATCTGTCGGGCAATACCAATAAGCCGCTCTACAAGCACAACTTCGGCCGCGCTTTCGACGTTCGCTCCGGCGCGCCCGACTTAAATCTGGCTTTGATGTCCATCGAGATGGCGCCGGAACCGGTCGGCTTCCGCGTCGATCTCGGCGTCGGTACCACCATCAAGTCTTTCTATGCCTCTTCGCCAGTCGAAAAGCGTGTCGGTGATGGCTTGGCCAATCTCCTCCAAGCCTACGTTAGCTTGAAGCCTAAAAAGGATTACGGCCTACAGATCGACTTCGGTAAGTTCTACACCGCCGCCGGTGCCGAAGTTACTGAAAGCCACCTCAACTGGAATTACTCGCGCGCCTATCTCTACAACAACGGACCCTTCTATCACTTCGGCGTCCGCGCCACCGCGCCCATCGGCAAACATTTCAACATCGGCGGGCAGTTGGTGAACGGTTGGAACAACGAGCGGGACAACAACAGTGCCAAGACCGTCGGGATCACCGGCAGTGTCGTCTTCGACAAGATCACTTGGGCGAACGTCTATTACGTGGGTGCCGAGAACGTTGACACTTCGCGAGGCAAGCGCAATTTCTGGGATACCGTCCTCTTGATCAACCCCAATCCCAAAGCCAATTTCTATGTCAACGTGGACATCGGTGCTAACGGCCGTCCCGATGGCAGCGGTTCCGATAAGTTCGGCGGCGTCGGCTTGGCTGGTCGTTTCGTCCTGCACGAAAAATTCAACTTGAGCCCCCGCTGGGAATACTACAAGGACGCCGGTGGTTTCATTTCCGGTGTGGCGCAGAACTTGCAGGAGTTCACTCTCACCGGTGATTATAAGGTCGCTCCGGGTTGGTTCATCCGCCCCGAATTTCGCCGTGATTGGTCCGACAAGGGCTTCTTCGATGGCGGCAAGGGCTTCGGCACTGCCAAGGCCCAAAACACCTTCTCCATCGGCATCATTGCCAGTTTCGGCGCGCGCCGCCCCACCTGAGTATCTCTCTCTGCTTAAATTCCACGGGCTGGCCAGGGTTCTCCTCGGCCAGCCCTTTTTCTTTTGCGCCGGTAACGCGATAATGAAAACAACATGAAAAAGATCTCTGCGGTGGCCCTGTGTACTATCTTGCTTTCCGCGCAAGCACCCAATGACCCCAGTCGCATCACCGTCGAAGTCTTTCGCGCCAACTTCCTCATGACCGTCACCGACAAAAAAGGCCGCTTCGTCACCGATCTCACCCAACAAGACTTTGAAGTCGTCGAGAGCAAGAAGAAACAAACCATCCTCGAATTCGTCGCGGAAAATAACCTGCCCCTGCGCTTGGCCATCGTCGTCGACACCAGCAATTCCATTCGCGATCGCTTCAAGTTTCAACAAGAGGCGGCATCCGAGTTTGTCAGAAGCGTCATCCGCCCCAAGAGCGATCGCGCCATCGTCGTCGGCTTCGACAACTCGGCGCAACTCCTGGCTGACCTCACCGATGACGTCGCCAAGCTCGAGACGGCCATCCGGGGCATGCGGCCCGGCGGCGGCACCGCCCTCTACGATGCCATCTATTTCGCCTGCCGCGATAAGCTCATGCAGGATCAGCCAATGTACAAGTTCCGCCGTGCTCTCGTGCTGCTGAGCGATGGCGACGACAATGCCAGCCGCTACACCCGCGATCAGGCTCTCGAGATGGCTCAAAAAGCCGACGTCGTCCTCTACTCCATCTCGACCAACATTACCCGCATCCCCACCGACGGCGACAAGGTGCTCAAGTATCTATCCCAAGAAACGGGAGGCACGGCCTTCTTCCCTTTTAAAGCTACTGACCTCACCCAGTCCTTCGAAAACATCGCCAACGAACTCCGTTCGCAGTACGCCATCCTCTACCGTCCCGAGCCCCTCAAACTGGATGGCCTCTATCATCCGGTCGACATTAAAATCAAAACTCGCAAAGATCTCATCGTCCGCACCCGCAAAGGCTATTTCACTCCGCGTAGCTGACCACCGGCTATTCAATCTCTCTGATCAACACCGCCACCGATGGCTGCCCACCGGCCCGCGCCATACTCCATACTGCGGCCATGTCCGGGATCGTGACTGGCAGGACATCCAGTCTCCAATGTGGCCCCAGTACCGCATTTTCGAGCGCCGCACCTAACGCCCAAGCCAATAGCGCTTGCTGCCGGAGCGGGTCTGGGCTCCAAGCCGTCATCAGATACGACAGATTCAGCGTCGGCCCTCGCCGGCCATGGCTAGCCAGATGGCTCGCCAGATCCACCTGAAATAAGTACAACGACACGCCCTCTTCCATCGGGCTCGTAAAGTCATCCGGCTGATACGCCGCAAACATCGCCTGCGGGAATTGTTCCCGCGGACACTGCCGGTCGAGTAACTCCAGCAGCGCCATGGTCGCGTCCGAAATAGATATCATCGAGCCTCCCTCGGGTGCGGCAGCATGATCTTCCGGATCATCGCCAACGGAATGCCGCCTTGACGCACAAAAGTATCGTGAAACGACTTCACCGTATAGTTCACTCCGCGCTCCCGTTGGAAGTCTTTGCGCAATTGGTACACCATCAGTTTTCCCATCGTGTAATACAGGTAAGTCGGATTGTAAGTGCCCCGTTGCGCCTCTTCGTAAGCATTCGCCGGCTCTTGGCCAGCTTCGTTGACGAAGAATTCCGCCGCCCGTTTCACCGTCCAACCCTCCGTATGCAGTTTGATCCCCGCCACGAACCGGCAGTCGCGTAACAAGGCTTCGCTCAACTGGGCCAGCTCCAGCCGCCGGTCGCCCGCGCCATAGCCTTCTTCAATCATCATCTGTTCCGCATAATGCGCCCAGCCTTCCACCGTCGAGCCAGTGGTGATTAGCTTGCGGGTCTTGGTAGGAAAACGCTCTGCATAGAGAAAATGCAGATAATGACCCGGAAAAGCCTCATGAATCGTGATCATCTCCAGCACCGGACGATTGAACAATCGTAAGTGCTGCCGCCGTCGCGCCGCGCTCCACTCGCGCTCGGGCGGAGTTACATAGTAATAGGCCTCCGTGGCCCGCGTTTCAAAGGCCCCGGGCGAATCCATCGAAGCAAACGCCCCATTCCGGGCAAATGGCGGCGTCTCCGTCACCGTGGGCCGCAAGTTATTCGGCAGCGTAACCAACTGCTTATCCACCAGAAAACGGCGAGTCTTTTCGAGGGTGGCTCGGGTGGCCGCCAGTAACTCGTTTTCCCGCGGATGGTCATTCGCCAGCAGACTCATCACCTCGCCCACCGTCGCACCCGGCGCCAAAGTCTCCGCCACCGCGCGGAACCGTTCGCCGTCTCTCGCCAGCGCCGCTTCGCCGGTCGCGAGTAACTGCTTCATGGGCTGGTCGATCATCTCTTCGAGCCGTAGCTTCTTCAAGAATCGCGCTTCGCCCAAAGCGAAATCGCCCTTTGACCGTGGCAATAAATCCCGTCGCAGCCACAACGCCGCGTCCTCCATCGCCAGTTGCGCCACCAACGCCGCCTTCTCCACGCTCCCTCGTTCCGCCACCTTCGCAAACGGCGCGGCCCAGCGAGGCACCGTCTCCTTGAAGAAAGCGACTGACCCGTCGGCCATCCGCAGCGCCAACTCCGTAAACTCCCGCGGCGGGTTTCGCACATTCAACTTCATCGCATCCACCAGCCGGGGAATGCCCTGCATCCGCGCCACCACCGCCGGAATGCGCTCCCGGCCCGGCGCGAAGTCCCGTTTCAGCAGCGAGTCAATGGCCTCGCCCGGCTGCCCCATATAAATCATGGGGTTCGTTTCCCACGTCCGTTCCTCGGTCAACTCAAACAGCTCCGCGCCAATCCGCTGCTGCAAGATCTCGGCGTCAATCGATTCGTCGAACACGAGCGTCTGTTCCCGCAACGCCGCCAATCGGGCCGATTGCACCCGCAGCTCCTCAATCCTGGCTTCGATCCGGCCCCGGTGGAAATCCTCCAGCATTTCGTCGTACTGATGAATCCCGCTTACGGTGCCGAAAGTTGGCCGGTAAGCGAGCAACGCGTTAAAGTAATCTTCCTCAAATACTAAGAAGTCGTCTTCCATAGGTTTAGGCTGGCAGCTCAAAAGCAGAATCAACGAAAAGATGAGAACCGTCAGCCGCATCAAATTCATCTTATCGATTTGATTGACCTCCACGCCCATACGCATTACTCCGACGGCACCGATGCCCCGGCCACTCTCGTGCGCAAGGCCTGCCAAGCCGGGTTGCGTGCTCTCGCCATCACTGACCACGACACGTTCGACGGTTACATCGCCGCGGTTGAGCCCGCTCATCAGGCCGGCCTCGAACTGATCTGCGGCATCGAGATCTCCACTCGTCTTTCGGAAAAGGCGGGCCGTGCCACCCACTTGCTCGCCTATTTTCTGCGCGACGCTCCCTCTTCTGCCTTTCACGCTTGGCTCACCCAGGTACAACAAGCGCGCCGCGAACGCAACGAAAGCATGGCCCAACGTCTCCAAGCTATGAATTTTGACGTCACCCTCGCCGCGGCCGAAGCCCTGGGCCGCTCCATCACCGGACGCGTACACTTCGCCCGCCTATTGCGCGACCAGGGCTACGTCTCCTCCATTGACCAAGCCTTCGAACTCTACCTCGGCGATCACGCCCCTGCCTTCGTCGCCATGCAAGAGCCCCCCATTGAGGAGGCAATGAATCAGGTGCGAGCGGCGGGTGGCATCCCGGTCATCGCGCATCCCATTCGCTTGAGCCTCGGCACTCCCCCCGAAGAAACGGCGATTTTCGCTCGCCTCAAAGGTGCCGGCCTACAAGGGCTCGAGGTCTTCCACTCCGACCATCATTCAGCCGCCACCGCCCGCTACCTCGCCATCGCCCGCCAGCTCGACCTCATCGTCACCGGCGGCTCGGACTATCATGGCGAAGCCAAGCCGGACGTCCAGCTCGGCACCGGGCGTCATCGAAACGTCCACGTTCCTTATGCCATCCTCGCCGCCTTACGGGAGCTCGGCCAGCAACACCGGCGTACCGTCGGCTAGCTGCAGGGACTTTTCCGCCGAGTCCTTCACCATGCCCAGCGCCACCACCTTGCCCAGCCGGTCCGAGTAGGCTGCCGACGTGATAAAGCCCACCTTCGCGCCGTCCGCCATTAACTCGCTCATCGGCGCAGGCACCGCGTTCCCCGCCACTCTCAACGCCCGCAAATGCCGGTGGACCGCGCCGCGCGATCGCACCCGCTCCACAATCTCCTGCCCCAAGTAACAGCCCTTCGTGACGCTAACTGACCCCATCTGCCCCGCCTCCTGCACCAGATGCGTCTCCAAAATGTCCACGCCACAGCGCGGGTGCCCATTCTCCAGCCGCACCAGTTCCAGTTCCTCCGCCGAAGCCTCCGGAAAGCGCTCCAGCCACTGCCAATCCTCCGCCGTGTAGGAACGCCAGCCCACGCCACCCACCGCCGAAATCGGAAACGCGCCGGGCCAAGCCTCAGCCAGCGGACCCTCCAAGGCCACCGCCGAAAGCTGCATCGTTACATCTTCCAAGGTCACATCGTCGGCGATGATGAACTTGTCCAGGTGCGCGAAGAGCTTATCCTTGGCTGCAGGCTCCGTATCCAGCAACAGCGACTCTGCATAGCAAGCCACCCAGGCATCGGCCAAAATGCGTCCTTGCGGGTTCAAGAAAAAAGTATGGCAGCACTCGCCGGGTTCGAGGGTCTGCACCTGATTCGTACTCATGGCATGCAACAGGCGGGCGCGGTCCTCACCGGTGACAGAAATCAAGCCGCGCAAAGGCAGGCGTACCCGTGCCGCGCTCAAGCGAAGGGCGTCGTATCCAGTCATAACGAGTAGAGTAACAATTCACTTCCCATCATCTTTCGCCGCACTACCGAACCCTGACCGTCAG
Source organism: Bryobacteraceae bacterium (assembly GCA_031367405.1). Taxonomy (GTDB): domain Bacteria; phylum Acidobacteriota; class Terriglobia; order Bryobacterales; family Bryobacteraceae; genus JALHNI01. The sequence continues at coordinate 52,120 of JANLPT010000033.1, forward strand.
GGAGGGGATTCTTGGCTGCGCCCACTAAGTCCCGCCGCCAAATCTCTACTTCGTCTTCTCGTCCTTTTCGATCTTGCCGTCGCGAATGTAGATCACGCGGTGCGCATGCATGGCAATGTCATGCTCATGCGTCACCAGGATGATCGTATTGCCTTGCTGATGCAGCCGCTCGAACAGGCCCATGATTTCCACGCCGGTCGCCGAATCTAGCGCGCCGGTCGGTTCGTCGGCCAGCAGAATCGACGGATTGTTCACCAGGGCCCGCGCAATCGCCACGCGCTGGCGCTGGCCACCCGATAGCTCGTTCGGCTTGTGGTGCATGCGTTGCCCCAGGTCCACCTGCCGCAGACGCTCCTGCGCCATCTGCTGACGCTGCTCCGTGGGGATGCCCGCGTAAATCAAAGGCAGTTCGACATTGTGCAGTGCCGTCGCCCGCGCCAGCAAATTAAACGTCTGAAAAACGAAGCCAATTTCCTTGTTGCGAATGCGCGCCAAGTCGTCGTCGGACATCGCCGAAGCCAGGTTGCCGTTGATGTAATACTGGCCTTCGGAAGGCGAGTCCAAACAGCCGATCAGGTTCATCAAAGTCGATTTGCCTGACCCGGAAGGGCCCATGATCGCCACGTACTCGCCCCGGTGAATCGTCATATCGACGCCCGAAACGGCGTTGATCGTCTGATCGCCCATCACATACGTCTTCCAGAGGTTGTAGCTCTGGATCACAATCCCTTGCCGCTTCAGCTCTTCGCCGCGCGCCTGTAAATCTGTAATGTTTGCTGCCGTGGTTCCCATTGGTCTTCTTACTAACTAAGTCTCGCTCTTCACCGGCACCTTGTTATCCACCTTCACCTTCGCCTGATTGCGCAAGGTGCGGATAACCTTATAGCTGCCCGTGATAATTGCTTCGCCATCCCCAATGCCGCTGAGTACTTCAATTTCCGTGGCACCCGTGATGCCCGTCTTCACTTCGCGGAACTCGGCCACTTCGCCTTTCACCACGAACACGCCCTGCAGTTCCTTCTTCGATTCCTTATTGGCTACCGGCGGCGGGCTATCCTTGTCGCCCTTCTTCTCCGGGGCCAAATCGCCCTTTTGCCGAACCGTCAGCGCTTGAATCGGAATAGTGATGGCGTTCTGACGGGTGGCGGTGGTTACACGTGCCGTGCAACTCAAGCCCGGCCGCATGTCATCCGGCGGGTTGATCAGCGCGATCACCACCTTAAAGTCCTTCGCTTCCTGGCTCGACACGGCGCTTTGCGACGCCGCCAACCCCGACGAACGCAGAATCGCGGTGTTCCCAATCTCGATCACCTTGCCCGTAAATGTTTGGTTCGGCATCGCATCGATGGTCACTTCGGCCTTCTGGCCCAAAGTCACATTAACGATGTCTGTCTCGTCCACCTTCACCTCGGCCGTAATCACCGACATGTCGGCGATGGTCATAATCAAGCTGGCCGACGAATTCTGCAACCCCGGAACCACCGTTTCGCCTACCCGCACCGGCAGGTTGGTCACCACGCCGTCCAGCGGCGCTACTGACTGCGTGCGGGCCAGCACGTCCGACGCTCGCCGCAAATTCGCCTGCGCCAAAGTAATCCGTCGTTGGGTGGCTGACAAAGACGCCATCGCCTGCGCCCGCTGAGCCCGGAATTGATTGATGCGCGCCTCGGCTTCGCGGACCGCCGCCATGGCCGAATCTACTTCAATCCGGCGTTGATCGAAATCCTGCCGCGCCACCAGCTTTTCGTCCCACAGCTTCGACGTCCGGTCGAAATTGATCTTCGCCCGCTCCACTTCGGTCTTCGTCCGCTCCAGCGCCGCCTGCAATGTCTTAATATTTTCGTCGGCTGACTTCACGCCCGCCTCCGACGCCGCCGAATCCGCCTCCGTCGAACTCACGTTCGCCCGTTGCGCCGCCACATCGGCTTCCGGTTGCACGCTTTCCAGCCGCGCCAGCAACTGGCCCCGTTTCACCTTTTGCCCTTCGACCACCAGGATATCGGTGATACGCGAAGGCACATTGGCGTTGGTGCCAATATTCACGTAATACCGGGGCTTAATCTCGCCCGATGCCGTCACCACTTGCGCCAAATCCTGCCGTAGCGACTTACCTGTCTGCACCTTGATGATGGCGGCTTGATTGAAACGGTAGCTCGCAAACGCCGCAATGCCGGCGCTCAACACCACCACCAGGCCAATGATAATTTTCCATTTCCTCTTCACGGGGTCCGAAACTCCTCAAAACTGGTTAGCTTTTCCACCGGTAGCTTTGCGCTGCCCTGCGTTCAATAGTGGTGAACGCAACCGGCGGAGCGATAGTTCGCACAAACTATCCTAACACCGCCGATTAGTAGTACGATTCAACCGCTCTATTCTTCCAAACGAATTCGCGCCTGCTCAAAAACACTCCGCAGCATCTCTGCCGTCAACCGCCCGGTTTGCGTATTCTGCTGGCTCGGATGGTAGCTCGCGATCAGCCATCGCCCTCCCATCTCCATCTCCGCTCCATGCGCAAAGTGCCCAAAGTGCCCCCCTGATTTCGGATACAGCGACAAATATTGGTCGAAGGCCAACCGTCCCAACGCCACCACCACCCGCATTCTTCCCAACAAAGCCATTTCACGCTCCAAATATGGCCGGCATTGCCGCACTTCCTCCGGCGTCGGCCGGTTATCGGGAGGCGCACAATGGGCCGATGCCGTAATGTAACAGTCCCGCAACTTCAAGCCATCGTCCCGGCTCACACTCGCCGCCTGCGAAGCGAACCCAGTCTCGTGCAACGCCCGAAAAAGGAATTCGCCTGACCGGTCACCCGTAAACATTCTCCCCGTTCGATTCGCCCCATGCGCCCCGGGTGCCAATCCCAAAATCAACAAGCGCGCCTGCGGGTCGCCAAAGCCCGGCACCGGCCGTCCCCAGTACTCCTGGTCCCGGTACGCGCGGCGTTTCACCCGGGCGATCTCGATGCAGTGGGCTCGCAAACGCGGGCACCGTTCGCAGGCTGTCACCTCGGCGGCCAGCACCTGCAACCCAGTCATGGCAGCCCATTCATGGCAAAAGTGCCTGCTCAAAGTCGGCCAGTAGGTCACGCCAATCCTCAATCCCAATGCTCAATCTCACCAAGCCTTCCGTTATCCCCGCCACCCGCCATGCCTCCTGGCTGAAGCCCGAATGCGTCGTGCTCTTCGGATGGCACACCAGCGTCTCCACTCCGCCCAGCGACACCGCATTGCGCCCGATCTGCAGTTTGCGCAGAAACTCGAACGCCGCCGGCTTGCCCCCCTTCAATTCGATCGACAGCATACCACCCGGAAAGTCGCACTGCACCGAGTAAATACGCTGCTGTTCCGCGTCCTTAAACAGCGTGGGATAGTGAACTCGCTCCAACGCCGGGTGCCCCTCCAGCGCCTCGGCGATGCGCTGAGCGTTCTTACTCTGCCGGTTCATCCGCAGTTTCACGGTCGGCAAGCGGCTATCCAAAATCCAGCACTCATCGGGCGGCAAAATGTTGCCAAACAGAATCCGGTAGCCCCGCAACGGCTTCAGTAGCGCCGGATCCCGGGCCAGCGCCACGCCGCCGATCACGTCGCTAAATCCGCCCAGGTACTTGGTGGCCGAGTAAAGCACCAAATCCGCGCCCAGCGTCAGCGGATGCTGAAATATGGGCCCGAGAAAGGTATTGTCCACGAACAGTAACGGCCGCTTCTCCCCCAACTCCCAAGCCGCCACCGACGCCGCGCGAATATCGGACATCACCAACGTCGGGTTTGCGGGCGACTCAATAAACACTACTTTCACTGGGGAGGTGCCGCGAATCGCCTGCTGCATGGCCGCGCGGTCACCGGCCACCACTGGTACCGTCCGCACCCCCCAAGCCGGCAGAAAGTCCTCCATCAGTTTCTGCGTGCCGCCATACAACGGCACGGTGTAAACCACGGCATCGCCCGGCTGCAGATTGGCCATCAGCGCCGTCATGATTGCCGCCATCCCCGAGTTGAACACCACCGCCCCCGTCGCCCCATTCTCCAGCGGCACCATCTGATCCTCGAAGATCTCGGCGTTGGGATGGTTGATGCGCGAGTAGATCAGCTCGGGCCGCTCGCCCGGTTCGGCCTCGGCCCGCCCACTCGCCACCGCAAACGCCCGTTCCGCCGCCTCGGGTGTCGAAAAGACATAGGTGGAGCTGCGAAAAACGGCTGGCCTTGCCGAGCCGACTGAGAGGCGCGGGTCAAACCCCTCCGTCAGCACCTGCGTATCCTGTCTCATCTTTGTTTTCTTGGTCATGCTCGATACTCCGTTACCTGCCTTGAGTGTACGCCCTAGTACGCCGTTCCATTCGCCGAGCGCTTCCAGACGGACTTTTGGCCTAGGTCCTAAGAAGCTTCCCCGATTGGGGAATTTCGCCCGCTGCTCTACTATCGGAAATAAGGACAGCAAGCCATGACCATGACGACCCAGATCGCCACCACCAAACCGCTAAAAACTCACTACTCCGCCGAAGAAGCCGCCACCGCCCTCGGCGTCTCCATCGATCAGCTCCATTCTCTGATTCGCCAACACCTGGCCGTCGAGGACGGCGAAATGTCCAACGTGGTGCAAACCCAGTTTCAGCCCTCCGACCTGCTGCTTCTCCGCTTTCTCATCCAAAAATAACCCACGGCTTGGGCCACGGGGCACATTTAACGCCGTGGGCTTGAAACGCAGTACAATCTCTTGAGGCCTCACGCGGGCCCCATCAGGAGAAAATTGCATGGCTAAACTCGGCTTCCTCGGACTCGGCATTATGGGCCTCCCCATGGCCCGCCACCTCATGCGCGCCGGCCACCACGTCGCCGTCTGGTCCCACACCGGCTCAAAAGCCACCGATCTCGCCGCCTCTGAAAATGGCGTCGCCTGTGCCACCCCTCAGGAAGTCGGCGCCCACGCCGAGTGCATCTTCCTCTGCGTCGGCGACACCAGCATGTCCGAAGAAGTCATCCTCGGCGAACACGGCATCGCCGCCGGAGCCAAACCCGGCACCGTCATCGTCGATTGCTCCACCGTTTCGCCCGGCGAAAGCCGCAAGATCTCCGCCAAACTGCTGGCCAAAGGGCTCCATTTCATCGATGCCCCCTGCACCGGCTCCCGTCCCGGCGCCGAAGGCGGCACCCTCACCTTCATGATCGGTGGCGACCCCGCCGTCTACGAAAAAGTGAAGCCCTTCTTCGAACCCATGGGCAAGAATTTCTACTACTGCGGCGGCCCCGGCATGGGCCTCCACGCCAAACTCACCCAAAATCTCGTCCTCGCCAACATCCTCCAAGCCTTCAATGAAGGCCTGGTTCTTTCCACCAAAGCCGGCATCGACCCCGAACTGATGCTCACCGTCCTCGAAAACTCCGCCGCCAAGTCCGGACTCATCTCCTTCAAAGCCCCCTACGTCTTCCGGCGCGACTTTTCCACTAACTTCTCCATCCGCTGGATGCATAAAGACATCGGCCTGATGCTGGAATCGGCCAATCAGCTCAACGTCCCGCTGCCCCTCACCGCCATCACTCAGCAGCAATTCCGCGCCGCCATCGCCAGCGGACACGGCGAAGAGGACATTTGCGCCACCATCAAAGTCCTGGAGGGGCTAGTCGGTATCGAAGTGAAGAAGCATTAAGAAAATATTCTAAAATCCAGAAAATAGTTCTTGCATTTCCGAAAACAGTATCCTAAGATTGGAATCAAGGCGGGGAGGTTTTACTCCCACCAAAGCGAGACTAACCTCATTAAGACCCCTGAAGCACCCTCTCCGCCGCCTAATCTTCTCGCTTCAGTCCAATAAACGATATAATAGCCCTCATGGGCTTCTACCCTCTTAGGTCCCCCAAATGAAACAGGTTGCCGTTCTCGGCTCCACTGGATCCATCGGCGTCAACACCCTCAACGTGCTCCGGACCATGCCGGAACGCTTTTCTGTCTACTCCCTCGCTGCCGGTACCAACTTCGAACTTCTTTCCTCCCAAATTCGGGAATTCCGCCCCCAGGTCGTGGTGGTGGCTACTGAATCCGTCCGCCACTCACTTCTCCAGTTTTTGGAAGATTCACCAATTCCCGACATTTTGCACGGACCGGATGCCCTCATCAGTGCCGCCACCGCCCCCGAAGTCGACTTCGTGATGTCCGCCATCGTGGGTGTCGCCGGATTAGACGCCACCTACCAAGCTGTCAAGCTTGGCAAAACTGTGGGGCTCGCCAACAAAGAGGTCCTCGTGGCCAGCGGCGAACTCGTCATGGCCGCCGCCCAAGCCTCCGGTACTGAACTCCTTCCCGTCGACTCCGAACACAACGGGGCCCATCAGTGCCTTCGCGCTGGTCGACGCTCTGAAGTCACCCGCCTCATCCTCACCGCCTCCGGTGGACCCTTCCGCACCCTCAGTAAAAATGACATGTCTTCCGTGACTCCCGCGCAAGCTCTGCGTCATCCAACATGGAAGATGGGCAATCGCATTACCATCGATTCGGCTACCATGATGAACAAAGGCTTTGAAGTGATTGAGGCCGGCTGGCTCTTCGGCTTCGCGCCGCAGGAGATTGGCGTCGTCGTGCATCCGCAGTCCACGGTTCACGCGCTGGTGGAGTTCAACGATGGCTCGGTGATCGCCCAGGTCTGCGCCACCGACATGCGCATGCCGATTCAGTACGCCCTCACCTATCCTGACCGCGAGAGTGCGCCAGTCCCTCGCTACGATTTCACCAAGCCCCAGCAATGGGACTTCGCGCCGCCCGACCTCGACCGTTTCCCTTGTCTTCGCCTCGCCTACCAGGCCTTCGAAACCGGCGGATCGGCCACCTGTGTCTTGAATGCCGCCGACGAAATCGCTGTCGAAGCGTTCTTGAAAGAAGAGATCTCGTTTCCTCAACTCGCCGCCACCGTCGAAGAGACCCTGGCTCGCGTCCCTCGCCGGACCCTGAAATCCGTCGGCGAAGTGCTTGAAATTGACTTGGAAGCCCGTCGCGTGGCTAAATCCTGGATCGCCAGGCAGTCTGTCACCGTATAGGCATATAGGAGAATTGAATGGCCTTCGTTGAAAGTATTTGGTGGATGCTGGTCCTGATCGGCATCATGATCGTGATTCATGAGCTCGGCCACTACTGGGCCGCCCGCTATTTCGATGTCAAAATCGATGCCTTCGCCATCGGCTTCGGCCCTCGCCTTTTCGGCATCCGCCGCGGCGAAACCGACTGGAAGGTCTGCGCGATACCCTTCGGTGGCTACGTG
>JANLPT010000034.1:0-22832 GCA_031367405.1 Bryobacteraceae bacterium
ATTCGTGTTCGCCGTAAGTGAGGATTGAGCGATAAGCGTCGCCCGCAGGATCGCGATGGACGAGCAATCGGCGGCCTTCCACATCCAGCACCCAATACTCGATGATGCCGGAACGGGAATAGAGGCGTGCCTTCGTGGTTAAGTCAAAGGCCAGGGTTGAGCACGAGACCTCCGCAACCAGCCGGAGTTCTTGTGGGCAGGGGCGAGCGCCGGGTGAGAGGTCCAGAAAGGGGGCGGTAAGCACCATGACGTCCGGTTCCGGTTGGCTGGTTGGATTGTCTTCCGGTCTCAGATCGAGGGAGGATTCTGGAAGTATGAAGTCACGGCCAAACAAATCCTCTAGCCACCTCACTAACAGTTTGAGGGCCCGGCTATGCGGTGGGTTCTTTGGCATTTTTGGAATCAGTTCCCCTTCGATGAGCTCGTAGTGTTCCAAATCAACGAAGCCTGAGCTTTCGAGAACTGAGCATTCTTCCCGCGTCCAGCATTTGTGCGGCGGGATGACATATTGCAAAGCAACCGGCATAGCCTCAGTATGTCCCATCTCAGGGTAATCTACAAAGATGAGTTTAACGGGCAAGACGTGTTTAGTGGCCGGGGCGAGCCGGGGAATTGGTTTGGCGATTGCGCAGGCGATGGCTCGGGCGGGGGCGGATACGGTTCTCGCGGCACGCTCCTTACCGGCGCTCCAAAAGGCGGCTGATGCGCTGTTGGCGGAGGGCTGCAAAGCCCGGGCTCTCTCGCTCGACTTTACCGATGCCGCCTCGATTGCCGCCGCGGCCGCAGGTGACTACGACATTCTGATTAACGTCGCCGGCACCAATGTGCGCAAGCGCTTTGAGAGCTATACGCCCGAAGACATGGAGAAGATCTGGCAGACGAACCTGCATGGCATCGTCAGTTTAACCCAGCAAATCGGCTCGCGGATGGCGGCGCGGGGCCGTGGCAAGATTGTGAACATCGGAAGCATTACGTCGGCGCTCGGCTTGCCTTACCTCGCCATCTACGCGATGACGAAAAGCGCGATCGCCGGGCTGACGCGGACGCTGGCCGCGGAATGGGGCGCACGCAATGTCCAGGTGAATTGCATCGCGCCGGGCTTTATTGTGACGGATCTGAATCGCGACATGTGGCAGTCGCCGGTGATGCAGGCTTGGCTCAAAGGGGCGCAGGCGAATCCGCGGTTGGGGACGCCGGAGGATATTGCGCCGGTTGCGGTGTTCCTGGCAGGTCCCGGTTCGGACTACGTGACGGGGCAGACGATTCACGTCGACGGCGGCTACGCGACGACGGCGGTATGGCCGTTCGAACCGGTATAAAATCCTTCGAAAACCTGAGCAATTTATCGATTCACCGATAACCCCCTTCTAATCAACGACTTCTGGCTTGCTCCGAGTAACGCGTAAGTTATTGATTACATTACGGTTATGGTTGAAGCCGTTTTGGGGCGATAATCGAGTGGTGCGACGCCGAGATATTTTGACGCTTCCGGCCATCCTCGGCGCGCAGGAAACCGAAGGCGAATTCATCTGCCCGATGGACCGGGACGTGCATGCCAAGTTGCCGGGCAAGTGTCCGCGTTGCGGTATGGCATTGGTCGCCGGCGTGCCAGCACCCGTGGAGTATCCGGTAGCTCTGTCCGTCACGCCCACCAGAATCATCCCCGGCCAAGCCATCCAACTGCGCTTGCGGATCGCGGATCCCACGCCGGGCAGGCCCAGCCCCCCATTGCAGCTGATCCACGAGCGGCTTTTCCACCTCTTCCTGATCGGGCCGGATCTTGACTTCTTCGCTCACGAACATCCGCAATTGCAGGACGATGGGAGCTTTCTCCTCGAGACCAAATTGCCCACGCCGGGGGCGTACCGCTTGCTGTGTGACTTCTACCCGGAACAAGGTACTCCGCAAATGGTCGCGAAGACCGTAATCGTGACCGGCCACCGTCTACGTCACGAGTCGCTGGCACCCGACCTCGGCGCCAAGCGAGTGAACGGCATGACGCTCAAGATCGAGACCGAACCACCCATACCCATTGCCGCCCAGCGGACACGGATCGTCTTCCATCTTCAGCCAACCGATCGCCTGGAACCGTTTCTGGGTGCCTGGGGACATCTGCTGATCGCGAGCCAGGACCGGCAGGATCTCGTCCATACGCACCCATTTCTCGCCGATCCGGATCGCGGCTACTTGCAGTTCAACGTGATTTTTCCGCGGCCAGGCGTACACCGTGTTTGGCTGCAGGTGCAGCAGGCGGGTGAAGTGCTGACCGCACATTTCGACGTGCCGGTGAAGCGCCTGAGCTGATCAAAGCGACCGCCGCCAAACCCTCCACCCGTAGTCTGGCCCCGGCTGGCAAAAGCAGAGGTACCGCGAATTCGTAAGGTTGATTGGCGGCAGCGCGAAAGTAAGCGATCTCAAGCAAGGGTAAGGCGAGGCCATCCGGCAACTCGACCCAAATGCTCACGGCGGCACCCTCTCTCATTTCGGTGACGGCGATGCCGCGCGCTAATGTTTGCGGCAGAACAAGTTGGTCCCGGATGGAGAGCCGTGCCCCGGCTAACGCTTTGGCTGGTGCTGGAGGCTTTGGACTCTGGGGCAGATAGCGGTCTTCCCCGCGAGGCGAGCCGCCTTCCACCCATTCGGCGATGAGCCCGATTTCTTCCTGGTTGAGCCCCGCTTCCTGACGGAATTCGCCAAAGCCCTTCACCGGGTTCCACGGTGGCATGCGGCGTTCCAGAACTTCTTCGGCGATGGAACGGGCCCAGGGGCGCGCCTCATCGTAGGTGAGGAGCGCCATAGGTGCCGGCCCGTTGGGGCGATGGCAGCTGACGCAACGATGGTGGACGATACGGGAGATTTCGCGAGCCCAGGTGATGCGCGTGGTGATGATGTCATGGCCAAAAAGCGGCCAGACAGTGGCGGCCATCAGCCAGCGCCACATCGGCTTACTGCGCGCCACCGGTGGAAGCTGGCTTGGCGGGTGCCGGACGCCGGAAGAAGTCATTGCGCGAGACTTTGGCGTCGAAGCTAATGTCGAAGAAGCCGATCATCATTTCTTCCCAGCTCTGCTCGCCAAACCGGACGGTGTCCTTAGGATCCGGGTTAAACGGGTTGTTAGGCGAGTTATCGAACCAGCCACTCGCTTCAACCTGCGCGCCGACGGGCAGCACGAGGGGCTTCTCGAGCCGGTAGGTAAGCTGCCAATTGAAGTCGTACTTCGGAACGCTCAGCAGAATCTCACTCTCCTGGCCGGGCATCTTCACGCGGTACTGGAAGGCCTTGCCACGAAGGTGCATGTGGGGGAAGAAGCTCATGAGGGTGGCTTCGTTGGGCATCTTGGCGGGCCGCCCTTCCACTTGGTAGTTCGGGTCGCCGGGAGGGATCGCGAACCGGTCATTGGAGGTGGTGAGGGTCATGACGCGTTCCGTGGGTGGCTGCTTCGCGAAGATCATCCCGACGCGAGTTTGATCGCTGGAAGCCGCTTTGCCGTTGGGAGTATAGTGCAGCTGCAATACCAGATCGCTACCGGCGCGGACGAACTTGGCTTGGCCGGGCTTCCAACGGTCGGGCAAGTTACCCGGGGTGTAGATGGTTAGAATCTCATTGCCGCCGCCGCCGATGTCACTGCGGGGCTTGCCGTCTTTGCCGGTACGGGGCGGCACGAAGGCGACACCGGGTTCGGCTTCGCCGCGCAGCCAGTTGGATTGGGGGTCGCGCACGAAGACGACGATATGGTGGACGATGGTGCGATCGGTGGGGCGGGCCTCGACGGTCTCCACCCATTTGTCCTCGGTGAGGCCGGTGGGGATGATGATGTATTGGTAGTCGACTTTGCCTTCCTTGGGGATGGGGAAGGGTTGGGGCGGTTGGATGATCAGGTCGGGCTGAGGAATGTTCCAACCGTCGATGAAGGTAGGCGGCGGGCGGCGGTCCTTGGCGATGCCTTCGGGTGCGCCACCATCGGCCCACCTGGCGATGGTGTCGATCTCGTTCTGGGGCATGGACCGGTCATTCGAAAACTTGCCGTAATGCGGGTCAGCGAACCAGGGGGGCATGCGCCGGCTGAGGACGTTTTGCTTGATGGATTTGGCCCAGGGACGGACTTTGGCGTAAGAGGAAAACTCCATCGGCCCAATCTCGCCGCTGCGGTGGCAGGAAACGCAACGCGAGGCGAGGATGGGCTGGATGTCCTTGTTGAAAGTCGGCACCTTACTGGCTGCCTGGGCGTGGAAGGCTGGGCCCGCGAGGAGGCTCAAAATCAGAGTGAGTTTGGGTTGCATAGTTATCAGTCGGAAGCTTTCACCATAAGATGCAGGGGCGGCCAGAGTGATCGTAAACGGGGAATCAGCGAGCCACACTTTTTAGTTTACGCGCGATCGGCGGGAAAGGTTCTGGAAGAAATCTTCTCAAAATTGAAAAAAAGTCGACGATGAGCTCTAGAGGCGGATGAATTGGACGATACGGAAAGGGTATGAAGATTCAGGATCCGAGTTTGTCAGGAATCAATTTGACGACGGGCGGCAGCCAGCAAGCGGGCAAAGTGCAGTCGTCGGAGCGGGTAAATGGGAAGTCCGGTGCCACGGGAACGGGCGGTGCGGGCGGTATTGACGCGGTACAGCTTTCCAGCCTGGGCCGCCAAGTGGAAGCGCTGCAAGCAGATCCCGCGCGCGAGGCGCGTTTGGAACAGTTGCGGGCGGCGGTGGCCGAAGGCAGTTATCAACCGGATTCTCAAGCCCTGTCGAAGGCCCTGGTCCGCGATGGATTTGAGCCGGCATAGAGGCCGAGATTAAGGACGATAATGACGAGCAAGACGCTTTTCGAGCAATTGGCGCAGTCGCGGGAACTACTCACGACCAGCCCGTTGATTCCTTCTTTGGAATTGGCGTTGACGCCGCTGAGCGAAGCGGTGGAGACTCTTCGCGCGCCGGAGTTCGCGCTCAACCCCGCTGAGGGCGAGCGGTTGCGGCATGAATTGGCCGGAATTGGCCAGTTGCTGAATGGCCTTGGGCAATGGCTTTTGTCGCGCGGAGCACTGACGCCGGCCTATAACCGGCACGCGGAGCTGGGTTCGTGGCCAGCCGGGGCCTCGGTGCGCGGAAACCTAGCGGTGGAGGGCTAAACGCGACATGGGACTGTTCAACTCACTACTCTCGACCGCTAATACGCTGCACGTCTTTGAGCGGTCTCTTGTGACGGTGCAAAATAACGTGGCGAATGCCTCGACTCCCGGATTTGCCAAGCAACGGCAGGAGTTGTCGGCCCTGCGCTTCGATCCCGACGTGGGGATTGCGGGTGGCGTTCAAGCCGGCAAGATTTTCAGTTACCGGAGCGATTACGCCGAACGAACGGTGAGAGACGCGAACCAGCAATTTGGCAAGTACGACCAGTTGGCGAGCGATTTGAGCCATGTGGAGCCTCTCTTTGCCGTGGGTGAGGGGGCCGGGCTGCCGGGAGCGATCAATCGTTTTTTTCAAGCGGCGAGCCAATCGACGGTGAGCCCGAATAGCACCGCTTCCCGGGAACTGGTGCTGGGCCGGGCACAAGAAATCGCGACAAATTTCAATCAGTTGAGCGCGGGGCTGGCCGATGCGCGGGCGAATGTGGACGGCGAACTTCGCCAAACCGTAGGCCGCGTAAACGAGATAGCCGGACAAGTGGCTCAGCTGAATTCGCAGCGCACCGCAGCCACGGCCGATGCGGGGCTGGACGCAAAGGCCAATAACCTACTCGAAGAGCTTTCGGGGTTGGTGAACTACCAGACCGTGACCCAAGACGACGGGAGTACCGCGCTCTACGCCGGAGGCAGCTTACTGGTGATTGGCGATCACAGCTACGGGCTGCATCTGGACGCCTCGGGAGGGCAAAAGTTGGTGCGCGATGGATTGGGCGAAGGCGCGGATATCACGGCCAAGTTAACGGGCGGGCGCTTAGGCGGCTTACTGCAGTCTCACAACCAGGCGATTCCGCAACTGCAAGCGGGGCTCGATGGGTTGGCACGGGATTTTGCCGACCAGGTGAACTCGGTGCTCGACGCGGGAGTCGATCAGTTCGGTACGCATCCGGTGACGCAACTTTTCCGGTACGAAGAGGCGGGGCCAGCACTCTCCTTAGCGGTAAATCCCCTGACCGCGGAGCAATTGGCACTCGCCTCGGCCACCGATCCAGGCGGTAACGGGAACGCCGTTGAACTGGCAAGCCTCGCCACGCGCAAGAATGACGCCGGCAAAACGACGAGCCAGACCTACGGGGATTTGAGCGCTCAGGTGGGGCGCGACGTGCTTACGAACCGTGAGACGGCCTCAATCAGAGGCCAGATCTATGCGCAGGCGAAAGCGGTCCGTCACGATGTGCAAGGCGTTTCGCTTGACGAAGAAGCGGCGCAACTGGTGCAAGCTCAGCGGGCTTATCAAGCGGCGGCCCAACTGTTCAAGACTTTGAATGAGATCACCAATTTGGCGATCAATATCGGCCGTTAAGCGGATTCATTCTATGATCAACTCACTGAAACCGAGCGATGAACAGTTTCTCGCAACCGTCCGCTCCATCGGTGAGCGGCTGAATCAGGCGCAGCGTCAAATTACGACGGGGCGGCGGGTGAATTCTGCCGTCGATGCGCCTGACCAAATCAGCACCTTACTGACGACTCGCTCGGAACTGTCACGGGTGGAGCAGGTCGACCGCAATTTGGGCCGGGTGAAGACCGAGGTGGATGCGGGCGAAGGCGTATTGGCGGCGGCGGCCAAACTATTGGAACGGGCGGCGACGCTGGCGGCGCAAGGGGTGAGCGACACGGCCAGTCCGGAGACCCGCAGCCAACTGGCCGGCGAGGTAGACTCCATCCTTCAGCAAACGGTTTCGCTTTCGGCGACGACGGTGGAAGAGCGCTATATTTTTAGCGGCAACAATGATACGGTGCAACCTTACGCCATCGATCCGCAACCCCCCAATTTGGTGAGCACTTATGGTGGGTCGAATTCGACGAAGAGAGCCCTCGATCCGGTCGGGGGCACTTTCGAGATTGGGCGAACGGCGCAAGAGATCTTTGACAATCCGGTGGCCGAGAAGAATGTCTTCACCAGTTTACGGGCTCTGCGCGACAGCCTGAGGGCGAATGACACCGCCGCGATCAGGGAGGCGTTCGCGAATACCAAGAATGCCGGACTGCACATCAACACGATCCACGCGGTTTATGGGACGGCGCAAAATCGGGTGACTCAGGCTCTCGACTTCGGCAAGTTGGCCATCACGCGTTTGAAGACGCAGATCGCGCACATTGAAGACGCCGATCTGACGAGTGCGATTCTGAATCTCAATCAAGCCACGCAAGATCAACAGGCGGCCTTTCAAGCTCGCGCTAAGATGCCGCGGGGGTCCCTTTTCGACTACTTGGGCTAACCGGCTCGCGCGACAGTCATGGCGGAAGGGCTGGCCCTGCCCGAGGGCAGGGGTGGAGGTAAATCGACGGGATTGAGTGGCGACCGGCAGTCTTTTCCCAGGATCCGTTGAACCACGGCGAGCAAGTCGGCGTCCATGGTTGCGGCGGGAGGGTCCCGGAGCCAATCTTGCCACCTGTAATCCAGGCCGAACTCCAATTGCCAGCGAGCCAGATGGAGGTTGACGGTGGCTTCGCGATTTCCATGGCGGAATACCTGACTCGCGCTGTTGGCTACGTGCGCTGCGGCACTCGAATAGGGGTAGCGTTCGGCGTGACGAACGAGCGCGGCAACGGTGGGACTGCGTTCGATAAACAGTAGCGCCTTGCGGTAGTGGGCGGGGGAGGTAATCCGTACGGCTTTGAAACGGTTTTTCCAAAGATGCCCGTCACGGTTCTGGGTGCGATGGATCCAGCGCGAGTGGTAGGACTGCAAGGATTGCATCAGCCGTGAAATGCCCCCGATGCGGGCCGGTTCCAACAAGAAGTGAATATGATTGGACATCAAGCAATAGGAGTGAATGCGGACATCGTACCGGCGCGCGAGCAAGTCGAGGCGGTGGAGGTAGATGACTAACTGTTCCGGGGTGTAGAAGATTTGCTGCTTGTAGTTACCGCGCTGATAGACATGATAGATTTCCTGGCACTGCCAGTTTCGCAATCGCGATGTTGCCTCGGGTCTGGTCTTCTTCCTCTTCATCTACTCATAAGTGGCGTGAGCGGGGGGAAAATCTCATTTATTTTTGAATTTTTTTTCGGAGACTCAATCTGCGACTTTCGCCGGGCAGTGAACATTTTCGATAATTGATTCTCATTTGTATCCCAACTCAATGTTAATCAATAGGTTATGGCTTGCTCCGAGTAAAACGCAGGCGGAAATTCGAGTGCCGCTTAAGCCAGCAGCCGGCGTGGGGATGATTTTCGCGCGGCAGATTGAGTGGCCCCCCGTGGGAAACATATTGTCGGCGGGTGGTCCACCGTATTTCCGGTGACCCATCTTCACCCACGCGGATGATTTTCATGATAATATGTTCTCATTATTGAGCTATCCTTTTTATTTTCAATGATTTCTGGGTTGCTCCGAGCAACCGATGGGGGGCCGGAGAACGGCTACCGAACTGGCCGATGGCGACAAAACGGAACGCTGGCCGCCGTTTTGCGGCACACTGGTGAGCAGGATGCGATACCTGTCGATCATGTTGCCGGGCCTGTGGTTAGCCCAAGCTCAAACACCCTGTGAAAATCCCAAGACTTATACGCCTTGCGATGTGGTCTACGAACTGACCGCGCCCGAAGCCGCCTCCCACCCCAATCCCCACCTCACCCTCAAGTTCTACGCGGAAGTGAAATCGCCACGCTTTAAGACCTACCTCGTCCCACTCTATTGGGACGGTGGACGTAAATTGATCATGCGCTTTACCCCCAATGAGGCAGGCCGGTGGGAATGGCGGTTGACCAGCGATTTGGCCCGTTTCCAGAATCAGACCGGTGCCGTAGAGGCGACCGAATCGGAAGCCTTGGGCTTTATTGAGCCCGCCAATGTACATCACTGGCGCTACACCGAGCGGCTGAAACCACACTTGTGGATGGGGGATACGCTCTTACGCTTCGGCTACCTCGACCGCAGCCTGTTCGAGCGCGTCATCGACGCGCGCGCGGCGCAAAAGTTCAATCATATGCGGGCGTTATTGTCATTGTGGGATGAGCCGGTAGCCCAGGCGTTCAAATCGGCCGACGAACCCAACCCGGAGTTCCTCAGGGAGTTTGAAAGCCGCTTGGCCTACGCCAATCAGAAAGGGATCATCGTCGACCTCATTCTCGGAGCAGGTCACAACGATCTCACGAAGGCCTTTCCTACCTGGCAGCAACGGGAGCGCTTCGTACGATACATCACCTCACGGCTGGCCGGTTTCAACCTCACCTGGCAGATCGCCCGGAACTTTGAAGAATACACCGACGGACGCGGACTAATGAAGGAACTTGGACTGCTCGTCAAAAAGCATGACCCCTACAATCATCCGCGCACGGCCACCGGCCGGACCTCGGCACCCCTCACTGGCGATGGCTGGCAGACGTACCTCTCCTACCAATCCTCCGAAGACGGCCTGGGCGGCATTGAGCATCAACTCTTCGGCATGCCTCAGGTGAACGCCGCATTTGGCTATGAGGACTCGGGCGCGGGCCACACCGCGCCCGATCCCGTCGACTTCGATACTTTTCGCAAGCGGCTCTGGAACTCCACCATGAACGGCCAGTATCCGGTTTTCGGCAATACGGGAAGCACCGGCGCGGGGAAGATCGCGGTGAGCGATCAGTTTCTCGATTCGCCCGGTGCCAAGGCGATGGCCGCCTGGCGTGACTTCTTCGCTAACACACGGTATTGGGAATTGGAGCCCTTCTTCAACGTAGATGGCGGGCGGGCTTTAGCTTTGGAACGCGTCTTCGGCGAAGGCGAGGATGAAGAAGGGGAGGGTATCGAGTACATCGTCTATGTGGAGAATCCGCGACTGATTGAGGTCGGCGTCCGGCGGCACTCTTATCAGGTTTACTGGTTCAATCCAGCGACGGGCGAAAAGATCAAGGGCAAAGACTGGAAGGGCGATCATTTCGTGGCGGAGCCGCCCACCAAGACTTCTGATTGGGTGCTGCATCTGTCGCGTGACGGCAAGAAGGAGGGCATGCTGAAGAGTTACAAATTCGATTCGCGGCCCAATCTGTTACAAGAGGTGGAAGGCAATACGCCGCGAGTTCCTTTTGCGGTCGCCGCGCCGGCGGGGGATACGCTTTCGCTCACGCAACCCGCGAAATTCGAAGCTAAACTCACTCGGCAATCGCGCGCTACCCGCACCATGCTTTATGTGTGGACCGGCGAAGTCGCGGCCGATGGGCAGGGCTATCGAGTGCTCGGGGCCGGCCCATCTGGGATGTTTACGCTGCCTCCCGATCTCGCTTCTCGCTACCCGGCCGTCCTCAACTTGCGTCTGACCGGGATGAACGCCAATGGCAAAGTCTACACGGTAGACAAAGTCTTTCGGTTGGTGCCGTAAGTGCGAGTACTAGCTCTCGACACCACATCCGAGCAAGGATCGGCCGCCCTGCTTGACGGAGACCGTGTGGTGGAAGAGTTGGCCATCGTCGCCCCGGATGGGTTCGCGCAATTGCTATTCCCCGCCATTCAAGGTCTATTGGAGCGTCACAATTGGACGCTGCGGCAAGTGGAACTCTTCGCGGTGGCTTCCGGTCCCGGCTCATTCACCGGGGTTCGGGTCGGTCTGGCGGCGGTGAAGGGTTTAGCCGAAGCCTCAAGGCGGCCGGCTCAGGCGGTGTCGAATCTGCGAGCCCTGGCGGGTCTGGGTACGGGACGGTTGCGGATGTCTTTGATCAATGCCCGGCGTGGTGAAGCTTATCTGGGCCTCTACGATCATGACCTCCGCATGGTACAGGCCGAGCGCGTTGGCCAGTTGCATTCGTTGCTCATGGACCGGCCGCTGGAGGCGGAGTTGATCACCCGGGAAATATGGGCCGAACTGGTGGCGACGGAGGTCGCGGTTCGGGTCGATGGCCGGCCCCTGGCCAGCGTGGTGGCTAGGTTGGCTATCCGTGATGGAGGAGTGGATCCCGCCGCGCTCGATGCCAATTATGTGCGCAGGTCCGATGCCGACGGGCGCTGGCAAGACGCTTGAGGGCCATTGCGCCGGTAGGCACCGATCATCAAGAGCGCGCCGCCCACGAGGGCCATGGTGGAGGCTTCGGGAGTGACGGTGGTGACGGAGACCTCATCCAGGTAGAAGAAGCCGGGGTCATGCCGGAACACATAGCTGAGGGTGGTGGTGGGTCCGGTGGCGACGAGATTGAGGGCGGAGAAGCCGGTCCAGCCAAAGTTCGCCGTATTGTTCAGGGTGAGGCTGGCGATGGCACCGCCGTTCCAATAGACTTCAAATCGGTTGGGCGTCAGGCCGCTCGCCCGTAGTTGGTAGGTGAGGTCATAACGGGCTCCGGCGACCGTGGTCAGCGTTTGGGTGAGCGATCCGGTGGTGGTGATGGGCCCCATGTAGGCTTGGTAGGTTCCGGCGAAGGCACCCCCCGCTAGGGCACCCGTGAAGGAAGTATTCCCCGCCTGGGTCCATCCGGACAGGCTCCCGGTTTCGAAACCGCCATTGGTGACTAGGTTGGCACCGGCCGCGGTCTGGATGACCAGAGTGGGCAGAGGAAATTCCGCCGCCCGCGCCAGCGCCGAACTCATGATCAATACGATCAACCCACCGAGTTTGGATACTGCTTTTTCCACTAAGGGTAGTATGCAGTCCTATTACTAAGGGGCGCATGAGGAGAATGTACCAGGACTAAGAGCCTAGACTTTCGGGTTTTTTGGCTCACATTCTGCACAGGCCGCAACCTTTCCGAGATTACTCGGAGCAAGCTGTAAGAGTATGATTCAGATAGGGATAGACTTCTATCGATAAATATTTATCAATAGCGAACAGATTCGCTGGATCGGCGGTAAGTAACTGATAATATGATGGTTACTTAGAAAACTCGATTTCGGCGAAAACTCCGGCGATTCTGAGGCTTCGGGTGTCATCACTTGGCTGGTCATAGGGTCCACACACCGATGGTGGTAGGATCTGGAATGGCTGGAATGTTGCACATTGACGCGGTCGGAATGCCCTGGGAGCCCCGATGGAATGAGACTTTGGGTAAGACTCTCTTCCGGAAGAATCTAATTACCGACCCTGAGACCGGGATGGAGATCCGGCTGGTGAAGTACCCGGCCGGAGTGATGAATAAGCTCCACACGCATCCCTGTGCGCACGGGATGTATGTTCTCGAAGGCACCCTGGTCACTCATGCCGGAGCATTCGGGCCGGGCAGTTTCGTCTGGTTTCCGGAGGGCGAAGCGATGGAGCATGGTGCGACAGCCACAGAAGACGTTGTCGTCCTGTTCATCACGAACAAGCCCTTCGAAATTCACTACGTCCAGGGCTAATAAAGGGGGCCGCTGGGTCACCAGCGGTTACGCCGCCGGTAGGTAGCGGCGCAGGCCGAGGTCGTAAGCAGCGGCACCGAGCACACCGCCGAGCAGCGGCGCAACGATCGGTACCCAAAAGATGCCGCTGCCATCGGTGAGGCCGTTGTTCTGGAAGCCCGCCACGACCGTCATCAGCCGCGGACCCAGATCACGAGCCGGGTTAATCGCGTAGCCGTGCAGCGCGCCAAACGACATACCAATTGCTACCACAATGAGCCCCACGATGACCGGGATGAGGTTGCCCAGCGGTGCCTGATTCCGCTCGTCAGTGATCGCGAGGACCAGAAATAGGAGAATGGCCGTTCCCAGCACTTGGTCAAGGAAGCCGACGGCCGGCGCATCGCGAAAGAGCGGGAACGTGGCGAAGACGCCGGCCGTGTGGGCCAGGAGGGGGTCAAATTTGAGGAAGGCCGGCCGGTAGGTGAGGAAGACGAGTCCCGCGCCCGTGAAGGCACCCAAAACTTGCGCCACCATGTAGGGCGCGACGCGCCGCCAGGGAAAATCACGGAAGATGGCCAGGGCCAAAGTCACTGCGGGATTGAGGTGGCCGCCGCTGATTCTACCGGAGACATAGACGCCGAAGGTGACCGCCAATCCCCAGGCGATCGCGATATTCGTGAATCCCCCATTGACCACTTCGCCCGGGTGCCCCCCGCCGAACAACACCGTCATCGCGACGACGCCGGAGCCGATCAAAAGCAGGATCATCGTGCCAAAAAACTCGGCCACGCAGGCCGCCCAAAGACTATTCATACTTTCTCTCCCTGTCCCACGCGCCAAGCCGCATCTAAGCCTAAGTAGGCATGTGCGTACCGGCGTCCAAACTCCCGAAATCCTGGTGAATCGAAGTGCACGCCGTCTCCGCGATGACCTAAACTTGCGCTCGAAACGAAAGCCGACCGCCGCAATTCTAACGGCAGGAGGGCCAATTGTTGATTGACGATGCTGGCAAACGGCGCTTGGAAGAACTCGCCCAACTGGCCCACTACCACCGGCAGGTCGCCTAACTCTTTGCGGAAGGCGCCCACCATGGCGCTAAAGCGCTCCCCGTAGCTCTCGGCGCGCTGCCGGTCAGCCGATTCGGCCTCGCCTTGATGCCAGAGGATGCCACTCAGCCGGCCACTCACTAACGCCGCGCGGGCGCGTTTCATCGCGTTCTCATAGAGCGGCGCACCGGGTGCCCATTCCTGCAATGCGGAGCCGCCCATGGCGCAGGGGACCAAGCCTAGCCGCACCTCCGCGTCGACGCTGGTGAGCACGCGCGCGAAACTGCGGCCGAGCCCGACGCCGGCAATGGCGGGTTTATCAAAGTGCAGGGGATCGGTAGCCAGCGCCCATTCGTTGGCTTTGTTCAACGACCAGACACGCTCCACCGAGCGCCGGTCACTCTCTTCGACATCGCCCCGGCCGGCCATGTTCGATTGGCCGCATAACAGAAAGATCCGCAAGTCCCGTGGTCCGTCGGCCGCCCAGAGGAATCCGCTCGCTGCCAGAATGCTTCGCCGTCTCATTGAGCCTTCGAGTCTATCGCTGATCGATCGATTCCACCAGGGCCCGGGCTCTTTCTTTCGCGTGTTTCGTCGCCGACTCGATGGCCGAGATCAGGGTGGACCGCAGGCCGTTGCGTTCGAGCTCGTGCATGGCGATGATCGTGGTGCCGCCCGGGGTGATCACTTCGTCGCGCAAAATGGCCGGATGCAGTCCCGATTCCCGCACGTGCTTGGCGGCACCTAATACGGTCTGTTCCGCCAGCCGGGTGGCGATGACGCGCGACAAGCCCATCTTCACGCCGCCTGCGATCATAGCCTCAATCATCAGATAGACGTAGGCGGGGCCTGAGCCGCTGAGCGCGGTGACCGCATCCATCATGTCTTCGTCAACGCGGCAGACCACGCCCACGGCGCGAAACAGCGCCTCCACCGTTTCCCATTGAGCCTTCGTCGCCACGGTATTGGCGCACAGCGCGATGGCGCCTTCCTCAACCACTACCGGAATATTCGGCATCGCGCGAAAAACCGCCATCGGCGCGCTGAGCCGTTTCTCGATCACCGTGATCGGCAACGCGGCGGCTAAGGACAACAGAATCTGGGCCGGTCGCAAGGCGGTCGCGATCTCCTCCACCACTTTAGGCACGGTACCTGGTTTGACGGCGATCACGACGATATCGGCTTGGGCGGCCGCAGCCCGATTGCCGCCCGCCGTGACTTTGATGCCCAGCTTCTTGCGCAGCGCCACCGCGCGCTCCTGGCTGCGCACTGTAGCGACAACGTTCGCGCGTTCCAAAACCCCCGTGCGCAACATGCCACCTAACAACGATGCGCCCATGTTGCCAGCGCCCAAGACGGCGATTTTCATGCGATCCACTTGTAGAAGTAGAACAGCAACGGGGCCTGGCCCGTGTTCTTGATGGCGTGCAGCTTGTGGCCCGCGCAATACATCAGCGATCCGGCCCCGACCTTCACACTCTTCCCCTCGATCTCGATCTCACCGGTGCCTTCCGTTACCACCATAAACTCCTCTTCCGGATGCTGATGCGGGGGATGCGGGGACATCCCTGCCTTCAGGCGCAGGCTGCCCACGGTCATCGACTTCAACATGCCGGTAGGGCCCTCGTGGTAAATTCGCAGGTCGCCAGACACATCCGGAATCTTCTTGGCCTTCTCGGGATCGAAAACCATGTTCGGCCAGTGGGGCAGGGTTGCCGCAGCGGGAAGGAAAGGTACGCCCGCCAGCGGCAGGATTTTGCGACGTTTCATCGTCCCAGTATGCCTGATTATCCGGTGAGGATTTCAGAATTGTGCGAATTTCTGACTGGCGGTTGGGTGCTGTTTATTAATGCGACATTATTATCATAAGACCTGTAAGTCAAGCTGGATCAATGAATTACGGATTGCTCCGAGTAAAACCTTTGGGTGAGCAGTCCGGCGCTTGGAGTGAGTGGTGGCGAAAGCCGCACACCCTTCGGCTATTCGCCGCTCTGTTGTAACAACTTTGCCACCAGCGCCGTCCAGCCCGTCTGGTGACTCGCCCCCAGCCCGGCCCCGGTGTCCCCGTGGAAGTATTCATAGAAAAGCGCATAGTCGCGGAAATGGACATCGGTTTGCGTCTTTTGCGACTCGCCATGGGCCGGGCGATGGCCATCGGCATCGGTGAGAAAGAGGCGCGACAGCCGTTGCGAGAGCTCGGCGGCGACTCCTCCCAGGTTCATGTGCTGGCCACTGCCCGTGGGAAACTCCACCTGGATCGCGTCACCATGGTAATGCTGAAACTTTTGCAGAGACTCGATGAGTAAGTAGTTCAACGGAAACCAGACCGGCCCCCGCCAATTCGAGTTGCCACCGAACATGCCGCTGCGCGATTCCGCCGGCTCGTAATCGACGCGATGCACATCGCCGTTGACGGGTAACTCGTATGGCTGTTTTTCGTGATACTTCGAGAGTGAGCGAATGCCGTACGGCGAAAGGAACTCCTGCGTATCCAGCATGCGCTGCATCAGCTGCCGCAACCGTTCGCGGCCGACGAGCGATAACAGGCGGCGCTCGCCGACGCCTTCGCGCGTGAGCGAAGCGAGGTTCGCGGCGAGGTCCGGCCGGTGTTCGATGAACCATTCCATGCGGCGGCGGAAGCCAGGCAGGCGATCCAGCACTCCCGCGTCAATCGATTCCACGGCAAAGAGCGGAATTAGGCCGACCATGGAGCGGATTTTTACGGCCATGCTGTTTTCGCTCACCCGCAGACGGTCGTAATAGAAGCCGTCTTCCTCATCCCAAAGGCCATCGTCGCCGCCGCGATTCATGGCGTTGGCGATATACAGGAAATGCTCGAAGAACTTACTCGCGATGTCTTCATAAACCGGATTGGTTGCCGCTAACTCCAGCGCGATCTTCAGCATGTTGAGACAATACATCGCCATCCAACTGGTGCCATCGGATTGCTCAAGATAGCCGCCCGTGGGGAGGGGTTTCGAACGGTCAAAGACGCCGATGTTATCGAGGCCGAGAAAACCGCCCTCAAAGATGTTGTCGCCCGCCGAATCCTTCCGGTTCACCCACCAGGTGAAGTTCATGAGTAACTTGTGAAAGACGCTTTCGAGAAATGCCGTATCCGGCTTACCCGATATTTTCTGATCGATCTTATAGACGCGCCAACAAGCCCAGGCATGCACGGGCGGATTTACGTCGCCCAGCGCCCACTCGTAAGCCGGCATTTGGCCATTCGGGTGTAAGTACCATTCGCGGAGAAACAAAGCCAGTTGGCTCTTGGCGAATTCCGGGTCGATCATCGCGAACGGGATCATGTGGAAGGCTAAGTCCCAAGCCGCAAACCACGGGTATTCCCAGGTATCGGGCATCGACAGGATGTCCGCGTTATAAAGGTGCTTCCAGTCGCGGTTTCGGCCTTGCCAGCGGCTGGCGGGTGGCGGCGGCTGCCCGGGGTCGCCCTCGAGCCAATTCTCCACCGCGAAGTGATAAAACTGCTTCGACCACAGCAACCCCGCGAAAGCTTGCCGCTGCACCTGCCGGCCCTCCGCGCTGAGGTTCTCCGAGTGCTGGGTCCGGTAAAACTCATCGGCTTCGCGTTGACGCGCGCCGAAGATCTCGTCATAAGCCACACCCATATCGCAAGGCGGCTTGTACAGCCGCATCCGGATGGTCCGCTCCTCGCCGGGCCCCAGTTCCAACTGATACCAGCCGCAGCTCTTGTTCCCGAACTGGCCGACATTCACTGCCGCCGTCTCACCCCCAATAATGCGCCGGTGAAAGGCGTCTTTGTATTTACGATTTCCGCTGGGGTTGCCATCGAAACGCTGCGTGTTGGTTTCATTTTCCGTGAACAACTGCTCCGGCGCGCCTTCCAGCCATAAACGATAGTTACCCAACGCATCGTCCAAAGCATCGATGGTATCCGTCCCGGACCGCATCACGGTCGGTTTATGTGCGGGTGGCTTGTTCGCCGAGGGATCCCAACTCCAAGTGTTGCGGAACCACAGCGTCGGCAATAGATGTAACCGCGCCGCTTCCGGCCCCCGGTTCACCACTTTCACGCGGATCAGCACGTCATCGACATCGGCCTTCGCATATTCGACGAAAATGTCGAAATAGCGATCCTCGTCAAACAGCCCCGTATCGAGTAACTCAAACTCGGGCTCGGATCGCGGACGCTGGCCCTCTTCCACCAGGCGTTCGTACGGGTATTCGCCCTGCGGATATTTGTAGAGGGCGCGCATGTAGGAGTGCGTGGGCGTCGAGTCAAGGAAGTAGTAAAGTTCCTTGACGTCTTCGCCATGGTTGCCCTGTTGACCGGTGAGCCCAAAGAGACGCTCCTTCAGAATGGGATCGCGGCCGTTCCAAAAGGCCAGCGCGAAACAAAGCCGTTGATGGTTGTCGCAGATGCCGAGGATGCCGTCTTCGCCCCACCGGTAGGCGCGTGACCGTGCGTGGTCATGCGGGAAGTAGTCCCAGGCCGTTCCATCGGCGGAATAGTCTTCACGGACCGTGCCCCACTGGCGCTCCGACAGGTAGGGTCCCCAGCGTCGCCAATGCTTGGTGCGTTGGGCGGTTTCATCAAGTCGTTTCCGTTCGGCATCCATCTCTTATAGAATGACGTGTTTGGGAGGTGCGTATGAAATGGCTGGTGAGAATTCTTATCGCCTTGATTGGTTTGTTCGGTGCCGTATATGGCATCGGTGCCATGCGGTCTAAGAACCATCTGGTCACGCGATACGTCGACTTCAGCCAGCCGCCTGAGCAGGTGTGGGCCTTGATCTCCGACCGGGTGAATCAGCCCGCTTGGCGCTTGGACGTCACCAAGGTGGAATCCGTGGCGCCGGTGAACGGTAAGCCGCGCTGGAAAGAAACGATGTCCAATGGCATGGTGGTCACCATGGAAGAGCGGGAGATGGAGGCCATGAAGAGACTGGTGGTCGACATCGCCGACCCCGGCCTGCCCTTCGGCGGCACCTGGACCTATCGACTGTCGCCCACCGCCAAAGGCTCGCGTCTCCAGATCACGGAAGACGGCTTCGTGAAGCCCCCCATTTACCGCTTTGTCATGATCTTCATGGACCCCGCCGGCACCATGACCAAGTACCTCACGTTCCTTGGCCACAAACTCGGCGAAACGGTTACCCCGCAGGCCGTAAACTAAAAGAAGAGTGTTTCAACGGCATCATCGCAAGGCGCGAGCCCTGTTTGCGCTTTCCGACATCGTCCTGGTTGCGCTGGCTTTCGAGTCCGCCTATCAGACGCGTCTCTTTCTACCGGAACTCTTTCCCCACTTCAAACGAGATTTCGAAATCCCTTCCGCGACCATCGCGCTGCTGCTGGGCGCTTCCGCCGTGGCCTGGGTCGCCATCGCCTACTGGAATGAAATTTATGACCGTTTGGATGCCGCCCATCGCCGCGTCATCCTGCGCGACACCTTCAAGCAGTGCGCCTTCGGAGGCATGGCGCTGGTGCTGGTGGAGTTCCTGATGCGGCTTGACCTTAGCCGGCCCTTCCTGCTGATATTTCTTCTTTACAGCTTTGTGCTGCTCTGTTTTTTCCGCGTCAATGCGCGGCATTTGGTAGGTGCCATTCGCCGCGAGTTCTCGACGCCGCATTACGTGGTGATTGCCGGTTTGGGCGAACGGGCACTCGCCATCGGACGCGCCATTGAACGCTCCGCGCCCTATGCCATTCATCTGCGGGCGTTTCTCGAAGCCGATCCGCCCAGCGCGACCCAGGATCTCGACCACCGCTATCCGGTTTGGGATCTGGCGGCATTGCCACAACTGCTGGCGTCGCATGTGATCGACGAAGTAATTTTTGCGGTCGATAGCAGCCGGCTGGCGGGCCTGGAAGACGTCTTTCTGCTCTGCGACGAAGAAGGCGTCCGCACGCGCGTGGCGGTGGATTTCTTCCCGCATGTCAACAGCCAGGTGTATCTTGACCGTCTGAATCTGGACACGGTGAGCGAGGTGCCGCTGCTGACTTTTGCCGCCGCGCCGCACGACGAAGTGAAGCTGTTTTTGAAACGGATCATTGACGTAACGGTGGCGGGCACCGCCTTACTGCTGCTGTCGCCGGTGCTACTGATGGTGTCGCTCGTCATTCGACTTACTTCTCATGGAAAAGTCATCTTCCGCCAGGAACGTCTCGGACTCAGTGGCCGCCGCTTCACCGTGTATAAGTTTCGTTCGATGGTGGACGATGCCGAGGAACAGAAAGCCGGCCTCGCCCACCTCAATCAAAAGCAAACCTGCTTTAAGATCCACAACGACCCCCGCATGACCGCCGCCGGCCGCTGGCTGCGTAAGTTCTCGCTGGACGAGTTGCCTCAACTCTGGAACGTCGTGCGGGGTGACATGTCGATCGTCGGCCCGCGCCCCGCCGTGCCCCACGAAGTGGATCAGTATCAGCGCTGGCAACGCCGGCGGCTCCGCATGCGCCCCGGCCTCACTTGTCTATGGGCCCTCAAGGGCCGCGATACCCTCGATTTCGACACCTGGATGCGCATGGATATGGAGTATATCGATTCCTGGTCCCTCGGGCTCGATTGGATGATCATGTTACGAACCATTCCCCAGGTCTTACTCGGTAAAGGAGCGCACTAACTTATGAACTTACTCCCCACGCAAGAGGAGGTGTTGAGCGTCCTCGAAAAGACGGGCGCGTTGCGTCACGGCTATTACAAATATCCGAATGGCGTGTACGCGAACCAGTACTTACAAATCGCGCACGCCATGCGTTACTACCAGCACATGAAGACGATGAGCGTGGCTTTGAGCCGTAAGTTACGGGCCAATACGGAATTGCGGGCGATGATTCCCCAACTCTCGGTGGTGTCGCCGGCCACCGGAGGCTTGGCAGTAGCCTACGGTATTGTGGAAGCCTTGCGGGCCAACATGGTCTACTGGGCGGAGGAAGTGATCGAAGGCGAGCCCCAGCGCTTCCGGCAGTATGTCGAGCCGCAGCCCGGCGAGAAGATCCTGCTGGTGGACGATATCTTACGCACCGGCCGGAACCTGACGAATCTGAAGCGGATCGTGGAAGAGCGCGGCGCGGAGGTGGTGGGCTTGGCGGTGATGGTTTACCAGCCGACGCCCAAGACGGCCTCCTTCGGCGACATCCCACTTTATTATCTGGCCCGCATCGATCCGGAATATTACAGCGAAGCCGAAGCTCAGGCGATGATGATGAGAGGCATCAAGTTCGAGGAGGTCTGGGTGTAGGTAACGGGAAGTTTCCTGCTTCCCAGTGAGCGCTGCCGGTAAGCGTAGGAGCCGCTCACTATCGTGCGCGACTGGGTGCGGGTTGGGATGGGAAAAGGCTGGGGGGACGCGAATAGAA
Source organism: Bryobacteraceae bacterium (assembly GCA_031367405.1). Taxonomy (GTDB): domain Bacteria; phylum Acidobacteriota; class Terriglobia; order Bryobacterales; family Bryobacteraceae; genus JALHNI01. The sequence goes on from JANLPT010000034.1 coordinate 20,792, forward strand.
AAGGGCGGGCTCCCTTCCCTTGAAGAGAGCCCGCCCTTAGGTTGAGTTACTGCCTTTAGAACTGATACTTCAAGGCGAATTGGATGTTACGTGGCGAGTTGATTTGTCCGCCAATCGCACCGAAGCCGGCCGGAGCGGTGATGTCCCGTCCCGGAGGGCCGAAGCTAACGGAGTTCAAGATATTGAACATCTCCGCGCGGAACTCCACGCGATGACGTTCGGTAATGTTGAAGCGCTTGCCGACCGAAGTGTCGAGGTTGAAGAAGCCCGGAGCGCGCTCCGTGCCGACACCCGCACTGCCGAATTCGCCTAAAGCCGGGATGCCGTAGGCGCAGGTGCCGTTGTTCACGCCGGCGGCGCAAAAGGAAGTGGCCACATCGCCGAACCAACGATCTACCGTGCGCACCGCCGGCTCCGGCAAAGTGCCGTAGCGATTGGCGCGCGCGTTGTTACGCGGACTGCGGCCGGAGTTGGTGTTCTGCGTTCCGGCGAAGATCGTGACGGGGAAGCCGCCGCGCTTGGACAGATTGTAATTGACATTCCAACCGCCCAGAATCGCATCTACCGCTTTGTTGCTGCTAGCTCCGAACTTCTGGCCTTTACCATACGGAACGTTGTAGACGCCCGCCGTGGTGAAGTTATGACGCACATCGAAGCAAGCCGGGCCATAGTTGCCGCGGCGATTGTAAGCGTCCTGCCAGTAAGCGCCTTCCGCATTGACGCCGCCGCAGCCATAGTAGCCGAGGCCGTCGGTGTTGGTCTTCGAGTAAGTGTATTGGAATAACATCTCCAAGCCACCCGTCATGCGGCGGCGGCCGCTGATTTGCAGGGCGTTGTACCAGCTGGTGCCGCTCGATTCTGTCAGCGCGATGTTACCGACGTTCGGCAGCACCTTCGCCAGCGGACGGCGATCATTGATCGGAGCCCAAGTGGAATAGGGGCCCGTACCGGGTAACGGGTTATTGCCTTCGTGCGGAATCACGAGGTGCGTGCCACGCTGCCCAACGTATGCCACATTGACGCTGGTGGCCCTATCCAACTGGCGCTCAACGGCGAAGTTGAACTGGTTGGTCTGCTGCGGGCGCAGATTCAAATCCCACGCGCGCCCTTGATAGAAAGGGGCGGCCGTGGGGCTGCTGCGCGGGCTGGTAAGATCACCCCGGGCAATGACATCGGTGAAGCCGGTGGCGATGCGGCCGGGTAGCGCGCTGTCATAAGTGACATTCGATTCGGTGAAGAAGGGCGGGTTCAGCGTCAAACGCAAGTTCGCGCCGGTACCCTCCAGGAAGTTAGACAAGCGGTAAGCCGCGCGAACCACCGTCTTCGAGTTGACACTCCAGGCCAAACCGACGTTCGGATTGAACTGCTTCTTGTAACTCTTATACAAAGCGCGGCCGAATTCGCCGGAACCGGGCAGGATCAATGCGCCAGTATAAGTGTTGATATTCACCTGGCGATCGGCCACTTCGTAGATCGGCGAAGTGTATTCCCAACTCAAGCCATAATTAAAAGTGATGTTACGGCGGATCTTCCAGCTATCCTGCGCAAAAACGATATTGCGCCAGCCGCGATGACCCCAAGGTCCACTCACCGCGCCGCGGCCTTTGCTGGCCAGCGTGTCGAGTAAGAAGTCGCCAATGTCGACACCCGAGTAAGCGCCGTTATAGCTAAACGAACCCAGCGCGCCATTGTTACCCGCATAATAGCGATTCTGGCGCATACGAAGCAGATTAATGCCCGCCTTGAAGACGTGCGCACCGGTCTGGTAAGTGTTGTTGGACTGGTACTGGAACTTATTGTCACGCGTATTGGCGATGGTGGCCGCTGAACCCGCGCCCGACAAACTGCCGCCCAGATTGAAGCTCGACAAACCGGCGATGAACTGGCCACCGGGAATACCGAACTTGGAATTTCCGTCCGCGCCCAGTTGACCTGACCAGTCAATGACTTTGTCGTCGATACCGACGAGGCTGTAGGAGACCCGGTTGTCGGAAACCAGGCTGGCGCTCCACGTACGCGTCCAACTGGTCACCGCCGACCA
>JANLPT010000095.1:0-10988 GCA_031367405.1 Bryobacteraceae bacterium
CTTACCATCGGCCCAGGCGTAGCGATGTCGTTCTTACGAAAGTTACTGGCGGGGCGAGGCTAGAGCAAGTTCGGCACTCGCCCCCCGCTGCTCAATCGAATCAAGTTTGTAATTTCTTGATTGTCAGCACGCGGGAATAGAGAAAGGCCCCGAGGTGTCGAAGCTGTTGTCTGGGCAGTAACGCTCTATCCAGGTGCTGCCGGAGCCAAATATGCCACTAAAGTAGGCATTGCTTCCGTAGTAGCCAAACGACCAAGTGGCGGTTGCCGACGCGGTCAGCGAAAACTGATATTGGCAGTTAGTGCCCATAGCCCACGTCTCAACAGCTCCGAGGCGAATGTTATTCGACTGGCAGAGCCCTGCACTCATGCGACACGATAGCTGTGCACTCCCCCCATTCGGGAATGTTTGGTCTCGGTAACACGAATAGGGGGTCCAATCAAGAAGCCTGTCACCAAGGCACGCTTGACAAACAATGATCATCAGTACCATTAGTTTTCGCATAATCTTTTCCTTTCTCTTCTATAAGTCAACTCTCTAACGATGGACTCGAAGCCTAGGAGCCGCGAGTTTAACCCGTGCCCGATCCAAGAATCGTTCAACGCCACTGGCACGAATTTCGGACTCCATCCAGTTAACGGCCCTCCTCATTTGGCGGCTGTATTGGTCGTTGCCCGTCGCCTTCGTTCCGGCCTGTTCCCTGATGAATGCAATGAGTGTTTCGGCACTTACCGGAGGCCGGGCGACCGCCGCCGCCATCAGGTCCGTCTCGGCGCGCTGCCACTCATTCAGCCGATCAAGCGAGTTAGAACGATCCGGACCAAGGATTTGACCGGACGGTAGCACGACCGAATCCACAGAAACTTCAACCGACTTGAAGGTTCTAAATCGAGCGACTTCTTCTTGCAAGTCAGCTTCTTGGCTTGCCGTGAGCGTTTGAAGCTTTCCGCCGCTAAGCAATCCGTTCGTAAGGCCGATGAGAGGTGTATGGATGCGCGCCGCATTGGGCAAAAAGTGCTGCTGGGTAGCCGCTGGGTCCGACTCTTGCAAGAAATTGTTGAAAGTTACAGGCGTATCGTTAGACTCCACGCCGACGTAGCGAATGGTCATTGCCACAATCGAAGAACCCGAAACATTGCGCAATACGACGGAATAAGGCAACATGGCACGGATTGAAGGCGAGATCCCTCCGGCAAGCCATCGAGCTGCGGCATCATTGAACCGCGGAGATTGATAAGGAATAACCTCGACTCCGGTCTCTCGATTCTCGATTACCTTTATCTGCGCCATGACGTTGATTGATGCACATGCAGTGTAAACTAACCGGCACCACCTCCGCGTCCGCCGCCACTGCGTCCCCCACCCCGCCCGCCACCGCCCATGCCACCGTCGCCGCCACTCATGGCCGCCGCAGTCTCTTTCGCCCATGGCGACGTGGTGAGCACATGCTCTACATCCTTGGGCGTCCAGTCAGTAAAGGGTTTCTTGTCCCACACATCGGCGGCGAGCAGCGAGAAAACCAGCAAAAGCGGACCGTACGGTTTCATGCCAACAGCGTGTCATGCTCAACCCCAACACTCTCCAAAGTTTTGTAAAGACAACGATATTTCTGCGCCCAACTCTCCGCATGTGGTCTTTCGAAGCTCTTCTCTAGTCCGCATGCGCGTTTTTTCATCGTTTTGACCTTAATCTGCGTACCTGAGACTCCAATGCCACTTTGGCCTAGAAATGTGAATTAACGAAACTTTAGTGAAATCCTGTGTTTTACTTAATCAAACACAACGCGAACCGGCCCTCTTGGGGTCCAGGTTCGCGATCAGCAGGAGGAAAATTTCATCATGATTCGTACCCTTGGCGTTGCCTTAATGGTGGCCGGTAACCCTAGTGTTCTGATGGCTTATGCCGACCCTGGCACCGGAATGTTGATCTGGCAATCGGTGATCGCCATTTCTGTGGGTTTCCTGTTCACCACCCGCCGCGTGGTCGCCCGGGTATTCAAGCGCCACCAGTAGCTTAATGCCGCAAATCTCCTTTCGCGACCCCGAAGGTTTCGTGGTCGCCGGGCCGGCCGCTCAACCGGTGTTCCGCGTGACAAAACAAGAATCGGCTGACCGGATACTCGCGCTACTTGGTTCGGCGATGGGCAAACGGCTGGTTGACGCAGGCGACTTTATCCGCACCGGCGTGGCCTCGCCGGATGAGCGGCAATCCGTCCTGGATCGCGCCGGATACGCCGGACACATCGGGCAGACGAGTTCATCCACTGTCCTGGAACATGAGCGCATCTGGTTCCCCACCTATCCGAGTGAGTGGACACGAGGCATGCTGCGCGAAAGCGGCTTACTCACGTTGCGGCTCGCCGAAACGTTACTCACCGCTGGGCATGGCTTGAAAGACGCTACCCCTTGGAATGTCCTGTTCCGGGGGGCGAAGCCGGTGTTTATCGATGCCCTGTCAGTAGAACAGCGGCAAGCTCGCGATCCACTGTGGCGGCCGCTTTCGCAGTTCCTCTCCACGTTCGCCTATCCCCTTTGGCTCGACGAATGGAAAGGCGTGGGCGTCCACGAGGCGTTTATGGGGCGGCGCGAGGGCTGGGCCACTGAGGAGATGTACCAGCGGTTGAGCTGGCGCGATCGGCTGCGCCCACGGGCACTCTCCTGGATTACCGTGGCCGAGTGGATGCGCAACGAAGCCAAAGAAGCATCCTACCGGCCCGCTGCGGCGCATGATGAAGAGACAACGCGCTACATTCTCGGCCGGCTGTTTCGCCGCTTGCGGAGGATGCTGGATAATTCGCCCGATGGGCTGGATCGCGGCTCCCATTGGAGCAGCTATCAAACTCACTGCCACTATGACCGGGAAGCGCGGGAGGCCAAGCGCGTCTTCGTCGCGGCGGCGATGGTGGGCGCGACGCACGTGCTTGACCTCGGGGCCAACGATGGCGAGTATTCGCTGCTGGCCGCCGAACAAGGCGCGCGAGTGGTGGCCGTTGAGGGAGACCCCCAAGCGGCTAACGAAATCTGGCGGCATGCGCATCGCGCGGGCCTCAATATCTTACCCGTCGTGATGAACTTGGCCCAGCCGACACCGTCCACCGGATGGCGCAATCGCGAACAGACCGCCTTCTTCGATCGCGCAGCCGGCGAGTTCGATTGCGTGCTGATGCTCGCCCTGCTGCATCACCTCACGGTCACCGAACGCGTGCCTCTGGCCTGGATTCTCGACCTCGCCGCTGACCTCACACGCCGCACCCTCATCATCGAATACGTGAGCCCGGAGGACCCCTTCTACCGCCGCCTGCTTCGTGGCCGCGATCGGTTGCACACGGGCGACACCCGCGAGGCTTTCGAGGCCCAACTTGGCCACCGGTTTCTCATCCGCCGCCAACAGCCCGTAATCGAGGGCCGCCGGCATCTCTATTGGTGCGAAAAGCGGTGCGAAAAGCGGAATCGCGTGTGAGAAGCTGGCTCGTCGCTCTTTCGCTGGCCAACCTGCTTCTCATCCGCATCTTCACCGAACTGCTGGGAGAGCATACCCAACCCGCGCCCCCGGTTTGGTACGCCGCCGCCCTGGTGAACTTGTTGCTGCTCACCGCTTTCATTTGGATGGTGGCGCGCTGGGCCGGCGCATGGGGCCGGGGCATCCTGGCACTGAGCGGCGCGGCTTTACTGGCGAAGGAATTGACGATCTCGCTGGGCCACGAGGCGGCTGCCTGGAAAGGGTTCGCCGCCGAGTTAGTTGAGGCCGCCCTGCGCCAGGGCTGGCTGACGTTGGCGGTGATCGCCGCCTTGATTTTGATGGCCTGGGTGTCCTGGCGCACTCCATTGCGCTGGGTGCCCGCGGCGCTGCTGATGTTGAGTCCGGTGGTGGTGGTCACTGCCGGGCAAACGGCCTGGCATCTGACTCAGCCGCCCGTCGCCCAGCCAAGGTTTAAGGCCACTTCGCCCAATCCGCCCGCCAGTACCGGGCCGCGGGTGGTCTGGATTGTTTTTGACGAACTGGATGAGCGCGTCGCCTTTTCTCAGCGTCCGGCCACGCTGCGGCTTCCCGCGCTGGACGCTTTCCGTGCCGAGTCGATTGTCTTTCGCCAAGCCTTCAGCCCTTCCAATTCCACCGCCATCTCGATTCCCCGCATGTTGGGCCATGTCTTCGAGCGCCCGGATCTCCGCGCCGGGCTCGTGGGTTGGCATCTTCCCTACTGCCAGGACTACGGCCGCCATCTCGCCTCCTGCCAGGCGTGGGCGATGGACCGGCAACTGAACAGCTATGGCTCCGGAATCTTCAACGTCGTCCGGAATCAGTGGCGCAGTCTCTTTGAGTCGAGCCTCTACTCATTCTTTGGACAGTCGTTGGCCCTCGAAGCGCACGCGCGGACCATCGTCGAAATGGAGGACGCCGCCGCCCGTCTCGCCGCGCGCCCCGACCTGAACCTGGTCTTCCTGCACCTGCCCGTGCCCCATCCTCCTTTTATTTATCACTCTGGCCGAGGCGATCTGAGTGCCAGCAATCAGGACGCGCGCGGGTATCTGGCCAATCTCGAACTGGCCGACCGCCTCTTTGCCCGCATCCGCCTGAGCCTCACTAAGAGCGGACTTTGGCCGCAAACCCACGTCCTGGTCACTGGCGACCATGGCTTTCGCCAAGCGTATCGCCTTGGTTATTCCCGGCAGGATCTGCACGTGCCCTTGATGTGGAAACCGGCCGGACCGGCGAAACCTCGCCAAGTCGATGAACGGTTCGAAACCAGCCACACGGCGGCCCTCGTTTCCCGGCTGCTGAAGGGTGAGAATGCGGAGAGCGCCGTCGCAAGGTATCCTTGAGTTCGACCCCGCATGGCCAAGCCTGATAAGACCCCCAAGCCCGCAATGGCCGTTCAGCCCGAATTGCCTCCTGAGCCCGTCGAGATTCCTCTGCGAGTTTCGGTGATTGTGATCGCCCGCAATCAGGTGGACGCGTTGCGCCGGACGCTCGCCTCCATCGAACGCTCCGTGCCCCGCGAAATGCTCGAGATTCTGGTGGTCGATGCCGGCAGCGACGATGCGACGCGCGACATCGAAACCAGCTATCCGGCCATCAAGCTGCTGCGGACGCCCAAGAACTTCGGCTTCGCCAAATCGGCGAACATCGGCACCCGCACGGCGAAAGGCGAGTTCCTCTTCTTCTTGCCCCCCGGGGTCGAAGTGCAGCCCGATACCGTGGCGCAACTGGTGACGCGCCTGGATGCGGAAAGCGATGTGACGGTGGTTTGCCCGCAGCAGTGCAACGCGGACGGCGAAGCGGTAGGCCGCTGTTTCGCGCTGCCCACACCGGCCGAGCTCAGCGCGCGCGTCAGCGGCGGTAGCTGGACCATGGCGGCGGGGAATGAGTTTCCGGCGGGCGCGCCGATGATGATCCGCCGCCAGTCCATTGTGCAGATCAATTACCTGGATGAGAAGCGCTACGGGCAATTCGGTGCCGACCTCGACCTTTTCCACCAAGTGAAGCGCGGCGGTAAGCGAGTCTCCATCGCCCAGGACGTGCCGGTGCTGGTGGCGAGCCGCCCCACGGAGCTCGCTTTCGGCTCCGATCCGGTGGACATCGCCAACGGAGCGGCGACTTACACGGGCAAGTGGTTTGGCTTTGGTGCCGGTCTTGCCATGCGCCTCAAATTCGCCCTCGCCCGTCTGGGCAGCCTCGATTTCGGCGGCTTCATCGGCGTGCTAAGTGGCTCGAAGACCGACGGCCAGTAAGGTTGGTTTATGCGCTAAAGGGAACCGCTGGCCCGCTCCTGGTGTCCATCCCTCAATGCGCCACCAACTGGCATTGAACGCCGCCCGCCGCGCCGCCGCCCTCACCCACCTAGACCTCCGCCGCGGCCTCGACTCGCTCGCTACCATCGCCTCCACCGCCTCCCTCCTCGGACTCTTCCTGACCGCTCTCGGCATCGTCGGCTCCTTCCGGGGCTTCTCTGGCAACAAGGCCCAACACCTTGGCGTCGTCTTCGCAGGCTCCTCCGAAGCCTTCATCTTCGCTGCCTTCGGACTCGCCGTCTCCCTGCTCGCCCTCGCCATCCGCCATCTGCTCGAAATTCAACTCGGGCCCCTTTTCATCGACATCGCCCACACCGCCACCGCCCTCCTCGCATTATCTGAGTTCGGTCCGCAGGCCAGCCCTCCGGCGAAGCCCGCAAACCTTTTGGCACAAACACGGGAAGCGCCGCAAGTTCGATTTAACTGTAAGCCTCACCACCACTCCCCCCACGACCTCTGCAACCTATTCATTCCAAAACCGTGGGGTCGCACCACCACCACCACCACCGACCCCAGCCACCTGTTGACGGCCACGGTGCGGTCCAGCCGGCTGTCGCGCGCTTTCCACACTTCGCCCATGCCACCCTGACCCAGCGGCGTCAGGATTTCGTAAGGTCCGAGCATGGTGCCGGTTGTCATCTCTTTAGTCCCGCAGCCCAGTTGACGACGACGGTCGCGGGCCCTGACGCTTGGTTATGAGCTTGTTGATAGATCAGAAAGCGCTGGCCATCGGACGTCACGGCATAACTGGCAAAATTCCCCTTTTCCGCGCGAGTGGAAAACAGTTCCCGGGGGTTGGCTCTCTCGAAAGAGCTGGCAAGGGTCCCGCCGGGTTTGGCCGCTGCCACCATCATTTGACGGTTGGGGCCTAGGAAAAACAGCTCCTTGCCATCGGCCCGCCAGCGTGGCAGTTGCCCCCCGCCATTCGACACCTGCCACTTCAACGCCGTATGATGTGGATCTGGAGCGAACGTGCGCACAAAGACCTCGTCCCTGCCGGATTCGTTCGACACATAGGCGACCCACTTCCCGTCGGGCGAGAATCGGCCCCAGTGCTCGTTGAACTCGGTTTGCAATAGAGGAAAGGACTTGCGCTCGCCTTCCAGCGGCAACACCCATAGATCCCACCCGCTCTTGGTGCCCATATTTTGACTGAAGATTACAAACTTGCCGTCGGGCGACCAGCTGTTGGCCAGCTGGGTGCCGTTCGTGTTCAAGAGTAACTCCTCCTCACCTGTACCGTTGGAGAGCTTTTGGTAGAGGTTCCATGGGCCACCGCGATTGGAAGTGAAAATGATGCGTTGGCCGTCCGGAGACCAAATGGAAGCGGTATCCATGGCTGGATTGAAGGTAAAGCGGGTGCTCGCGGCGCGTGTTACATCGAACAGCCAGATATCGCCACGGACCATCGCCGCCACGCGGCGATCGTCCGGCGAGAGATCGAAATTGATGTAACGGCCGGGAGGACCCACTTTCTCCATAGGTCTACCATTCCGGTCAAACCACCGCAGTTCATCTTCCCTCACCATGGAGTCATACACCAGGACAGCGTTCGACACAGAAAGCCGGGTGCGCTCGTCGGAAGCTCCCACTTGCGCACCCAGGGGAATTGCCTCCCCCTTGATTTGTGGCTTCTGGGGGTCGAAGGGTTGCCCCAGCAGGGTGCCGTCGCGAAGGAAAAGGAGGTACCCCTCGCCGGCAACCGGGCCCGCAAAAGCCGCGCTGGTCTGGCTGGAGAGCAAACGAACATTCTCTTTAGAATCGAGCGACCCTACGTAGATGCCGGACTGTGAGCTGTCGATGAAATAGAGGAAGTGGCGGCCGTCGGGCAGGAACTGCGGCCAGCGGTGGTTGGTTTCTTGGCGCGAGCGATCGAGTTGAGTGAGTAACTTTGGCTCGCCCCCAGTAGCGGGAATTTGATAAAGCGGGCCTAGGGGGAAGGGCGCAAAAACGATCACTCCGTCGGGGCTCCATGCACCACCCGACCGGCTCTCTGGAGCGTCTGCGAGAACCTGAGCCGGTCCTCCGGTCGTATCAATCTTTTTCAGCTTGCCCTCGGCCACGAAAGCGATAAAGCGGCTGTCGGGTGACCAGAATGGATTCACCGCGCCCTCCGTGCCAGCCAGTGGCTGGGCGGCGACGTAACTAATCGACCGCACCCAGAGCTGGCTCCTATTGGTGGAGTCGGTAGCGGTGAATGCCACCCGGCGGCCGTCAGGAGATACGGCCAGGAAGGTGAAGGCGGAGTTCTCCGGTGGACTGATTTGAAAGCGGATACTTGGCTCATCGGATCGCAGCGGGCGTGGTCGCAACACGGCCCAGCCCCCTGCGGCCAAGGCCAACGCGGCCGTCGCAGCGGCCCAGTTCCAGCGCTTGGGCTTTGGGTTAGACTCGCCCTTCCGCGGTTGTTCCATTGCCCACAGCAGGGCACGCTTCAAATCCACGGCGTTTTGAAAACGTTGATCGGGGTCCTTGGCTAAACACGTGGCGATGACGCGTTGCAAAGGGGGGTGTAAGTCAAGTGGAGCGGGCTCGCGTTCCAGGATACTAGCCATGATGCTGGGCGAGTTACTTCCGGGAAAGGCCCGCTTGCCCGAGAGTATTTCATAGAGGACGCAACCGAAAGCGAAGATATCGCTGCGGGCGTCGGCGGGTTTGCCTTGTAACTGCTCGGGCGCCATGTAGGGCAAGGTGCCCACGATCTGTCCTTGCTGAGTAAGTGCGTCGGTGACGGTGGCGTCGCTCTCTTTGATTGGACCCTGACTTTGTTTGGCTAAGCCGAAGTCGAGCAACTTGATGCCTTGCTTCGTGACCATGATGTTGCCGGGCTTCAGGTCGCGATGGGTGATGCCTTTGCGATGCGCGGCGTCCAAGGCATCGAGGATTTGTCCGGCATACTCGACGGCTTTGTCCACTGGCAGCGGACCCTTCAGGATGGTGCCTTCCACGAACTCCATCACCAGATAATTCGGGCCGACGTCATAGAGCGTGCAGATGTGCGGATGATTCAGCGCCGCGACGGCGCGGGCTTCGCGTTCGAAGCGATCGGTGAAGGCGGCCTTCGACACCTTGACCGCCACCGTGCGGTCGAGCCGGTTGTCGCGGGCTTTCCATACTTCGCCCATGCCACCCTGGCCCAGCGGCGTCAGGATTTCGTAAGGTCCCAGGATGGTGCCGGTGGTCACTTCTTTACTCCCGCAGCCCAGTTGAGAATGATCGTCGCGGGGTTGGGCGCGGTGTCCTGGGGCGGCTGGTTCACCAGAAAGCGCTGGCCGTCGGCGGTGACGGCGTAGGTCGCAAAATTCCCCTTGGGCGTCTGGGTCGGGAACAACACCTGGGGGATGGCCGCTTCGAAAGCCGCGCTACCGGGCTTCACGGCGGCCACGGTCATCTGGCGGTCCGGCCCAATGTAGAACAGTTCTTTGCCATCGCCCCGCCAGCGCGGCAACTCACCGCCGCCGTTCGATACCTGCACCTTACCGCCACTTCCCGGCTGACCCGGCGAAAACGGCCGCACGAATACCTCGTTCTTCCCGGACTCGTTCGAGACGTAAGCAATCCACTTACCGTCAGGTGAGAAGCGGCCCCAGTGCTCGTCGAACTCGGTTTGCAAGAAAAGGTAAGGCTTGCGGTCGCCTTCGACCGGCAGTACCCAGATATCCCACCCGGTCTTGCGGTCCGATGATTCACTGTACAGCAGGTACCGGCCATCGGGTGACCAGCCGCTGAACAACTTCACCCCGTTCGTATTCACGAGTAACTCCTCTTCACTCGCTCCGCTCGAGAGCTTCCAATAAAGGCTCCACCGGCCATCGCGCGTGGAGGTGAAGGCGATCCGCTTGCTATCGGGCGACCAAATCGTCACCGCATCCAAGGCGGGATGGAAGGTGAGGCGGGACGCTGCATCGCGCGCCAAATCAATCGTCCAAATATCCCCCTCGACATCCGCCGCCAACCGGCGGTCGTCTGGCGAGAGATTAATGCCGATGTAATCGGCCCGGCCTCCCACCGTCCCGAGAGGTTTCCCGCTCCGGTCAAACCAGCGCAGTTCCCGGGCGCTGTCGATGGTGTCGACCACCAGCGCGCCGTTCGAAGCAACGGAGAATCCCGGGCGTTCCCAGGAAATTCCCACGGGATCCGCCACGGGAACGGCCTCGCCGCTGATCTTCAGTTTCTCCGGATCGAAGGGCTGAGCCATCAGCGTCCGGCCACGAAGGAACAGGAGGCGTCCGCTGCCGTCAGGGGTCGCGGCATAAACGGCGCTGGATTCGCTGGCCATGACGCGAACCTTCTCTTCTTTCGAATCGAGCGACCCGATGTAGATGCCGGGTTGGCGGCTCCGGTTGTGGTAAAGAAAACGGCGGCCGCCGGGCAGAAACTGCGGCCAGCCATGGGACCCCTCCGACTGCGAGATGTCGAGTTGGGTCGCGGGCTTCGGGTCGCCGCCGCCGGCGGAAACCTGGAACATCGGGCCGAGCGGAGAAGGACGATAAACAATCACGCCGGCGCTGCTCCAGGCGCCGCCCGCGATGTTTTCCTCCGCATCGGCCAGCACTTGGGGCGGCCCGCCGGCAGCCTCGATCTTTTTCAGCTTGCCGTCGGCGAAGAAGGCGATGGCGCGGCTATCGGGCGACCAGAATGGGTTCCTCGCGCCGTCCGTGCCCGCCAGCGGCCGGGCCGCGATGGCGTCGAGATCCCGTACCCAGAGTTGGCGTTTGCGCGCGGCGTCGGTCGCAATAAACGCCACCCGGCGGCCGTCGGGCGAAATCACGAGAAACGTAAAGGTGGTTTTTTCCGGAGGGCTGATCTTAAACCGCATCACCGGCTCTTCCGGCTTGACCGAACGGGACGGCGACACCGCCCAGCCGCCCAGCGCGGCGGCAGCGACTGCGCCGGCTGTGGCCGCCCAATACCAACGCCTCGGCTTAGCCACTGCGGCCGCGACGGGCTGTGGTTCCATAGCCCAGTGCAGGGCGCGTTTCAAATCGAGCACGTTTTGAAAACGCCGGTCGGGGTCCTTGGCCAAGGACGTCGCGATCACTCTTTCCAGGGGCGACGGTAAGTCGAGTGCGGCGGGCTCGCGTTCCAGAATACTAGCCATGATGCTGGCCGAGCTAGTTCCGGGAAAGGCCCGTTTGCCTGAAAGGATTTCGTACAGGACGCAACCGAAGGCGAAGATATCGCTACGGGCGTCGGCGG
>JANLPT010000333.1:0-2618 GCA_031367405.1 Bryobacteraceae bacterium
TACCGCACGCCAAGATTGATCACTAACTTCGGCGTGATTCGCCAGTCATCCTGCACAAAGAAACCCACCTCATGGCTATTGCCGTTGTAGTACGGCATCCCGAAAGTGTAATTCATCGAGTTCGGGATGTCGTTGAGTAAGTCCTCCCGGCCCAGGTAACTAATCACGGGATTGTTCACCTTCACGCGGCCGCCGGTGCGGAAGAAGTAATCGCCACCCGCCTTGAACGAGTGCTGTCCGCGATGCCATCCCACCTTCTGCTCGAAGCTAATCCCGGGGCCATATTGAGTCCAGATCTGGCTGGCCGGCGTGCTGAAGCCCAGGTTGGACGAGATACTGGCGTAGCGCCGGCCAAAAAGAGTATCTTCCGCGACGCCCTTCGCCAGAAACGCATCGAAGGTTTCGAGATCCTGCGCGTTGTAGCCGAAGCGGCTCTCCGACGTCCAAGCGGCTCCGCCGGTAACGAAGCTGGCCGTGCCACGCTCCTGCCATCCGTGGAACACCGTATTGTTACTGGTGTAGATCATCGGCTCATCGCGAAAGGGCCGGCCGCGCGTGTAAGTGAGTGCCAGATTACTGTTGCTATTGACGCGGAAATCTCCCTTCACCACCGCGTGATTATCGCTGGCCTGGGCCGGCCGCGCCGCCTGATAGAAGCCGACGTCAGCGGTGGGCGCGTGCGGTTCAGTCGGCAAAGGCACCGCGCCCAGCGCTGTCTGGTATTGCGGTTGCCGTCTCAATAATTCCTGCCGGAAATTCGCCGTGGGTACGTTGCCGGTCACCAGCGAAGAACTCGCCTCGCGATAACCCTCGTAAGTGGTGAAGAAGAAGATGCGATTGCGTTTGATCGGGCCGCCCACTGACCCGCCAAACTGGTTGAACGTCAGCGGGGCCTTGTAACTCAGAAATTGGTTTCGCGCATTCAGGTTCTCCGCCTGAAAATTCTCAAACAGCGACCCATGCAGAAGGTTCGTACCCGACTTACTGATCAGATTCACATTGCCCGAAAGTGCCTGTCCGTACTCGGCGGGAATGATGCCCTTCACCACCTGTACTTCCTGCACGGCCTCGATACTCATCGTATCGATGTAGTTGAAATTCGTAAACAGCGCCCCGCTGCGCCCTTCGGCATTGCCGTTCGCATCGGTGCCATCTACGGTGAACGTGGTGGCGGACCGGCCCAAGCCATTCAGCCGCACACCGCCATCGCGATTGCCGTGCCCCGGCGCCGACCCCGCATTACTCACCGTGACGCCCGTGCCCACGCTCAATAGGTTCGTATAATTGCGTCGCGAGAGCGGAACTTCGGCCACTACTTTGCCATCGACGCTCTCACGCTGTTCCGCTGACACCGTATTCACCAGCGGCGTTGTCGAGTCCACGTTCACGGTCTCGGAGACCGCTCCGACGGCGAGCGTGAACGTACGCCGCACGTGCTGGGCGGCGGCCAGTTCCAAGCCGCTCGAGGTGAACGTCTTAAATCCCTGCGCTTCAATCCGGATGTTGTAAGCTCCGACGCGCAGCGAGTCGAAGACAAACTCCCCGGCTGCGCTCGTCACTTTGTTCTGAGAATTCGCCGTGCCCTCATTGAGGAATGTCACGGAGGCTCCGGGCACCGCGGCACCGCTCGTGTCAGTTACGGTGCCATAGAAGGTCGCGGTGGTCACCTGGGCCGAAACCGGGATCAACGAAACCATTAAGTAAGCCATCCAAGTTGTTTTTCGCATGGGGTCTCCGGAAGGACTCTAGTCGAGAGCGACATTATCAAAAGTTCGCCTCAAAGACAAGGCCCAGTTTTGTCTCGCGTTCTCTTCGCGGCCCAACACAATTGGCCGACGACGGACTACGATTCCGACAAGTCAGAAAAGAGTTCACCGCGGGGCGGACCCAAAGCGGCGCAGGCGGGCTTCCACGGCGGACGCCTCGTTGGCGCGGCCCACGGCCCACAGCGCGCGAGCCAGGTTCACTGAGGCTTCGCGCAGCCCGGGATTCCGCAGGGAAAATAGGGAAAATAGGAAAATAGGGGCACCCCCGACATTGCCCGACTTTTCCCTAAACCTATCATATCAAATCACTTAATACCGTATTCGCCCCGGCGAGCCCCGACCTCGCCGCATTTTTATCCAAAAATACGGGGGATCGGCGTCATTCGGGCAACGGGGCCGTCGCCGGGCAACGTGTTATCGCTAAACCGTACCACCCCGTGGATGCGGTCGGAGAGAAACTCTCCTCTAACGTAGAATCAATGACTTACGGACAATTCGACGTCGCGAAAAGCTTGTAAGTTGTTGATTCTACGTAGGTCCATTTTTTACTCCGACAGACTCCCGTGGATGCGGTCGTTTCCGGTGGGGTTTAGGTCGACGTAGGCCAGGGCTGTCAGGAGGTGGTGGGGGTCCAGAACGCAAGAGTAAAACCGGCTTTGCCACAGCCGCCCGCGACGATTCAATCGACCGTGGAGATATTGAGCATATTGCCCGGTCAGGTGCTGCATAAACCGGCTGACTCCGTCTTGCACCTGACCCGTCACGACTAAGTGAAAGTGGTTCGACATGAGTGTGTGGCCGTGGACTATAACTTGCCTGAGGTCGGCGTGGTGGTCCAGCAGGGCGAGGAAG
>JANLPT010000162.1:0-2739 GCA_031367405.1 Bryobacteraceae bacterium
CCCCTGCGGCAGTCCCCTCAAATACAAGCGCTGCTGCGGCAACCCCGTCCGCCAAGCCCGCGCCGCGTGAAAAACAAAATATCGAGAAACGAACCCGGCGATCTCGTTCAAGACAAACAGATCAGCCACCCGCCCAACCCAAGGTAATTCGCCGTATTTGACTGGCACATACGGCTCATCCTTTTCCATCGCGACCCGGTAATGTTAGACAGGTACCCTCATCAGTGGGTAAATTAAGGCCTCTTTCGAAGGTGAAGAGAGCTCAAACCAGTCTGTCCCCCTCAGCTGTCCCCCTCGGCTGTCCGTGTAAGGAGCGAAAAACGGCCGCGCGGCCCGAGTGACCACTGATAGACTTTCGTCGTGTGGTTGATTCCATGGTTATGGGCAGTCTCGGTGTGTGGGCAGCAGTTGCCGCAACGGGTGTGGACCGGCCCGAACGTGAACCTGCTGGGCGGGCCGTCGCCCGATGGCCAATGGCTTTCCTACGTGGACGCCGCTGAGTTGTCCATCAGAAGCGCCGGGGAAACGCGGCGGCTCACCCATCGGCCCGCCGGTTCGAAAGAGTTCGCCTACTTCTCGGTCTTTGCCCCGGATTCGGCACGTTTGGCCTATGCGTGGTTTAACGCCGAGGGCTTCTATGAGCTGCGGACGGTGACGGTGAATGGCGAACCGCCGAAGGTCATCTACCGCAATGAGGAGACCGGTTTTGTGCAGCCCTGCGCCTGGTCGCCCGATGGCACACAGATTCTGACGCTGCTCTTTCGCCGCGATAACACCAGCCAAATTGCCCTCATTCCCGCCGCCGGCGGCCGCCCCAAGATCTTGCGCTCGCTTCCTTGGATCTATCCCAAGAAAATGGACTTTTCACCGGACGGGCGCTGGATCGCCTACGACCGCTTTCGCGAGGAAGGCAAGCCGGAGCGCGCGGTGTATTTACTCGCTGCCGACGGCGGGCAGGAGTCGCCGTTACTCGATTCGACGGCGAGTCATCTATTTCCCCTCTGGGCTCCGGATGGGCAACGCGTCGTCTATGTTGCCGAAGCCGGGGCGGACCTCTGGTCAATCCGCGTGGCCAATGGCCAACGAGTGGGGACGCCGCAAGCAGTGGCGAAAGGGCTCGGCCGTTTGCTGCCCATGGCGATCACGCGACCCGGTGAACTTTACTATGGATTGCGCAGTGGCAACACGGATGTGATGCTGCCAGAGGGCCTGGTGAAGACGAAATTCATGGGACTCAACAGCGCACCGGCATGGAGCCCCGACGGGCAGACTCTCGCTTACCTCTCGCGGCGCGGCACCGAGAACTATGGACAGGAAAGCCGGGCGATCGTTCTCAACCGGACTCGCGAAAGCGACGAGCGCGAGTTGCCATGGTCGATCGCCCTGATGGAAGCCGTCGGTTGGGCGGGGCCTGAAACGCTGTTGATTTCGGGCGCTGATCGCAAGGGCCGGGAGGGTACTTTTCGACTCGATTTGGCGACGGGCGTCATCGCGTGGCTCAGGCCGGAGCGGACAAACCGGTTCGGCGATCGGGCGCTGGCGTGGACCGTTGGCGAGCAGATGAACGAGGTGTGGAAGCTGAAGTTGCCCACGCTGCGGGTGGCCATCCCGGCCGGTCTGGATGCTTTCTTGCCGGTGCCCGCCAGCAATCCGATGACGCCCGAAAAGATTGCCTTAGGCAAGGCACTGTTTTTCGACAAGCGCCTGTCGCGCGACGGGACCGTGGCTTGCTCATCCTGCCATCAGCCTGCTTACGCCTTTACCGACGACCTGCCGCTGGCCCGAGGCATCGGTGGCCAATTGGGTGACCGGCGAACGCCCCGCATCGCCAACCGCGCCTATGGGTACAGTTTCTTTTGGGATGGCCGCGCCAAGGATCTGGAGAGCCAAGTGGTGCAGCCGATCGAGAATCCCAAGGAGATGGGGCTGCCGGTGGCGGAGGCGGCGGCGCGAGTTGGCCTCGACACGGGCGCTCTTCAGCAAGCGCTCGCGACCTATGTCCGGACGATTCTATCGGGTGATTCCGCCTATGATCGCTACGGGTTGGGCGAGGCGGAGGCCTTAACGCCGCCGCAACGCGCGGGCCTTAAATTGTTCCAGGGCAAAGCGGCCTGCGCTACCTGCCACGTGGGGCCAAACCTGTCCGATGAGAAGTTGCACGACACGGGAATTGGCGCGATGCCGATCCGCGTGAAGACCCCGTCCTTACGCGATGTGGCGCGGACCCCGCCCTATATGCACGATGGCTCCATCGCGACGTTGGCGGAGGCGATCGACCACTATGATCGAGGGCCGAAACGCAATCCGGAACTGCGCCCGCTGAATTTGAACGCCGGGGAGAAGTCGCAGTTGATGGCCTTTCTGCAAGCGCTTAACGGCGTCATCAGCGACGGACTTCGCTAGAAATCCAAGCATTTCATCGCTACTTGTTATATGCTATCAACCAAATTCTTGGCTAAGGGATATCTGGATGCGTCAGCTTCACTTTCGTTGGTTCGCTCTTTTCTTGCTCGCCGCGCCCGCCTTCGCGCAGGACGTGCGCGCCCGGGTGCAGGGTTTTGTCAGTGATTCGTCCCAAGCCGCCGTCGCCGGGGCGCAGGTCATCCTGACCAACACGGCCACCAACGTCACCGCGCTCACCAAAAGCAATGGCAATGGCCAATACCTGTTCGATTTCGTCATCGCCGGCGACTACAG
This sequence comes from Bryobacteraceae bacterium, assembly GCA_031367405.1. GTDB lineage: Bacteria > Acidobacteriota > Terriglobia > Bryobacterales > Bryobacteraceae > JALHNI01. Next base: position 2,698 of record JANLPT010000162.1, read on the forward strand.
CGTGACGGTGGAATTGCAGGGCTTCCGCAAGTTTATTCAGAA
>JANLPT010000171.1:0-2798 GCA_031367405.1 Bryobacteraceae bacterium
CGGCAGCATGGCGCGGACATCCAAACGGCGGTCGAGGCCGATCTGCTTGGCGCTTCCGACGCGGAACAATTGGCCCATGCGCGACAAGAGGGACGGGTGATGGTAACCCATGATGCCGACTTCCTTCGGCTGCACCAACTGAATCCGGACCACAGCGGTATTGCCTTCTGCGCCCAAGGCTCCCGCACGCTAGGCGCGATCATCCGCCGGCTCCTCATGCTCTACCGCTTGGCCACGCCTGCCGAGATCGCCGGCCGCGTAGAATATCTGTAACCTAACACTCGCCACCCGCCCGCCGAACGTCTCGCCGAGCGGACGGAAGCACGGGGCCATCGCCGGGTATCCGAGCGCCGGGATAAACCGGCATGCAGTAGGGAATGAAAGAGTCCTGCAGGAAAGGAGTAGCGAATGACCTTGAGTCTTGCGGTGGCGGTCGTGAGGCCGCCGTCGAAGCGTAGACACAAGGCATCGGCGGGCTGACCGCGACCCCGACTCTCGAACCGTCGGGAAGATACGGGTATTCCCCACCCTAAAAAGATGGACCAAACCGGATCCACGACTTTTTTCTGCCTATAACTTATTAGTTCGCCGCGCTGGGCCACCGCTGGCGTGGCCCGTAAGCTTAGACAGTGGCGGCCTGGCTTTGCACGACAGGCAAAGTGAACCAAAATGTGGAGCCGCCGCCCGGCGTTGACTCTGCGCGAATGCTGCCTCCGTTGCACTCCACCAATTTGCGGCAGGTAGCCAGCCCGATCCCGCTTCCCGGATAATCCCTGCCGTGCAACCGTTGGAACGGCAGAAAGATTGCTTCGGTGTATTCGGGAGAAAAGCCCTGCCCGTTATCCTTCACCGAGATCACCCAATCGGAATTCTGTTGCCGCCCAGCGATTTCGATCCGCGGCGCCTCTCCGGGATTCCGGTATTTGATGGAGTTCCCTATGAGGTTCTGGAAGATCTGCCGCAGGTGGAGTTTGGTCTGGATTTCCGGCGGAAGATCCCGATAGACGATCACCGCGCCGGACTCTCCAATCGCCGGCCCCAGATCCACCATCGCGGCTTCGAGCGCTGCCACCGCCGTGATCAACGAAGGCTCCTCGCTCCCGCTGGCTCGGGCGTAGGCGAGCAGGTCGCTAATCAGTGTTTTCAGCCTTTCCGTGCTGGAGCCAATCAAGTCAATCACCTGATCGCCTTCGGCGTCGCGACCTTGATATTTTTCGGCCAATAGACCGGTGAGCGTGCCGATCGTGTTAACCGGTGACTGCAAGTCGTGAGAGGCGGCATCGGCGAAAAGCTGAAGACTGTCGTTGGCCAAGCGCAGATCCTCGTTCGAACGGCGAAGTTCCTGGGAGGTCTTCGCCAAGTTATCGATGGCCTCCACCCGCGCGGTAATGTCGGTTTGCGCGCCGATCATCCGCACCGGCTGGCCTGCGGAGTCGAAAAAGAAGCGCGCCTTAGTGTTCAGCCAACGAATCCGGCCGTCTGGAAGCACGGCGCGAAAATCTGAACCATAGGGTTTCTGTCTCTGGGCCGCGTTCCTCAATCCCTGCCCCAACGGCTCCCGGTCCTCCGGATGAACCAGCTTGAGCCAGGCGTCGAAAGAGCGCACCGCCCCGTCGGGAAGGCCGTCGGGAAGCCCGTAGTGAGACCGGTATTCGTCCGAACAAGTGAATGCACCCGTAACCATGTCCCAATCGCACATACCGATTCCACCCGCGCTCTGCGCCAACGCCAAGCGCTCCTGGTGAAGCCGCGCCTCCTCCTCCAACTGCCGCCTTCCCGTCGTGTCCCGCTGTACTGAGACCCAATGGCTATGGATGCCCCCTTCTACAGCCACCGGGACAATACTGATGTCGACCCAGAACTCGGAACCGTCCTTGCGGTAGTTGATCAGCTCCACCTTCACCGGAGCCCGCAACTTCAGAGCACTGCGGATCTGTTGCAACTGGTGAGGATCCGACTTCGGCCCCCGCAGGAAGCTGGGGACCTTGCCAATCACCTCGTCCCGGCCATACCCCGTCATTCGAGAAAACGCCTCGTTGACGTACAAGATGGGAGGACCGGGTGACTCGAGCGGTTCGGCTTTCGTGATCACCACGGCGTCCGGGGCGGCCGCCAGCGCCTCGGCGAACAATCGCAGCTGAGCGTCGCTCTCCTTTCTATCCGTGATGTCCGTGGTGACGCCAATGGCGTGAACCGGTTTGCCCGCCGCCACCCGCAGTACCTTACCTTTAACCGACACCCATCGCAACGCGCCGTCCGGGCGCTCGATCCGGTACTCGTCATAGAACGTTTCGTCGCGGGCAAGCCAATCCGCGACAGCTTGCTGCACGCGAGCCCGATCCATGGGGCACACCCGGTCAAGCCAACCAACGGGGACCTCGCCCGCCTCATCGGGATTGAGGCCATGCAAAAGCAGTAGGGCGGGGCTCCAGGTGGTGGTATTCGCCGCCAAGTTCCAATCCCACGGGGCAATGCCGGCCGCATCGTAAGCTAAACGCAGCCTCTCCTGGCTTTGGGCGAGTTGCTGGCGGCTGACAGCGTTTTCTACCGCGCGAAAGAGAAGCTCGGAGTTGAGGTGAGCTTTCAACAGATAATCCGCCGCACCGGACTTAATCGCGCGCAAGCTGAGGGGTTCATCGCCTTCGCTGCCAAGGACCACAGTGACGATTTCCGGAGTGCCCAGCCTCTCCCTCAGCTTTTCCAGAAACTCCGCGCAGTCCATGTCGGGCAGACTGTCATTGAGAATGATGCAGTCGCACGACTGCTGCGAAGCGGCGATCACCAAACCATCCTCGCCT
>JANLPT010000196.1:0-31859 GCA_031367405.1 Bryobacteraceae bacterium
TCCACGGAGCCACCGCGATCCGCAGCTTCTTCGTCCGCAGTAAGTACTCCAAACGGTCGAGTAACATCGGCTTCGGCACGTTGTAACCACCCTCCGTAGAGCGCGCCTCCTGGCCGCCCGTCGCTTTCATTGCAATCAAAGATGCCGGAAACTTCGGATTCGTGAATAAGCTCATCGCCCCCGCGCCCGGGCCATTCGCATCCATCACAAAAGTACATCGCCCCGCCATCAACGCCGCCGTCATCCAGGCCATGGCCGAGCACCGCGGTTGGCGCAACCCGTTCCCCGCCGGCCTCGACTACTCACCCCGCCAAAAATCCGCACCAGCCAAAAATAATTAATCGGAAAACGAACCCGGCGATTTCGTTCAAAACAATCATTTCGAGCCTCAAGCGCTCATGCCAAAAAGATGGAATTACGCCCCTCTTCCCTCCGGATCAGCGACTCGAATTCTTTGATCTTTCTTCACCCCCGCCCCAAGATGCAAGCGTCCACATCGAGTCACAGTACAAGCGCTGTTGCGGCAATCCCATCCGCGAGGCCCGCGCCGCCTGAAAAACAAAATATTGAGAAACGAACCCGGCGATCTCGTTCAAAGCAAGCAGTTGCGCCCTCCCTGTATCCACAAAGGATGGGGATCGATAATTGTCGACATGCTGAGTTAGATCAGCGCTGGAAGACGATTTCCATCTTGCCGCCGGGGGCTTTGTACAGTAGGTTGATGTTCTTCAGTTTCAGCTTGCCTTCGAGAGGAAAGTAGAGAAGGCCCGTGACGATTTCGGTGGTCTCTTTTTCCGGCAGGACCTTGGCTTTCAAGATCGTCAGCAGCGGATTATCGGCGGGTTCGGTGCCGGTTTTGGTTTGGGCTTGCACGCCGGTGGCTTCGGCGCCGCCGGTCTGGCTGCCCATGGCACCGCCGTTGCCGGGCAGACGGCTGGGCCCTTGACGGCCGACGCCGCCCCAGACGGGGCCGTTACCCTGGTGAGCCCAACCGCCGATGCGTTCGCTCTTTAAAGTAAGTCCGCCGGTGGAGGCAATCTGGGAAGGCGCGAAGGGAGTGGAGCGCTGGCCGTCGTCCGTCTTCAAAATAACGAAGTCGTCCAAGTTGATGCGGAGCGGCTTCTCGCCTTTCGGGCGGACCTTCACTTCAACCACATAGATGTGCTTTTCGAGCTCGACGCCCATCAGTTGGGTGATCTCGGCGTGATCGATGTGCATGGTGGCCGTGATTTCCACCTCGTCACTGGAAGCGAAGCCGGGTTCGACTTGCTTTTTCTGGGCCCCAGCGCCAGTCACCAGGAGGGCGAGCGAAACAGCGAGGATTCGTCTCATGCCCCGATTGTACAGCTTATCGGCGACGCTATCGCCGGCGCAGCCAATCGGTTAAGCGAGCGGACCAGGAGGCGAGAGCATAGTCAGTCGAAGCGAGGCCGACGCCGTGGGGTCCCCGCTCGTAGATATGCATTTCCACCGGCACGCCCGCCTTTCGGCAAGCGAGATAGAAGAGGATGCTGTTTTCGGGAGGAACGCCTTTATCTTCGTTGGTGTGGAAAAGAAAGATGGGCGGCGTATTGGCGGTGACGTGAAGTTCAGTAGAAAGTTGCGCGACCAACTTGGGGTCTGGCTGGTCGCCGAGCAGATTGCGCCGGGAGCCCTTATGTACTTGCGGCTCATCGGTGAAGGTGATCACCGGGTAAGCCAGAATGGCGAAGTCGGGGCGAGTGTCGGGTCCATCGAAGAGCGTGGCGGCAGAGGAGGCCAAGTGTCCGCCGGCGGAGAAGCCCCAGATGCCAACCTTTTGGATACCCAGCGACGATGCGCGGGCGCGGACCATTTTGAGCGCCTGCTGCGCATCGGCCAACGGTGCCGGATGGTGGTAACGCGGGCCAAGACGATATTTGAGGACGAAGGCGGCAATGCCTTGCGAATTCAGCCATTGGGCGATCTGCTTGCCTTCATGGTCCATAGCGAGCGCGCCGTAGCCACCGCCGGGGCAGATGACGACCGCGAGCCCAATGTTTTTTGCGGGAAGCCAGGGCGTGATCGACGGCTTGTCGAGATCATCCGTGCCGGCTGCGCCGGGGGCACCATCGGGCCAGAGTAACTCACTCGGTTGCTGGGCGAGCAGCATGCTGGCAGCGAATAATAAGGATAGTAAGATGAACTGGAGCATTTACTTATCTCCCACGGGACCCGGTTTGAAAGCCGGGAATGGGTAGACATTGGGCCAGACGCGCACCGGCGTCGTGAATTTGAATGGGAACTTGATGCCGCTGGGCCAAGTAACTTCAACAAAGTAAGCCGTGTAACCTTTGGCGGGCTTTGGCAAAGGTGCCACCCAACGCCCTTTGGCATCCTTAGTTAGCTCGGTTGGCTTATAAGCTGGTCCGATCACGGCAAGGCGGAAGTCGCGTTTGTCAGGGTTATTCGCCGCCCATAGCTTGACGCTCGACGGCGTGCCTTCCGCCGTCACCACAATGTCGCCATTTTTCTGAAATTTCCAGCGGTATTTAGGGGGTGCCTTCGATTGAATGACAGAGTCATAGAAAGCCAGCATTCCTTGGAGAGCGTCGGAGTTGCGCAAGGAGTGATCGGCGTTGGGGACGTAGCGAAGATACTTAGGGCCTTTCAAGTCATCCCAATAGAATTGCGAGGAGTCCGGGAGAAAGAATTGATCGCCGGCGGCGTTGACGATGTACTTAGGGATGGTGAGACGCCGGCGGTATTCGTAGGGCTCTTCGATCTTCATGAGCGCCTTGTACTGCTTGGTGCCGGTCCAGTTCATGATGCCGGCATTCTCGTAATCCTTAATGGCGGCCGACCAGGCACCGTAGACGCGGTAGTGATGTTCGAAGCTGGGAATCATGTTGAGAAGGTCAATGACGAAGGGCACCACGGCGATGACGCGCTGGCCGGCGGCGGCTTCGACGGCGGCGGTAGTCCAGGCGGTCCAGCCGCGTTTGGAGCCGCCGGCGACGACGAAGCGATCGACCTTAATTTTTCCGCCCGCTTCGGATGCGGCAAAGGCCGTCACCGTGTCGAGGGCCCGCACGGCGGCTTTGGTCATGGGTAAGCGCATCGGCCATTTTTCATCGCCGGTGCGCAGGAACTTATCCCAGGTGTAAGCGATCAGACCGTCTTCGGACATAGCCTTGGCACCGTTGAAGATGAGCGGCTGATTGGGGACCATGCGCAAGTCGGCAATGACGGAGCCGGTGGTGAGGGCGGCGTCCACCAGGCCCATGTCGGGCGAAGGCGGCTTCGGGTTGTTATTGTTACCACCGTTGATAAAGAGAAAGCCGATACCGGTCTTTACTTCGTTAGGGCGAATGATAATGAGAAAATGCTTCCAGGCTTGGCGGTCAACCTCGGCGGAAGCTAGCCAGGTCTGGCTGGTCATTTCGAGGATGAAGGCGGTCGCCTTGGGATAGGGAACGGTCTGCACGACTTCCCATTTGTAAGTAGCGTCGGGAGCCGCGACGTAACGGTCAAGGGCGGTCGGCGGCTGGCCGAACGCGGCGGTCACGAGCAGAAACAAGACAGATCGCATATTATTCCTTGGGCGCTTTGCGCACCGTCGGGTAAGTGATCCCGAGTTGTTCCAGATAAGTGGCGTACCGCGCCGGATTGTAATAGTGCTTTTGCATCTCTGCTTTAAAGCGATCCATTTTTTCACGATTGAGTTCAATGGCCGGGACGTCGGTGTCGGCAATGAGCGGCGTGTACTTTTGATCTTTGGTTTGCACTTCGCGGAAGTACTTCCAGGCTTCCGCTAACAGCGCCGGCTTGAGTAAGAAGTCAAGGGCGGTGGTGGTCTGCACCTGCGCTCCGGTCGCCGAACCTTTGTGGGCAATGGGCGTGGCCATGGATACGGCGTCGGGCCAGCTATGGCCGGGCAAATTCGGGATATTGGCGGGATAGCGCATGTAGACGGTGGGCACCACCCAGGAGATGTCGCCGATATCGTCGGAGCCGCCGCCCTTCCATTCCTTGGGTGCTTCCAGAGCCTTGGGCTTATCGAATAAGGCCTCCACCTTGGTGACGCCGATTTCGCGTTGCAGTTCCTTGGCGAGCGTCTGGTCGGCTTCAGTCCATTTGGGCACGCCGACTAAGTCAATATTCTTCTGCTGCACTTCGGCGACGATTTTGTTGAAGTGGCTGGGCCAGGCGGAGCCCACCGTGCGTTGGGTAAAAGTGGTTCCCGAGGCCATCGCGGCGGCCTTCGCCATGGTCGAGCCGTATTCGTGCAGTTCCCGGATGCGCGCAAAATCCTGTTCGCGGAAGTAGTACCAAACCGAAGCCTCGTCGGGGACCACGTTGGGCTGATCTCCGCCGTTGACAATGACGTAATGTGAGCGCTGTTCGGGCCGCAGATGCTCGCGCTTGTAATTCCACATCACGTTCATCAGTTCGACGCCGTCGAGGGCACTTTTGCCTTTCCAGGGTCCACCGGCGGCGTGCGCGGCGACGCCATGAAAAGTGTATTGCACAGAAATGAGGCCCGAAGTGATGGCGGAAAGGCCGTAAGAAGTGGCGAGTTCGCGACCGACGTGGCAGCCGAGCATGAGATCGAGATCCTTGAAGAGTCCGGCCCGCACGTAGAAGGCTTTGGTGGCGACGAGTTCTTCGGCGACGCCGGGATACAGACGAATCGCTCCATTGATTTTGTATTTGGTCATCAGATCCTTGAGCACAATGGACGCGACGATATTAACGGCCATGCCGGAATTGTGACCTTCGCCGTGGCCGGGGGCCCCTTCGATGATTGGCTCATGGTAGGCGACGCCGGGCTTCTGCGAAGCTCGCGGAATACCGTCGATGTCCGTGATGAAGCCGATGGCGGGTTTGCCGGTGCCATAGCTCCATTCGGCCACCCAAGCCGTGGGCATGCCGGCCACGCCGCGCGTGACTTTGAAGCCATTCTTTTCGAGAACCGCCGTGAGATAGCGCGAGGTCTCCACTTCCTGGAAGCCGAGTTCACCAAAGCTGAACACCATGTCGACAATTTCTTGCACCATCTTGCGGCGAGCGTCGACGCCGGCGATGGCCTCCTTCTTTAAAGCCTCCAGCGAAGGCTCCTGGGCCCAGCAGAGGGTGGCGGCGAAGAGGGCGAGCAGGCGTTTCATTGGTTTTCCTCACGTTGCTTTTGCACGAAGCTGAGAATGTCGAAGTGTTTAATGTCGCGCCCAGGGAAGAAGCTATTGATGGCGTGCTGTTCGTCGTCGAAGAGCTCGAAGACACTGGTGAGTTTGGTGAGCACGAGGAGCTCAATTTCGCGATTGGCCAAATGGCAAAGCTTCAAGGCACCGCCCGCTTTTTTGAGGGTGGTGAAGCAGATGACCATGGCACCGAGTCCGGTGGAATCGATGAAATCGACGCCAGCCAAGTTCAGGACGAGACGATGATTGCCGGCCGAGGCCAAAGCCAATACCTCGTCGCGCAGGCGGGAAGCGGCTTCGCCCACCACCAGCCTCCCCTTTAGATCGAGGATGACGACGCCTTCACGTTCACGTTGTTGGATCTCAAAGCTCATTTGATGATTCTAAGCTTTCCGTGACGGCCGGCAAAGTGACAAGGAAGCGGCTCCCTGCGCCGAGGGTGCTTTCCACCTGGATTGTGCCGCCGTGGGCCTTGACGATCCAGGCGACAAAGCTGAGGCCCAGGCCCAGGCCAGGCTCGGGGTCGAGGCCGGGCTCCGGCGGTGGCTCGCCCTGGCGAACGCGATAGAAGCGGTCGAAAATATGCGGAATATCGGAGGTAGGAATGCCCATTCCCCGATCTTCGACGAGCAGTTCGACCGCTTGACTGGAGGGGCGCAAGGTGACGGTGACCAGGCCGCCATGGGAAGAGTACTTGATGGCGTTGATGACGAGATTGGTGATGAGGCGCTCCAGTTGGACGCGATCGCCTTGCACGGCCGCCGCGGCGGGAAGGTGGGTCTTAAAAGAAATTTCGCGATCTTCGCCGGTCATCTCGAACTGTTCACGCAACTCCTCTATGAGCGCGACGAGGTCAACGGGCCGATGATGAAGGGCCAGCTGGCCACTTTCGGCCTGTGCCAGTTGAAGCAGCGCCCTGACGATGCGGGTGAGGCGTTCGACGTCGTGCAAAGCGGTATGAATAGAATCCTGATACTGCTCGGGGGTCTTGGCGGTCATCAGGGCAACTTCGAGATGACCGCGGATAACGGTGAGCGGCGTGCGGAGCTCATGCGAGACATCGCTGGAAAATTGGCGCACCTGATTGAACGATTGTTCAAGGCGTTCCATCATGCCATTGAAGGTGGCGACGAGGTTTTCGAGCTCGTCGTTGGAACCAGGCGGGGCCAGCCGGAAGGCAAGATTGGTGCCGCCGATGGCGCGGGCGGCATTGGCGATTTCAACGACGGGGGCCAAGGCGCGTCCGGCGAACCACCAGCCGGCCCCCGCGATCAGCACCAAGCCCAGGGGCATCGACAAAAAGTAGGCTTTGGTGAATTGCGCCAGGATCTCGTCGGACTCTTCGAGTGACCAGCCAAGGGCGACGAAGTAACGCGTTTGGCCATCGAGTAAGATGCCTTCGCGGATGAGGTAATCACGCCCTTCCGGATCGCGCCGCTGCCGGACACGCGAGCGATTCGCGGCCAGGACGGAGAGGATCTCCGACTTGGGTTCCAGTCCCAAATGCCGGTAGAGAGGAGAGGCCTCAAGAGGGTGGCCCTCCGCGTCAGTGAGCAGAAATGCACCGTTGCGGATGCGGTTGACGATGGCGGCTTCGTCGCCGTCCTGCCGGTCAAAAAACCAGACCGGCTTGTTTCGCTCCAGGCGAAGAAAGCCTTTCACCTCGCCGAACTCTTCTTCGAGCGTCTGCTCCACTTGGCGGCGCGAGGCACTGGCGAGTAGCTGGCGAAATATGATCCCCAGGGCCACGAGTGCCAGCGTAAACAGGACTACGTAACTGACGGTGAGGCGAAAGCGGAGGCTGCGAGTGAGCGCGAGCCAACGTGTTCGCCCCGGCACTGGCATGGCGGCTAGCCGACCGGCGGATCGCCAGCGTCGTTACCCAGGTCGCTCTTGGCCGCCTCACCGGCGGCCTCAGCGGCAGGCTTCCCGGCACCCTTCTGGCTGTAATCCTCCACCATGTAGCCGACGCCACGCACGGTATGGATCAGTTTTTCGACGCAGCGATCATCCACTTTGGCGCGCAGATGGCGGATGTAAACGTCGACGATATTGGTGAGCCCGTCATAGTCCATATCCCAGACATGTTCGACGATCATGGTGCGGCTGACGGGGCGGCCCTTGTTCCGCATGAGGTACTCGAGAATCGAGAATTCCTTGGGGGCGAGATCGATTTGTTCCGCGCCGCGATGCACCTTGCGGCGAATGCAGTCGAGCGAGAGGTCACCCACATGCAGGCGCTCTGGCGTCGGTTGCCCGCGCCGGAGGAGCACGCGCACCCGGGCCAGCAGTTCCACGAAGGCGAAGGGCTTGGTGAGGTAATCGTCGGCCCCATGCTCCAGACCGCGAACGCGATCGTCCACGCCCCCGCGCGCACTCAAGATCAACACCGGCGGGCTGGACTGCCGGTTGCGAATCTTCTCCAGCACGGCCAAGCCGTCCATGTCGGGCAGCATCATGTCCAGGATGATCAGGTCGTAATTATTCAGGTGGATGAGGTCCAAACCGGTGGCCCCGTCGGCGGCCAGGTCCACCGCATAGCCGGCACTGTCCAGGCCCCGCGCCAGAAAGTCGGCAATCCGTTTTTCATCTTCGACGACGATCAGTCGCATATCGCAACAATTTATCACGTCCGGGGGCGTTATCCTAAAGTGGATGCCCGCTTGGCCCGGAAAACATTTTATTACCAATCTGTTTGCGCGACGAACGCTGCTGATGGAAATGGTGCGGCGTGACTTCACGCGGCGCTTTGTGGGATCGAGCGTGGGCTGGGTGTGGATGCTGGTGCATCCCCTGGTGCTGCTGGCCGTTTGGACCTTCGTCTTTCACTTTTGCCTGCACATGCAGGTGCCGCCAGGCCAGGGCGGCAACTACACGCTGTATCTGTTTTGCGGCCAGCTGCCCTGGCTGCTTTTTCAGGACACGGTGGCGCGTTCCTCCACCTGCCTGGTGGAAAACTCGAATCTCATCACCAAGACTTTGTTTCCCTCCGAGATGATTCCGGTATCGATCTTCTTTTCGTCGCTGGTGAATCATTTGATGACCTTGGCCTTGGCCTTAGTGGCGGTGGCGATTTGGGGCGAGGGGCTGTCGGCTTGGCCGATCCTGCTGCCGGTGTACATGCTGCTGGTGGGGCTGTTGAGCGTGGGGCTGGGCTGGATGGTGGCGAGTTTGCAAGTGTTTCTGCGCGACACCTCGCAGTTCACCTTGGTCGCGCTCACCTTGTGGTTTTGGCTGACGCCGATCTTCATCTCGATCGAGCAAGTACCCGCCCGCTTCCGCTTTCTCATTCACTTGAATCCGCTTTCGGCGGTGGTCACCTCTTATCGAGACCTGTTACTCGTCAGCAAAGCGCCGGCCTGGGACGAGTTAGCTTGGCTCACGTTATCGGCGCTGAGCGTTTTTGCTTTAGGCGGGCTGCTGTTCCGGCAATTGAAGCCCGGCTTCGCGGACGTCCTCTAAGCGATGCGCACCGCATTTTATAGCGCCCGCCGCGACGAACAGCCATTTTACCGGGGAGCGGCGCATGCCTTCAGTTTCTTCGAAACTTCACTGAGTCCCGTGACGGCTAAGCTGGCTGCGGGCTTCCCGGCGGTGTGCCTGTTTGTGAACGACAACGCCAATGCGGATGCGCTGGAGGTTCTGGCCGCGGGAGGGACTCAGTTTCTGGCCCTGCGATCGGCGGGTTTCAACCATGTGGACTTGGCGGCGGCGGCGCGGCTGGGCCTAACGGTAGGCCGGGTGCCGGCCTATAGTCCGTATGCCGTCGCTGAACATGCGGTGGCCTTGATGTTGGCTTTGAACCGGAAACTGGTGCGGGCAAACGCGCGGGTTCATGAGAATAACTTTTTGCTGGACGGCCTGATGGGTTTCGATATGCACGGGCGCACCGTCGGCGTGGTGGGTACCGGACAGATCGGTGGCGTGCTGGCGGGAATCATGCGGGGCTTTGGCTGCGACTTACTCGCCTATGATCCGCAGCCGCGGCGTGACCTGGCGGTGGAATACGTCGCTTGGGAAGAGTTACTGCGGCGAAGCGATATCATTTCACTGCATTGCCCCCTGGTGCCCGCGACTCATCATTTGATTGGCGATCAGGCGCTGCGTTCGATGAAGCGGGGAGCGATGCTGATCAACACGAGCCGCGGAGGGCTGGTGGATGCGGCGGCCGCCATACGAGCCTTGAAGCGCGGACAGCTCGGTTACCTTGGTCTCGATGTATATGAGGAGGAGGCGGGCATGTTTTTCGCCGACCTTTCGGAGGCCGTGCCGCAAGACGACATCTTTGCCAGGCTACTTACTTTCCCGAACGTGCTGATCACAGGCCATCAGGCTTTTTATACGCGGCAGGCGCTCGAGAATATCGCCAGCACCACCCTGCAGAATCTTACCGGCTTTGAAAAGACGGGGACTTGCTCTCACTTGGTGAAAACGTAAGCCGTATGTGCGGAATTGCTGGATTTACTCATTTAGACCAAGCCGCGCCGGTGGGCCGGATGCGGCGGGTGACCGATACGCTGCATCATCGCGGCCCGGATCAATCAGGCATCTGGGAGTCAGAGAGAGTATCGCTGGGAGCGGTGCGGCTCAAGATTATTGACCTGACGGGTGGCGACCAGCCGATGACGAGCGCCGACGGCAACACGGTGATCGTCTTCAATGGCGAGGTCTACAATCACGCCGAATTGCGGCATGAACTTGAGCAAAAGGGCCATCGGTTCAGCACGCGCTGCGATACCGAGGTGGTGCTGAAGGCGTTTCTCGAATGGGATACCGATTGCTTCAAACGGCTGCGCGGCATGTTTGGCATCGGATTGTGGCAGGAGGAACAGCAACGTTTGCTGCTGGTGCGCGATCGGGTGGGGATTAAGCCGCTGTACTTTTATCAGCGGGGGCTTGACTTATATTTCGGGTCGGAGCTGAAGGCCATCTTCGAGCACCCGGAAATCGACCGGCGCCTTGACCTGGAAGGGCTGAGTTACTATCTTTCGCTGAACTATGTCCCGACGCCCTACACGCTGGTGGAAGGATTCACCAAGCTACGTCCGGGTTACTGGATGGAGTGGCGCGCGGGCAATGTGAAGCACGAGTGTTACTGGACACTCTCTTTGTGGCAGGAGCGGCGGCATACGCTGGCGAGCGCTAAAGAGGAGCTAGACGATTTACTGAAAGAATCCATCAAGGAACACTTACTTTCGGACGTGCCGCTCGGGGTATGGGCGTCCGGCGGCTTGGACTCTTCGACGATTCTGCACTATGCGGCGGGGATGACCGCGCAGAAGCTGAAGACCTTCTCTGTCTCCTTCCGGGGCAAAAGCTTCGACGAAAGCGAGTATTTCCGGCAGGTCGCTTCCCAATACGGAACCGAGCACGAGGAGTTCGACCTGCAGCCGGAGAATGAGTTACCGGAAGTCATCGGGCAAATGAGTTACTTCGCTGACGAGCCCAGTGCCGATTCTGGCGCGCTACCGGTGTGGTACCTATCGCAGATGTGCCGGAAGCACGTGACGGTCGCCTTAAGTGGCGAAGGCGCGGACGAGCTGTTTGCCGGTTACTCCACTTACTTAGCCGACCGGTATGCGGGGCGGGCGCGGCGGGTGCCGGCCTGGGCGCGCCGCACCGCTTTGGCCGCGCTTAATTTGTGGCCGGTCTCCGATGACAAAATCAGCTTGGAATATAAGCTGAAGCGGTTTCTGGGTGGCAGTCTGCTAGACCCGGCCACGGCGCACCTGTATTGGAATGGAACGCATTCAGACGCCGAGCGTAAGCGCCTCTACCAGCACGATGGCCCTCGCGCGGTGCGCGATCTATTCCGCTGGATGCCGGGCGAATACGCACAGTCCGGCGAGCTGAATCAGTATCTCTGGGCGGATCAGCGTTACTATTTAACTGACGATATCCTGACTAAGTGTGACCGCATGAGTATGGCCCATTCGCTGGAAGTGAGGCCGCCATTTCTGGACCATCGAGTGATAGAATTCGCAAATTCCCTGCCCGAGAATCTGAAAATCAGTGCGGATGGGGATTTGAAGCATGTGTTGCGGGATCTGATGCGGGACAAGTTACCGGCGGCGGTGCTGAACCGGCCCAAGCAGGGCTTTGACATCCCCACGCACCATTGGTTCCGGACCGTATTGAAGCCGCTGATGCTCGAAACGCTGAGTGCCACTAACGTCAGGGCGGCGGGAGTATTCGATGAGAATGTGCTGGCGGAGACGATGAGGAGGCACTTAGACCGGAAGGCGAACCTGGGTTATCACCTGTGGGGGCTGTTGACCTTGTTTTTGTGGATGAAGCGATGGAACATACAAACTCCCGGCGTGCAGAAGTAACCGTCGTCCTGGTGGCGGCGGCCATCTATCTCGTTAGCTTGCTGGCTCCACCGCATCTGATGGACGATGTGGACGCGGTGCAAGCGACGATTGCCAAGAATATGCTTTCGTCCGGTGACTGGGTGACGGCGCGCCTGGATGGTGTGAAGTATTTGGAAAAATCACCGCTCGTCTACTGGATGATGGCGACGTCCTTTGCCATATTCCGCGTCACTGATTGGGCCGCCCGCTTGCCGATCGTCTTATCGATATTGGCCTTGTGCTGGGTGACATTTCGGATGGGGCGATGGGCCTTTGGCGAGTTAGTTGGACTGTACGCGGGTTTAGCGATGGCGACATCCATCGGACTCTTTCTCTTCACCCGCATCCTGATTCCAGACGTCATTCTCACCTTGACGATCGCGCTGGCGCTGTGGGGCTTTCTGCGGGCGCTGGACGCTCAGGAGACTTATCCGCGGCGCTGGGCCTGGACGATGGGCGCATCAATCGGTGTAGGCTTGCTGCTCAAGGGTCTGATTGCGGCACTATTCCCCGTCGCTGCGGCGGGACTGTTTTTGGTATTTACCGGACAGTTATTCGCGCGCCGCACTTGGCAACGGCTCTCCCCGCTGAGTTCGCTGGCCATCTTATTGGCGATTGCTCTACCATGGCACGTGATCGCGACTTGGCGCAATCCTCCTTACTTCGACTGGACGATGAAGAGCGAGCCGGGCCATTATCGAGGGTTTTTCTGGTTCTATTTTCTCAACGAACATGTGTTCCGGTTCTTGAATATGCGCTTCCCGCGCGATTACAATACCGTGCCGCGCTACCTATTCTGGCTATTGCACCTGATTTGGTTTTTCCCCTGGAGCGCCTGGATTTCGGAGACTTGGCGGCTTCAGTATCGGGGAGTCGACCGGGCGGCGCGCACGCGTTTGCTGTGTTTGTGCTGGGCTGGCTTTACGATGTTATTTTTTACGTTTTCCACGACGCAGGAGTATTACTCGATGCCCGCCTACCCGGCGATGGCATTGTTATTCGGTTGTGCGATGGCGTCGAATCGGAGTGAGTGGCCGGCGCGGGCGGTGGGTGGTATTTCAGTGGTCGCGCTGGTGGCGATCGGCTATATCCTGGCGACCGTGTGGCACCTCCCTTCGCCGGGGGACATCTCCCAGGCGCTGGTGACACAAGATACTGAGGCCTACACGCTGTCGATGGGCCATATGGGCGACTTAACGATGCGCTCATTTGCTTATTTAAGAGGCCCCTTAGCGATGGCGGGAGTCGCATTTATGGCCGGGGCTTGGGGCGCATGGTGGCTGCGGAGGAAAAGCCGCCTGCTGGCACTGGCGGGAATGATGGTGCTGTTCTTGAATGCGGCGCGTTGGGCCATGGTGACCTTTGACCCTTATCTTTCGTCGCAGCCGCTGGCACAAGTGCTGAAGCAGTCGCCGCCGGGCCGAGTGGTCGTCGATAACCAGTACTACACCTTTTCGTCCATTTGTTTCTACGCTCCAGTAAGTCAGGCATTGCTTTTGAACGGCCGGGTGAATAATTTGGCGTATGGGTCAAATGAACCAGGATCGCCCAAGGTATTCGTTACCGATGCGGAACTTCCGGCGCTGTGGCGCAGCCGGGAGAGGCATTACTTGTTTATTGAAAATCCGGCGGTCGACAGGGTGCGGGGAATATTAAAGGATCACTTACTTCTCGTCCGAAGCAGCGGGGGGAAGAGCCTCTATACCAACTTGCCGCTGAATTGAACCCAAGCCTCAGCGATCCTCGTGGCGGCTGTCGGTGGCAGGCTGTGGCCCATGCCTTCCAGCAACACGAGTTCATGCGGAGAGAGAGCCTGGGCCAGTTCACTGGGCGTTCCGAAATCGTCCCGAGTGCCGCTGACGAAGAGGGTGGGGGTGATCAAGAGCGGCAGATGCCCGGTGCGGAGTTTGGCGGGTTGGGCGGGCGGATGGAGCGGATAGCTGAGAATCAAGAGTCCGCGCAACAGGGCGGGCTGTTCGGCAGCCAGCATAGTGGCCAGCATGGTGGCTTGGCGTCCGCCGTAGGAATGGCCACCCGCAAAGAGCGGAAGGCCAGTGGCGGCGCTGAGCGAGGCGATGGCGGTGGCCAAACTGGCACGGTCAGCAGCAGCGCCCGAGGGGTGCGGTGGCCCGGTTGTCCGCTGCTGGCGAAACGCCAAATTGATGCGCAGCACCGCCCATCCCTGGTCAGCCAGGGCGGCACTGAGGGCAACCAGCAGGGGCGCATCCGCGTTGGATCCGGCACCGTGGGTGAGCACCAGCGCGGCATGGGCATTAGCGGGCTGGACGAATCGTTCCATCGCCCTTGATGATAGCGCCACTTTGACAAAGGTAAGCCGTATCCGATAATCTCGATGTACAAATAGGAGATTGTCCCAAACGTGTTCAACCTGTCGGTGAAAGCGGAGTACGCTTTGCAGGCCATTTTCGATCTCGCCTTGCAAAAGCCGAGTGTCCCGATTAAGATCGCCGACATTGCGGAGCGGCAGCGCATTCCCCAGAAATTTCTCGAGTTGATTCTGGCGAGTTTGAAGCAAGGCGGCTTTGTCGAGTCGCGCCGGGGTGCCGAGGGTGGCTATCTGCTGGCCCGGCCGGCGAATTCGATTCTGATCGGTGACGTGTTGCGGTTTGTGGAGAACAAGAAAAGCCGGCGGCGCACCGAGAGCCCTTTTGTCGATATCTGGAAGAAGATCGACGAAAATATTGCGCAGGTGACGGACCATACGAATTTTGGCGATTTGGCGCGGCAGTGGCAGGAGCAGCGAGCGAAGTACACCGCCGATTGGGTAATTTAGACTGCGATTTTGAAGGAGAAACTAACCATGTGGTTTGAAGATAATTCGTTGAGCATCGGGCGGACACCGCTGGTGCGGCTGAACCGGGTGACGGACGGCGCGGGTGCCACGGTGCTGGCCAAAATCGAAGGGCGCAACCCGGCCTATTCAGTGAAGTGCCGGATTGGCGCGTCGATGATCTGGGACGCCGAGAAGCGCGGCCTGCTGGGGCCGGGCAAGGAAATCGTGGAGCCGACGTCGGGCAATACCGGGATCGCACTGGCGTTCGTGGCGGCCGCCCGCGGCTACGCGATCACGCTGACGATGCCCGAAACGATGTCGATCGAGCGGCGCAAGGTGTTGAAGGTGTATGGCGCGAACCTGGTGCTGACGGAGGGTCCGAAGGGCATGAAGGGTGCCATTGGCAAGGCGGAGGAGATTTACGCGACGGACCCCAACCGCTACGTGCTGTTACAGCAATTCAAGAATCCGGCCAACCCGGACATTCACTTCAAGACCACGGGCCCGGAGATCTGGGACGATACCGAAGGCAAGGTGGATGTCTTCGTGAGCGGCGTGGGCACGGGCGGCACCATCACGGGCGTGTCGCGCTACATCAAGCAGGCCAAGGGCAAGCCGATTTTGTCGGTGGCGGTGGAACCGGTGCATAGTCCGGTGATTGCGCAGAAAATGGCGGGCTTGGAGATTAAGCCGGGTCCGCATAAGATTCAGGGCATTGGCGCGGGCTTTATCCCCGACAACCTGGACATGAGCATGGTGGATGAAGTGGAGCAAGTTACCAACGACGAAGCGATCGACATGGCGCGCCGGCTGGCCCGGGAAGAGGGCATCTTGTGCGGCATTTCCTGCGGGGCGGCGGCTGTGGGTGCGATTCGGGTGGCGCGCCGTCCGGAGATGGCCGGTAAGGTGATCGTCGTGGTGTTGCCGGACGCCGGCGAACGGTATCTGACGAGCGCGTTGTTCGAAGGCATGTTTAACGATTAGCGCTCTGACCGCTGGCAGCCGTTCCCGGGCTGAAAAATCCGGTATCCTCGACGGTGATGCGAACTTTTCTTTTGCTCTGTCTGGCTGGCGCGGCGCTCCATGCTCAATCGACCGCAGAACGCATGGGGTATGGCCCGAAGGATCGCGTGCTGATGGTACACGCCGACGACCTGGGGATGTCGCACACGGTGAACGCGGCCAGCATGGAGGCGTTGAAGCAGGGGCTGGTGACTTCGGCCAGCGTGATGGTGCCGTGCCCCTGGTTTTTAGAGATCGCCAATTTCGCCAAGGCCAACCCCGCCTTTGACATCGGCCTGCATCTCACTTTAACCAGCGAGTGGAAGAAATACCGTTGGGGGCCGGTGGCATCGCGCGACAAAGTGCCGGGCTTGATGGACCCGGAAGGGTACTTGTGGCGCGACGTAAAGTCAGTGGCCGAGCACGCGACGGCGGCCGAGGTAGAAATTGAGTTGCGGGCTCAAATCGAGAAAGCGCTGGCGACGGGATGGAAGCCGACGCATCTCGACACGCACATGGGAACCTTGTATGCGCGGGTGGATTACTGGGAAGTTTATGCCAAGTTGGGCCGCGAGTATAAGTTACCGGTGATGTTAATGCGGCCCACTCCGGAGTTTGTGGCGGAAGCGGCGAAAGACGGCTATCCCATCACGGCGGCGATGTTAGAAAAGAAAGACCGGGACGGCTATGTTCTGCTGGACCATCTGGTCACCGGCGTGCCGGGCCGCACCATCGCGGAGCGTCGCGCTTCGTACCAGAAACTCATGCGGGAATTACAGCCCGGCGTCACCATGCTGATTGTGCATTTAGGCATCAATGATGAGGAACTGAAAAATATTACGAATAATTGGGAGGCTCGATGGTCAGACTATCGTAACTTCACCGATCCGGAGATGGGCAGCTTGATGAAAGAGCTGGGCATCCAGCAGACGACGTGGCGCGCGATGAGCAAGGTGGCGAAATGATCAAGGCATGGCAGGTGGAGGCTTGGGGCGAGCCCAATTCATTGAAGCTGGGCTCATCCGCGCTGCTGCCACCGGGCGCGGGGCAGGTGCGCATCCGGCACCACGCGGCAGGCTTGAATTTTTTCGACTTACTCCAAGTGCGTGGCCAGTATCAGGTGAAACCGCCATTTCCATTTACTCCCGGCGCGGAAGTGGCGGGCTTAGTGGAGGCGGTGGGTGAGGGCGTTACGCAGTTCACCACCGGCGGCCGCGTGATGGCTTTGTGTTTGCAGAATGGCTTCGGCGAGGCATCCATCGTACCGGTGACCCACGTGTTTGCCCTGCCTGGAAGCTGGAGCTTTACCGAGGGAGCGGCTTTCCCGATTGTTTATCACACGGGCTGGTATGCCTTGCATCGCCGGGCCAGATTGGCGGCGGGCGAGACACTGCTGGTCCACGCGGGGGCGAGCGGGGTGGGGATGGCGGCGATCCAGATCGGGAAAGCGCTGGGCGCTCGCGTGTTGGCCACCGCCTCTACCGAAGCCAAGCGGGAGTTTGCCTCGAGGGTGGGAGCCGATGAGGTGATCGACTATACGCTGCCCAATTGGCCCGACGAGGTAAAGCGCCTGACGGGCGGCCGGGGCGCGGACGTAATTTATGACCCGGTGGGCGGCGATGCGTTCGATTTATCGACTAAGTGCATTGCCCCGGAAGGGCGGTTGCTGGTGATTGGCTTTGCCTCGGGACGGATCCCGACGATCGCGGCGAATCGGATTCTGATCAAGAATTTTGAGGTGATCGGCGCGGTGTGGGGCGCTTACGCGCTTCCCCGCCCCGGATATCTTGCGGAGGCCCAGGCAGCGCTATCGGCACTGGCGTTGCGGCCACGGGTATTACATCAATACCAATTCGGCGAATTGGTGATGGCGCTGGAAGATTTGGATAACCGGCGGGTGATTGGAAAGGCGGTATTGTTAGTGCCATGAAGCTCATCATTGGATTGATTTTCGCATTGGGCCTTTCGGCGCAGACGAAGGTGGGGCCCGTAAAAGGGCATTTGGTGATCGCCGGTGGCGGCGCGTTGGGGCCGGAGATCGTGGGGCGTTTCATTACGCTGGCGGGCGGCCCGGAGGCACCCATCGTGATTATCCCGACGGCAGACGATCGGGATGAATTCCCCTCCGGCTTTGCGGCGGACAGTTTTTTGGCCAAAGCGGGGGCGAAGCACGTCACCATGCTGCACACGCGTAATAAGGCTGACTCCGATACGGATGCCTTCGCCGCCGTGTTGAAACAAGCGGGCGGCGTCTGGTTTACCGGCGGACGCCATTGGCGGCTGGTGGATTCTTATCTGGGTACGAGAGTACATCGGGAACTGATGGCGTTACTGGATCGCGGCGGCGTGATTGGCGGCACGTCAGCCGGGGCGACCATTCAAGGCTCTTTTATGGTGCGCGGCGCGCGTAGCGGCAATACGATCATGATCGACCCGGACTATCATGTGGGACTTGGCTTCTTGCGAGGCGTGGCCATCGATCAACACTTACTCACTCGCAAACGCGAGCTTGACATGCTGCCCGTGGTGGAGTTACACCCGGAGTTACTCGGGCTGGGTCTCGACGAAGGCACCGCAATTATTGTCACGGGCGATGGTTTTGAAGTGATGGGCGTGAGCAAAGTGGCGATTTACGAACACGGTAAGCCGCATTACTTTCTCTCGGCGGGCGATCATTTCGATTTGGCGAAGCACGCGCGGCTGGCAGATGCTAAGTAGCTATTGATGGCCCAGGACGGGGTGCGGCAAGTAAGGTGCGCTGAGCTCCGCGATTTCTTCGCTGGAGAGCTGTAAGTCAACCGCGGCGACGGCTTCGTCGAGTTGGGGAAGCTTGCTGGCTCCGACGATGGGCGCGGTGACGCCCGGTTGCGCGAGAACCCAGGCCAGGGCGACTTGGGCGTTCGAAACGCCGCGACGGATGGCGACGCGGGCAACGGCGTCCACGACGGCAAAGTCACTGGGCTGGTAGTAATACTGTTGGGCGAGGGCGTCGGTGCGGGCGCGGCTGGTGTCGCCGTAATCCTGTACGCGGCGGTTACCGGCCAGGAAGCCCCGGGCGAGCGGGCTCCAAGGGAGAAGTCCGATGCCTTCGGCGCGGCAGAGGGGCATCATTTCGCGCTCTTCTTCGCGATAGACGAGATTGAAGTGATTTTGCATGGTGGCGAAGCGGGTGAGGCCGCGCCGGTCAGACGTGGCCAGCATGCGCCCAAATTGCCAGGCGAACATGGACGAGGCACCCAGGTAGAGAGCCTTGCCGGCGCGCACGACATCGTCGAGCGCGTCGAGCGTCTCCTCGATGGGCGTGTGGGGGTCGAAGCGATGGATTTGGTAAAGGTCAATATAGTCGGTGCCGAGGCGTTTGAGGCTGCCATCGATGGAGTGCATGATGTGTTTGCGTGACAGGCCGCGGTCGTTAGGGCCATCGCCCATGGGGTTGAAGAGCTTGGTGGCGATGACGACCTGGTCGCGCTTCACCTGCGCCAGGGCGCGGCCGGTTACCTCTTCGCTCGCGCCGAGCGAGTACATGTCGGCGGTATCGAAGAAGTTGATGCCGGCGTCGAGGGCGCGGTGAAAGAAGGGGCGGCTTTGGGTATCGTCCAGGACCCACTCGCGCCAAGAGGGCGAGCCGTAGGTCATACAGCCCAGGCAGAGGCGTGACACGCGCAGTCCGGTGGAGCCGAGGTTGGTGTATTGCATTTTGAGTATTATTCCGCAGGTTTCGGGGTAGGTGACTTCGTGCCTTCGCCAATGCGGACGCGCGTGCCGGTATCGAGCCGGTTGAGGTTGCCGAGCGCCACGGTGTCGCCGTCTTTCAGGCCTTCGGTCACCTCGACCTCCTCTTCCAGGCGATCGCCCAGTTTGACTTCGCGCGCGTCGATGACGCCGTTATTAATGACGTATGCCTTATTTGAGCCCAACACGTAGTTGACGGCGCGGTAGGGCACCATCAGCACCGTATCGACGCGATCGGTGGGAACGCGGGCGCGGGCGTAGGAGCCGGGCTTGAGTTGATTGTTGGGGTTGGGCACCAGTGCCTCCACCACGAAGGTGCGCTTGGAGGCGTCAACGGTGGGCGAGACGCGCCAGATTTTGCCGGAAAACTTTCGATCGGTGTATGCCTCGACGAGGATCTCCGCGATTTGCCCGGGCTTGATCCAAGGGCCCATTTTTTCGGGGATTTCGACGCGCAGCCGGATGGGATCGGTCTTGACGAGAATCAGCAGAGGCGTATTGGCGCGGGTGAACTGGCCGACGGTGACCATGCGCTCCTTGACGAGCCCGGCGAAGGGCGCGCGCACGGTGGTATCGCGGAGTTTCTTACGCTGCAAATCGAGAACCGCCTTGTAGCGCTCCACTTCTTGAATGAGGTTGCGAGCTTGATTGATGGTGGCATCGTAGGCGGCCTTGGCGGAGTTGAAACGGGATTGAAACTGGTCGAGGTCGGCTTGGGCTCCGATCCCTTGGTCAGTGAGTTGGCGGGCCCGGCGGAAGCGCTGTTCGGCTTCCTGCATGTCGGCAGCGGCGCGGCGGACTTCCGGGGTCTCCTTGACATCTTTGACGCGATCTTTCTCATCCTTGAGGCCCAAACGCTCCAGCGACTGGTGGAGTTGCGCGTCCTGCTGGGCGAGTAAATAGCGCTGCTCTTCGTCAGCAATGTGGACCAGGATCTGGCCGGCGACGACCATGTCGCCGAGATCGATTTTGACTTCATCGACCTTGCCATCTACTTCGGCGCTGATGATGGCTTCTTCGTAGGGGAAAAACGTGCCCACGGACTCGACGACGCGTTGAATTCGCTTGCCTTTGGCGGTGGTAGAGCGGACCACGACGGGGCCGGTGTCGACTTTGGCCTTGACGGGCACCTCTTTCTTGCAGGCGGCAAAGAGTAAACAGAGGATGAGGGCGGAGGCTTTCGGGAAGTCCATTAGGTTTAGTTTAGTGGTTCAGGAAGGTAAGGCGGGGGCACACTTGGCTAGACGCGCACTTTTCTGTACAGTAAAGGCTCTTTTGACGTCACTAAGGTTACCGGAAACCGGTAGCCGTTGGTGGTCGGCTATGATGAAGAAAAGGGATAGTCATTATGCTCGATGTGAAGCAAGCCGTCCAGATCGCCTGGCAGAAGTCTGCCGAAATCCTCGGGTCGGGGTCGACGGAAGCTTAGAAGAAATCCAGCGTGAGACATACCAGGGTCATGACGCGTGGAGCATCACGCTTGGTGTGCCACGGAATCTCGAGCAGCTTCCACCCTTCTCCCGATTATCGGCGAACCCGGTGCAGTACAAGATCTTCCTGATTGATGCCGAGACTGGCGAGATGCTGGCGATGAAACTTCATGCGCTCGCGCCCAGGTGATGGCCCAGACTTCGGGTGTCAATCGTCGACGCTAACCTCTTTATTCTCTGCGTAGCCGGATCAGTGAATCCGGACCGCATCGAGACTTTCAAGAGAACCCGTCAATATTCGGTAGCCGGCTATGATCTTCTGGTCAGGGTGCTCGAAAAATTCGCCCCTCTCTATTCAGTGGCTCATGTCTTGGCTGAAGTCAGTAATCTGACCGACCTTCCGGGCGAAGAAAAATTGCAAGCTAGGCACATGCTCAAGAACACGATCACGTAGCTCACAGAACTGGAGATGCCCAGTTCGCGGGCGGCAGATGACCCGATCTACCAGGAACTTGGGCTGACTGATGCCGCGATTGGAGCCTTGGCCCGCGAACGCCGGTGCGCGGTGCTGACAGACGAGTGGGACTCTACCGGCGATTGGGTCAGCAAATGGAGGCGCTGTATTTTACGCACCTGCGCGCCCGAGAATGGGCAATCACCAGCTAAACCGGCGGGTCGCGCGAAACGATGAAGAAGCCGGTCTCGACTGAATCATCCAGGATGCGGTTCCACATGACACGGGCGAGACCCGCACTAGATGGAGATTCGAAGCGGTACTCGTCGCCCGAGCTGACGCGCTGATAAGCATGCTCTAAGCGGAATCCGCTGACACTCACATCGCGCATTTCACCCTGAAACACGAGGCGTTCATCCGGCAGAGAGAAGAGGCGCACGACGCCATGGGCATCTTCGCGCCGCTCACTGCGCCGGTCGTCGATGCTGACGAGCGAACGCGAATTACGCCAATTGTTCGACAGCAGTTTCATAGACTTTCAATTTCCGGCTGAGCGTGCGGCGAGAAATTCCCAACATCTCGGCCGCCTTCTGATGATGACCGTCCGTCTGGCGCAAGGTATCGAGGATCATCCGCTTTTCCATTTCGTCGAGAGCCGAGCCCGGCTCGCGCTCGGAATGCGGCTCAGAATCCTTGATCGTCCGCGCGGAGTCCTTAAACAGGCGCGCCGGGCGGAAGGGCATTTCGAGAAGCATGGCGCGGGGCAGGTCGAGGTCTTCCAGCTGTAACACTTCGTTCGGCACCAGAATCGCGGCGCGAATCAATATGTTGCGCAGCTCGCGCAGGTTCCCCGGCCAGGAATAGGCGAGCAGCGCGCGCATGGCCGAATCCGATAATTCTACCGGACGGCTATGCTGGCTCAAGAAGAATCGGGCTAAATCGGCGATTTCGTCGCGACGCTCCCGAAGCGGGGGCACCTTGAGTTCGAGTTGCGTGAGCCGGTGAAAAAGGTCCGCGCGGAAGTTGCCTTGGGCGACCTCGTGACGCAGATCGCGGTTGGTGGCGGTGACGATTCGGACGTCGACCGAGACCTTCCGGGTGCCGCCTAGACGGTAGTAAGACGCGCCGTCCAGCACGCGAAGCAACTTCACCTGCATGCGGGGCTCGAGTTCACCCACTTCATCCAAGAAGAGCGTACCGAGGTGGGCCAGTTCGAAAAGCCCCGGTTTCGAACCTTGCGCCCCGCTGAAGGCACCTTTTTCGTAGCCGAACAGCTCACTCTCAATCAAATGCTCCGGCAGCGCGGCGCAACTGACGTCGATCCAGGGTTTGCTGCAGCGCAGCGAATAATGATGCAGCGCGCGGGCCACCAGTTCCTTGCCGCTGCCCGACTCTCCGCTCACCAGCACCGTGGCATTAGTGACGGCCACGCGCTGGACCTTGGCGTACAGCGTCCGCATGGCCGTCGAGCTCACCACCGCGGGGGAGCCGAGAAACTCGAGTTGGGGAAAGTCTGGCATCAAAGGTCTGGATTCCGGCCTGTATTTAAGCGTATGGTAAGTACCCAGCCGCGTACATCCGCAAAACACCTGAGTTGCACTAAGGTCAACCCCTGAGACAGGGGACAAAATGTCCCATTGGCGTGCGACAACTTGGCGCAACCCGGGACGGTTCTGTCCATTCCTTCGACCGGCCTTCCGCCGGACTGCGGCACGCGAGGGGTGATGAGTGAGCGGTAACATGAACGATTCGATCACCTATCGCGCATCTCAGAAGCAACCGATAGCCAAACGGACGAGTAATTGCATTGTCACTTGTGGAACATGACTCACCGATGAAATCGCTCTCCACGGGAGCTACGCTTTATGTCAGCGTGATTACCGCGCTGGGAATCGTCGTTTTTGCGACGAGCTTTCTGCCATGGCATTCCGCCGACTTGTTGCGCTTTATCTGCTTTCTGCTGATCACGCTATTGGGTTCAGGCTTAAAAGTAAGTCTGCCATCGGCCACCGGCAGATTGCCCGTCAACACGCTGTTTGTGCTGATTGCGGTGATCGATTTGAGTTTGCCGGAAGCGCTGCTGCTGGGTGTCGCTTCGACGCTGGCGCAAACGATGATGGCGCGCCGCAGCATGATCCACTGCATTTTTCAGGGGGCGGTGACCGCGCTGGCCGTCAAGATTTGCCATCTGACATACGGCTGGCCGGCCCTCGCGGAAAACGGTGCCGTGATCCAGCTGTTTCTCACGGGGGGTGCCTACTTTGTGGCGTCGACGTTGCCGATGGCCAGCTTGATCGCGCTCAATGAGAGCCACGAATATCGCCGGATCTGGCGGGACCGGTTTGTGTGGACATTTTCCTACTACGTGGTAGGCGCGGCGCTGGCGGGTCTCTATAGCGCCCTTGAAAGCCGGCTTTCCTGGCAGGTGGCCATGCTCGTGATGCCGTTCGCCTACCTGCTCTATCGCAGCTACTGCCTCTATCTCGGGCGCATGGAAGCCGACCGCCTGCATAGCGAGGAAATGTCAAACCTGCACGTCCGGACGATTGAGGCGCTGGCGCTGGCGATCGAAGCCAAGGATCATACGACGGCCGACCATTTACAGCGCGTCCAGATTTATGCGATGGAGTTAGGCAAGGAACTGGGCATGGATAAGCGGGATTTGGAGGCCTTGCGGGCCGCGTCTCTCTTGCATGACATCGGCAAGCTGGCCGTGCCCGAACACATCATCTCGAAGCCGGGCCGGCTGACGCCCGAAGAGTTCGAAAAGATGAAGGTGCATCCGGTGGTGGGCGCGGAAATTCTCGAACGAGTGGCATTTCCCTACCCCGTGGTCCCCATCGTGCGCGCGCATCACGAGAAGTGGGACGGCACCGGGTACCCCTATGGCATTGCAGGCGAAGCCATTCCGCTGGGGGCCCGCATTCTGGCCGCCGTGGATTGCCTGGACGCTCTCGCCACCGATCGCCAATACCGCAAAGCGCTGCCGCTCGAAGAAGCGATTGGCGTCGTGCGCCGTGACTCTGGCAAGGCCTTCGATCCGCGGGTGGTGGAAGTGCTGGACCGGCGCTATGTGCAGCTCGAAGCGATGGCCAGGGAGAAGTCGGCGTCGCTGATGAAACTTTCGACGGCCGTGAAATTTACCAATGGCGACGCGCCGGCCGCCGGTTTCGAAGGCTCAAATCGCGCCCCGGCGGAGGTTTCCAAGCCCAACGATTTTCTCACGTCGATCGCCAACGCGCGGCAGGAAGCGCATGGGCTCTTTGAAATCTCGCAGGACCTGGGCAATTCGCTCAGCCTCGACGAAACACTCTCACTGCTCGCGGTGCGGTTGAAGCGGCTGGTGCCTTACGACTCATTCGCGGTCTACGTCCGCCGCGAGGATCTGCTCACCCCGGCGTTTGTGACGGGCGAGAATTTCCGCTTGTTTTCGTCGCTCGAAATTCCGATGGGGCAAGGGCTGTCGGGTTGGGTGGCGGAGAACCGCAAGCCGATCATCAACGGCAACCCGTCGGTGGAACCTGGCTATTTGAACGATCCGAACAAGTTTAGTTCGCTGCGGTCCGCGCTGGCGGTGCCCCTTGAGGGGCCGGAGGGTTCGGTGGGCGTGTTGGCCCTCTATCACGCGGATCGCGATGCCTTTACGAAGGACCATCTGCGCATTTTACTCGCGATTTCATCCAAAGTAGGCTTGGCCATCGACAACGCTTTGCGCTTCCGGCAGGCGGAAAGCTCGGCCACCACTGACTTCCTCACGAATCTGCCCAACGCCCGCTCGCTCTTCATGCACCTGGATGGCGAACTGGCGCGTAACCGGCGGAGCAACAGTAGTTTGACGGTGCTGGTTTGCGATCTGGACGGCTTCAAAGCGATCAACGACCGGTTTGGCCATCTGGAGGGCAACAAGGTCTTAAAAGCGGTCGCGCTGGGCTTGAAGGAAGGCTGCCGCGAGTATGACTATGTCGCGCGCATGGGTGGTGACGAGTTTGTGCTGATTCTTCCCGGCCTTCGAGATTCCGACGTTGACGCCAAGAAGCGCCGGTTGGAAAATCTGGCGAGCACGGCCGGCCGCGAAATCACCGGGGAAGAGATCCTCAGTTTCAGCGTGGGCGAAGCGCAATTTCCGCGCGATGGCACCGACGCCGAAACTCTACTCGCCGAAGCCGACAAGCGGATGTACCGGGTGAAGCAGGAGCACAAGCTGCTCATTACGGCCGAAGTGAAGAGCACCCGCAATTTCGATTGGCGCAAGACCCCGGTCTCGCCCACGGGCTCGTCCACCGTGTCCCCCCGCTTGATCGACCGCTAGTGCACCCGCCCGGTGGCCCGGCGAAGGGCCATAATGAGTGCATGACTCTGTCCGTCCTCCTGCGAAGGTCCGGTGCCTTCTTATTCGCAACTCTCGCGCTTTTCGCGCAAGATCAAACGGCGGGACAGCGCGCCTATGATAGCCGCTGCGGACGCTGTCATGGCGGCGATGGCCGGGGCAGCGACATGGCTCCGTCGATCCTGCGCGGGCTAGGCACGCGCGACGATGCGCAATTATCCGCCCTGATCCGCACCGGCATTCCGGGGAAGATGCCGGGCAGCAACGTGGGCGATGACGAACTCAAAGCGCTGATGGGCCACGCCCGCATGCTGCGCGCGCGCGCCCGCCAGCGTCCCGTGCTTCGCGAAACCATCCAGTTGACCGATGGCCGCAAGCTCGAAGGCGAATTGCTGGGCCAGGGCTTCACCGACAAACAACTTCGCAGCAACGGCAAGCTCTACCTGTTGCGCCGGGTGGCTGGCGACAAATACCGTGAGGTCACTTCCTCGATCGATTGGCCGGGATACAACGGCGACTCGCGCGGCAATCGCTACACCGCCATGACGCAGATCAACAAGTCGAATGTCGCCGCGATGACGGCCAAGTGGGTGTTTCCCATCCCGGGCGGTGCGCGGCTGCAGGGCACGCCCGTCGTGGTGGCGGGAGTGATGTACGTGACGGACGTGAACCAGTGCCTCGCTCTCGATGCGGGCACGGGCCGGCAAATCTGGCATTGGCGGCTTCCCATCACGCCGGGCACGGTGGGCGCCAGTTCCAACCGCGGCGTGGCCGTGGTGGGCGACCGCGTGTTCATCGCCACCGATCACGCGCATCTGGTGGCGCTCGACCGGCACAGCGGCGAAGAGATCTGGGATGTCGAAACGGCCGATTTCCGCCAAAATTACTTTGCCACCGGCGCGCCCTTAGCCGTCGGTGGACTCGTGCTCACCGGCGTCGGCGGCGGCGAGCACGGCACCCGCGGCTTCGTGGCCGCCTACGACGCCAAGACCGGCAAAGAGGCCTGGCGCTTCTGGACCGTGCCCGCAGCCGGTGAGCCGGGCGCAGAAACCTGGAAGGGCAAAGACCAGGATCACGGCGGCGGCCCCACTTGGTTAACCGGCACCTACGACCCTGAGCTCGACACCATTTACTGGCCCATCGGCAATCCGGCCAAAGAGTACGACGGTACTGACCGCGCGGGCGACAATCTCTACACCGATTCAGTGGTGGCGCTGGACCCTAAGACCGGCAAGCTCAAGTGGCACTTCCAGTTCACGCCGCACGACCTGTGGGATTGGGATGCCACTGAAACGCCCATGCTGATCAACGCTATGTGGGAGGGCCAGCCGCGCAAGCTGCTGCTGCATGGCAACCGCAATGGCTTCTTCTACGTGCTTGACCGCACCAACGGCAAGGCGCTGCTAGTGAAGCAGTTTGTGAAGAAGCTTACCTGGGCCACCGGGATGACGGCGGAAGGCCGTCCCATCAAAGCCGAGAATCAGGAACCCTCGGCCGCCGGCACCTATGTTTGCCCGTCGCAGGACGGCGCGTCTAATTTCTATTCGCCCTCCTACATCCCTTCCACGGGACTCTTCTATTTCCAGACTTTCGAAAAGTGCAGTGTCTATACGAAGCGCGATCAGGGCGATTGGACACCGGGCAAAGCCTATCTGGGCGGGTCACAGCAGACGGCCGCTGGCGTGGCCGAGCATTATCTGCGTGCGCTGGACATTAAGACCGGCAAGACCGTCTGGGAATTGCCCCAACCAGGGCCCGCCCAAGGCTGGGGCGGCACCATTGCCACGGCCACGGGCATCATCTTCTTCGGCGAAGAAAACGGTGCCATGATGGCCGCCGATGCGACCACCGGTAAACCGCTTTGGCGTTTTGAGACGAACCAGAACTGGAAGTCATCGCCGATGGCTTATATGTTCGACGGCAAGCAGTACATCGCTGGCATCGCCGGCGGCAACGTGCTGGCCTTTGGGCTGCCGGACTAGATTCGCCAGCATGCTGGCACTCATTTTGATCGCGCTGTCAATGCAGCAGCCGGACTTCGCGCCACTCTATCGTCAAACGCTGGAGCAGCGGGAGCGGGCTTTCGGCGGCTCAGCCTTGAAGACTCAGCAAAGCGCGCGCGATCTGGCGCTTTATCTGGCCGGGCGCGGTGAGCATGCGCTCGCCGCCAATTACGTGGAGCAGACCTTAGCCACGGCGACGGCCGCTGAAGCGGCCACGGTGCTGCACAACTGGGGTGTCGCCGTCGAAGCAACCGACGCCGTTCTCGCGGAACGGCTTTACCGCAAGGCGCTCGAAATTCGGGGGAAAACCCTGCCCTCTCTCGACGTGGAATTGGCCACCACCCGGCTGAATCTGGCGGGTCTGCTGCTCGCGCGAGGAGAGGCGGAGGCGGGCAAGTTGGCGCCAACCGCGTTGGCGGCGTTCGAGAAAAGCCTGGGTCCAATGGACGCGCGCACCGGTGCCGCCTGCGGTCTGGTGGGCGCGCTGATGGCGACCAGGGGAGATGTGGCGGGGGCGGAGCGCCTATTCCGCCGGGCGTTGGCGATCGCGGAACGAGCGCATGGTCCGGCAGCCGTGGCCACAGCGAGCGCGCTAGAGAATCTGGCCGACCTCTTGACGCAAACCTCGCGCGGACTAGCGGCTCGTCCGCTGCTGGACCGGGCGCAGAGGATTCGCGCCGGTGCCCGTTAGCCGGTATATCCCAATCCAATGGTTGGCGAAACCCAGCAGCGGCGAAGGCCTCACCACGGGCATGTGGCACTGGACGCAGGAAGCGTTTGCAACATTGACGTTGTGTTTTGGTTTGGCGTGACACGTCGCGCACTGCGCCCCGGCGGCCTGCTTCGCGTCCGCATGCGGCGAGTGGCAAGAGAGGCAGGACAACTTACCTTCACTTCTTAAGAAGCAGGCACTCTGGCTGAGGTAGACCGGCTGATGCCGCACGTTCCAGGGGTTATCGAACTTCGTCGCTACGCCAGCAGCGGGAGGCATACGGTGGCATTGTCCACAAAGTTCATTCACTTGAACGGCCGAAAGCCGACGGGGGTTCTTGATGTTGCCGGGTGTGGGAGCCAACGCATGAGCGGCTCCAGCGCCATGGCAGGCTTCGCAGCGGACACCCCGTTCGGCGGGCACGATGGATCTCGTCTCCGAAATAGTCAGTTGCCCGGTGGAATGGCACTGAAAGCAGCGCAGGATGTTGGCGTCCGGGGCAAAGGTGGGGTAAGTTACTCCTTTGGCCGTGCGATGGCCGGGCGTTAAGGCTAGCCCGCCCGATTGTTTGTACCAGGAGAGACCATGTTCGACGTAAGTATCTTCGCTGGTTTGCGAGACATAGGTCACCGCTTGGGCCCCAGCGCCGAAGGCCCAACGTTGGTCCGGCATCAGGCGCAAAGCCCGCGCATGGTGCGTGCCCGCTTGTTGACCGGCAATTTCTGAATGACAACTGGCGCATGACTTAGCACTGGCAAAGTCCTGCGCCGTGAATAGGAGGAGAACAACAGCTACCAAGTAAAGCGGCCGCTGTATTGAAACTGGCGGCCAAGATAGCCAGGGCGTTGAGCGATTACGGCACCAAACGACGAAGTGCCGAAGCCGGTGTTCGGTAAGTCACCATTGAAGCTATTCGTCGCGTTGTAGCTTTCCATGCGCAGCTCGAACTTAAGGCGCTCCGTGATGGGGAAATTCTTGGCGAGCGTTAAGTCGACGTTCTTGAAAGCCGCCGATTTCACCCCGCTGTACTGCAAGGGATTCGTCCGGCGAGTGAAGGCGGGCAGTCGCGTGAATTGCGACGTGTCGAAGACGCGGTCGCGGGTGGGGTTAGTGATGGACGGGTCGCCATTCACTAACAGTCCGCCAAACCGTAGATACTGTCCGGAGTTTATAGAGAAAAGTCCGCTGAGTGACCAACCGCCAAAGACGCCATCGACGGCACGGTTGGCGTTGGACATGAACGTGCGGCCCTTGCCGAAGGGCAGTTGGTAGATGGAAGCACCCGTCAGACGGTGGCGCGGGTTCACTGCGGGCTGAAAGGTAAGGCCGTCGGTAAAGTTATCTTGCTCGTCGTAGTATTCTTCGTTGCGTTCGCGATTATAATTATAACCGAGTAACAAATTGAAGCCTTTCACGAAAGGCCGCTGAACTTGAATCTGGAGAGCTTGGTAACGGCTGAGCCCTTTGCCCACCAGCCGCTGTTGAATATCGCCATACTGCGGATATTGGCGGAGTAACTGGGAAATCGGCACGTTGGCCTGGGTGCGCAATTGCCCCGGCATCTGCGCGGCGGAGAGTTTGTTGAAAAATGGATTTGCGGCGTTGGCGGCGGTGGCGGCACCTTTGCTGTAACCGATGCGCGGGTCCACTTGGTTCAGGTTGCGGGTGACCGGATTATTCCCACCGAAGTTAACAAAGTAAGTGGCATCGACCACAAGTTGGCCGGGCAGAGCGCGCTGCAGGCTGAAATTGATGCGATCATTGACGCCCACTTTGAAATCCTGACTATAGAAAATAGGCGAACCGCCCAGGTCAGTATAACGGCCGAAAGTCTTGCCACTCACCGGCACCAGCCCGCCGGGAAACGGATTGCGCAACGTGGACTGCGGCACGCCGGAAAGCAGCGGCAGGCCGCGCGAGGTGGCCTCGAATCCCGGGTAGAAGACGCTGCCGAGGACGTCGAGGCCATCGGTAAGGGTGGAGGGAACCAGATACCGCGCGTAGCCGAAACGGAAGGAAGACTTATCATTCAGCCGGTAAGCCAAGCCCGCGCGCGGCATCAGCAAAAGCTTCTGGGCGTTCCAGGATCCGCGATTCTTGTCATCGGTGAAGATCCAAGCGCCGTTGTAAATCGGATTACCCGTGCGCAACGCGGCGGCGGCGGCGGGAATCACCGGCGTGTTGGCACCTTGAAATTCGGGGATGGTGGAGTTCAGATCCAGGTAACGCGACAAACGATTTTCCGGGTCGATCATCGGCGATTCATACTCATACCGCAGCCCGAGGTTGAGCGTGAGACGCTTCGACACCTTGAAATCGTCGTGAAAGTAGAGGGCGTAAAAGGCATTGCGATGCCGTTGAATGGGTAGCGATTGAGTCAACGTGTTGGTATCCAACGCGCCGGTGAGTAAGGTAGCCCAGGCATCGCCGCTCAGGTTGAGGTCAGGGTTGAGGAACGTGCTGGCGGTAAGCTCCGGCCGGACATCGAAGGAAATGGGACGGGGCCGGACCGCCACCACACGCTGCGATCTCCACTCCCCACCGACTTTGAAGTAGTGCCGGCCCTGCGAGCGCGAAACCTTCGACTGCAGGTTATAAGTTTCTGGATCCTGAAACCAAAAACCGGTGCGACCGAGGTTAGTGGCGGAAGGCCCCCGGCGAACGGTAAAACCGGGGTAGTAAATGGCGGGGTCGTTTTTAGAGTAAGCGGTATGCCAATCGCCGCCAAGGATTTCCGTAAGTTGGGAACTGGTGATCTGCGATGCGGCATCAGCAAAAGAATCGAAGATGCGGTTGTAGCCGCCGCGAATATTGAAGACTGTATTCGCGTTAATCGTGTAAA
Source organism: Bryobacteraceae bacterium (assembly GCA_031367405.1). GTDB lineage: Bacteria > Acidobacteriota > Terriglobia > Bryobacterales > Bryobacteraceae > JALHNI01. The sequence goes on from JANLPT010000196.1 coordinate 30,809, forward strand.
CGGCGTCGGCCACACTCGTCCACGCGTGGCGTTCGCTGCCATTCGGTTGAAAGGCGCGGGAATTAGCGTAGTTATCCTGCGCGACATAGGTCTTGAACATCGAGAAGCGTCCGAAGATCTTAAGCTTGTCGGAAACATTCCAATCGGCGCGGTCAGAAAAGTTCCAGTATTTGACACGCTCGGCGAAGCCGGTGCGGTAGTTATTCACTAAGTCGCTACCGGTGCCGGGTAAGTTCGGCTTCCAGATGTCGTTCATCACGCGGCGGCCGACAGGGTCCTGCTGGCTAACCGGGATGATGTTGCCAGGGTAAGGCTGGCGGGAAGCGGTGCCATCGGCGTTGAGTACCGTGGTGAAGGGGTTGAATATGGCCCGCAGACCGCTGCGGGAGTTGAGAGACTTAGAAAAATCGCCGGTCCGTTCGGCATCGGTAGGCAAGGTGAAGGCCACGGAGCGCGGGTCCTGGCTCTTCCACGCTTCGTAAGAGACGAAGTTGAAGACCTTGTTCCTGACGATGGGCGAGCCCAGGGTGCCCCCGTAAATGTGGTTACGGGTGAGATTGGCTCGCCGCGTAATCTGGTCGGCCACGGCATTGATGGAAGGGTTACGCCCGAGGTAGTAAGCCGTGCCGTGGAAAGCATTCGTGCCTGACTTCATCTGGACCGTAATGATGCCGCCGGCGGAGTGGCCGAATTCGGCGTCCACCGCGTTTTGTTGCACACTCACCTCTTGCACCGCGTCCATGGCCGGGGTGTAAGCCGACTTTTCCGAAGCCATATTCGGAGCGCCGTCCACCACGACATCGTTCTTAGTGGTGGTATTGCCGCCCACATCGATTTGCGTCGAAGCCCAATGGTGATAGGGGCTCTGCTCGGTGGTCGACCGTAACACGGCGGCCGGATTGAGCTGCGCCAGCAAAAAGGGATTGCGGTTGATGATCGGCAATTCGTTAGTCATCTTTTTGTCGATGGTGAGCGCAATCGTTGAGCTATTGAACTGCACGGAGACCGGCGAACCCTCCACCGTTACCGCTTCGGTGGCCGCGCCGATTTC
>JANLPT010000214.1:0-2528 GCA_031367405.1 Bryobacteraceae bacterium
GGCGCGCACTGGTCGGTGCTGAAATACCCCTCGCCGCTGGAAATGGCCTATTCGACGGTGAGCGGCGAGGCGGCGCATTACGATATGCTGGCGCGCTACGTCGAAGCGTTCGGGCTGAAATCGAAGCTTCGGGAAATCAGCACGAACCCGGAAGACTGCCGAGCCTTTGCCCGTAGCTACAATGGCTCGGGCTATGAGCAGTTCGCCTATCATCGGAAGCTGGCGGAGGCGATGGCATGAGCTGGTCAATCAATCACGCCCTCAAAGGCCTAAACGGCCAGTTCGAGGTCACGCGCCTGATCGGTGCGGGCGGGGCGGTTGCCTACATCGTCGCGGCGAATGGGTTTCAGGCGTGGAACATCGCAAACGGCCACCCGTTCGACGTGACCGCTTATTCGCTGGCCTTCCCTAGCGGTTTGGCGGCGGTGTTGATGGCGACTGGCGGCGCGGTGGCCATCAAGGATCGTAACGTCGCATCGGCCAAAATCATTTCGCAAACAGGGGCCGTGCCGACACCCGCATTGGACGGGACAAGAGTGCCTTTGGGCGATTCCCCGCCCGTCGAGAAACCGTAATCCGGGCCGCGCGGTTCAGCGGCATCTAAATTTGGAAACGACCATGACCACTACCCTAAAAGTTCACGTGAACGGCAAATACCGCGCCACCGTAACCCAAGATGATCGCGAGCCTGTGACCGTCGAGGGCAACTACAACGGCGGTTCCGGCGAGAAGTCTTTCTATTTGCCTCATCCGGCGAAGGCCACATTCGTCGTGACCGAAGAGCACGTCGCCGATGGTGACGAGAAGCCCGCCACCTGAATTCCACGGCGGGGGGTTTCGGCTCCCCGCCACACAAAGGAACCTGACATGAACCTCGCCGCCCTATGCCTGCTGATCGCGCTGATTCTGTTCACCATCGAGGCCGTCCGCTCCAAGAGCCTGGTAGCCGCCGGGCTGGCGTTTGCCACCGGCTCGCAGCTTGTCGGGGTGCTGTGATGGCCTACAAGCCGCGTAACCAAAACCCTCGCATCGATGCCAACCGAGAATCGTGGAGTACCGCGTTCGATGATCGTGTGGCTATGCGACGGGAACAGCGCGAACCTGCCGGGTTCCGTCTGCCCAAAGGCGATAAGTGATGCCCGGCCTTGGCTTCCTGCTCGGCGCGTTCGGCTTCGTCCGTAGAGCCGCACAGGGCGCGTTCACGCTGGCGACGCGGTATCCCCTACAGGCTGCGCTTATCGTCGCTGTGCTGGCCTTGGGCTGGACGTGGCACGGCAAATCGAAGGCCATCGGGCAGCGCGACGCGGCGGTTGCCGGTCGCAAGGCTGATCGCACCGCTTACACCGCCGCACAAGCCGAAGCCGGACGCCTTGCCCTCGCCGCCAAGGCCGCAACCGAAGCGCGATACAAAGCCCATGCACAGGAGATCGACCGTGAACACGAAACGCAGCTTGCCGATGCTCGCAGCGATGTTGACCGCTACATTGCTGACCACCGCGTGCGCGCCCAAGGCGTTGCAGGTTCACGCGGCGGAACCCCCGCCACCCCCGACAATCGCAATCCCGGTGTTCCTGCTAACCTGCCCGCCAATTATGTCCCTGTTGCCGAGTCTGACTTGCGCGCCTGCGCCGCAGCGACCGCCTACGCCCTAGACGCGCGGACGTGGGCTTTGGGGCTGGCGAAATGATCGGCGACGGCGGCTCTTCATTCTGACAACGCCTATGCGTGGGGGCAGAAAATGATCGCGGCGGGGTTGGCGAGGTAGCTGGTTCCCCCGGCACGAATCGAACGTGCGTTGGCCGCTTCAAAAGCGGCAGTCCTACCGCTAGACGACAGGGGAATGGTGCGGCTCAAGCCTATGCCCTGCGCGACCCGCCCCAGTTCATTCTATCAATTCCCCACTGAACTGGAGCAAGCCTTTTAGGGGTCGCGGGAATGTCGCTATCATCCCACCATTCTGTTTCTGGCATCACAACCCCTTTAGCCTGATATTCGAGCCATGCAGCCCCTTCTGAGGCTTCGTAGAATAGCAGGCGCCCGGCGAGAATATAGCAATATCGGCACTGGCCCGAACTCCCGTAAGACCTTGGACGCCCGCAGTCTCGACAAATGTAGCTGGGTTTCAAAGCAGAGCTAACCCACCCTTCGGACTTCGGACTGCGGTAGGCTAGCGGCTTGTTGAGATTTCGTGGTATATAGAGCCGTCTAATAATCTCGCGTTCCTCAGCCTCCTCCAAAATGTCAGGGTGGCCGTAAAGCAAGACATTAGCGTGACGGAGCAGTTCATGTGGCGACAAGCCCACAAGGTCGCGCACAGAGCCGATCTGTAGCTTAACTGGGGCGACTGATATCCTTTCACGCATCATAGAATCCTAGTCTTCCCCCTTCCGCGCGCAAGCCGGTTGTGGTATGAGGGACTGGCTGCGGCGGGCCTTGAGGCTGGGTAGTGACGAGGATTAGGTCGATCGCATGGCGGGGCTGATCTCCCTCAAGCCAGTGCAAGCGCCTCCTACGCCGCAGCACACCAC
>JANLPT010000217.1:0-1900 GCA_031367405.1 Bryobacteraceae bacterium
CCGGCCTTGGCGTTCACATTCTCGAACTTGGTGGTGGTCGTGCGGAAACGCTTCCGGTTGATTTGTGCCGGGTCGTTCTCCTGGCCGGGTGGAGCCCAGACTTCCGGGGTGCTGTCCTGCTGGGTCAGAAGACCCGAGAAAAGGATTGGTTGGAGCTCGCTGTCCCGAAAGAGAGTGTAGGCCTCGGCCCCTTCGCGGGCGACGTAGGTATCAGGGGTGATTTTCTTCAGATAGACCAGGGATTCGAGTCCCTCGATCGTGTAGGGCCCGCCCACACTTTCCTCAACATAGGTGTAATAGCGGACGGAATCGTCCCCGGGCAGGTTCATGAGTCATGCAGTGTTAGGATTGGACCCGTGAGAGGAGGAAGCTAGAATTTGCCCGGCGGGTCAAACGTGCCGGAGGACGCAGGAGCCGGCGCAGAGGCCGGTGGAGTTGAAGCAACGGCGGGCGGTGTGATTCCCAGAGTTTTGCCACGAAAAACACGAAAAGGTTCTGCTATTCTAATGAACGTGTTCCGAGCGCCTATAGGTGCCTGATCGTTTTTTGTGTTTCTTGTGGCCAACGGCTTGGGATCGGGCCGATAGGGCAATTTTGGGAATCGGCCGCGGAGGCGGAGTCAGGCGCTCGGGCAGAAGAAGGCCGGGCTTGCTTTTGGATAAAACGTTACGTAACGTTTTATCGATGCCATACGAGTCACTCACCAAAGCACGCATCACCGGGGCGCTCCGCCGCCTCGGTGAGCTGGCGCATGCCCGGAAGCTGACGCTGGAGGTTTCGCTCTATGGCGGGGCGGTGTTCACCCTCGTCTATGATTCACGTCCGGCGACGAAGGATGTGGACGCGATCGTGCGTCCTTCGGCGGTGGCCCGGGAACTCGCTGCGCTGGTCGCGTCCGAGCAGAAGCTGCCGGAGGACTGGCTCAACGACAGCGTGAAGCAATTCCTCGCCCCGAAGGAGGAAAAGCGGCGGCTGACCGGCCACGAATTCGGTCCGGGACTGCGGGTGTCGGTGCCCACCGCCGCGTACCTGCTGGCGTTGAAGCTGCGCGCCTGCCGTCCTCCGCTGCCCGGTTATGCGGGCGACGAGGGCGACATCCGGTTTTTGCTGCGGAAAATCCGGCCCAAGTCGCTCGCGGTGGTGGAGGCGGCGTTCGAGAAATTCTTTCCCGGCGACGCCTTGGGCGAGCGTGCCACGGCCCTCGTGAAGGAAACCTTGGAGGAACTGAAGTCATGAGCCTGCGCCCTGTCACTCTGGCCGAGATCGCCGAACGCACAGAATCCCTGGAGGATTTCGGCCGGCATTTTCGGGACTGGCTGCACGAGATTCGCAAGCACTCATCGCGACCGCAGCTCGAGGCCGTGGTGCAAACGGAGCCGCCCCGGCTGGCCGCGCGCTTCGGCCAAGGCGTGGTGGCCGATGCCTGGCTGGCGGCCTACGCCGAGCATCTGGCCAGACACATCGGCCGGCCGGTGCCGGCGTGGACGGAAGCGCGCAATCGCGTGTCACCGGAACCATGGTTCGCCACCGATACCGCCAGCCCCAAACTGCGCTTGCTCGCTCTGCGGGACTCACCGGCGGCGTTCAAGAAGCGCAACTTGTTCACCCCGGCGGTGGATCTCCCGCTGGCGTTGCGCGCGGGGCGTCCGGTCAAAAGCGCGGAGGAGAAGCGGCGGAACAATGCCGAGCGTCAGCGGCGGTTCCGGGCGCGGCGGCAGGCGGAGTTGGAGCAACTCATGTCGGCCCGAGGTAAAAGGTAAAGCATGACCCCTTCTGTCCGACCCGGACCAAAAACTGGCGGGCATGAGTTTCTGATTTTTGAACAGAAGTGTCGGATGATTCCCTTCATTGCGAAAATTTCCGTGTCGCAGTGAGGATGCTCCTTAGGCAGATCGGAGCC
>JANLPT010000223.1:0-5322 GCA_031367405.1 Bryobacteraceae bacterium
GCCAATAGCGCACATGCTCCATTGACTCCATCTGGTTCAGGTTCTGATGCAGACTCAGGAAAACCTCTTGCGTCAGATCCTCGGCCTGCGCCCGATTCTCGAGCGAATGGTAAGCGAGCGAGTACACCATGCTCTGGTGCAAGTGAACGATCTCGGCAAACCCCGGCAAACTCGCCATCTGACTACCTAATACGCCCCAAACCGGTCATCGACGGCAATATTTCGTGAGTCACTTCACACCCTCTTGAGCAGGATCGAAAACCTGGCACCCGCACCCGGCTTACTTTCCACCACGATTTCTGTTCCGTGCGCCTGGGCGATCATTTTGGCGATGGACAGGCCCAGCCCGACTCCATCGCGGCCGCCGCGCGCTGGGTCGGCGCGGTAGAAACGTTCAAAAATGTGGGGTAGCGATGCAGGGGAAATGCCTTCTCCCGTGTCCTCTACCGATAGTTTGACGCCCTCTGCGGTGGCTGCCGTCGCGACGGTGATGGTGCCGCCTGGTGGAGTGTACTTGAATGCGTTATCGAGCAAGATAATCAGGAGCCGCCGGATGCCCTCCGCGTTAGCGGCGGCCCAGGCGGCTTCCGGGGTCAGCGCCTGCCTCAAGCTTTGGGATCTTGCCTCGGCCAGTGGGCGGCTTTGCAGGATAACTGCCGATACGATGGCATTCAAATCGGTCTCCGACAGTAGTAACTCCGTGCCGCTTGAATCGGCCCGGGCGAGCGTCAGCAGAGACTCAGTAAGTTGGGTCATGCGTTCTGACTCCTGCAGGATGTCTGCTAGCGACTTACGATACTCAAGCGGCGTCCGTTCCCGCCGCAACGCCAATTCCGCCGTGGCTCGAATCAGCGTCACCGGGGTGCGTAACTCGTGTGAGGCGTCGGCGGTAAACTTTTGAATCCTCTGCACTGCGCCTTCCAGGCGAGTCAATAATTCGTTCCAAGTCTCGGACATCCGTTGCAGCTCGTCGCCCGTTTGCGGCACGTTCAAACGCAATGATAAGTTATGCACACTGATGGAGCGGGCAATGCGAGTTACCTCATCGACCGGCGTCAGCGCCCTCCGGCTGATCCAATATCCGCCCAGGCAGGCACACAGCAGAATAGCGGGGATCATCAAGAGCAGAAGAGTGCGCAGCGCACCCATGACCTCTCTCGCTTCATCGAGAGGGGCGGCTACGCGCGCATAGTAAGTCATCCCTCCATGAGCGATTTGACTGGTGAGCAGGCGGATCGGCCGGCCGCCGTGCATCAGAGTTTGGAAGGTGGGCTGGCCAGGTGACATTGGTTCTGAAAGTAGCGGCTGACGGCCGGCGGGAAGCAGTTGCTTGCCCGCGCCATCCCGTAATTCGATCATCCCGCCATTGGGCACTTCTCTGGTGAACTCAGTAAGTTCCGCTTGCAGATGGGCGCGATCCACCAAAGGGCTCTCTACTTCGAGAACCATTTTTAACCCATCGATGCGTTGAGTGAGCCGTAAGTCGATGCCCCGGATCAAAAACTGTTCCAGCGAAAACCACATGGCCAGACCGAACACCATCAATCCGAGGAGAAGCACCGCCGAATACCAGGCGGTTAATCGAAGACGGATGGAGTAAGTGGCCATCATGGCTTACCGGCGATGGAATAGCCCACGCCGCGAATGGTGTGGATGAGCTTGATTTCTCCGGGTGCCTCCACCTTGGCCCGCAGAAGGCGCAGAAAGGCGTCCAACGTGTTGTTCTCAATGTCGGAATCCCGGCTCCAGACAATTTCAATTAAGGCATCCCTGGTCACTACGCGTCCGGCATTGCGCAGCAGCAATTCCAAAATGGCATATTCCGTCCGCGTCAGCGTGACATGGCGGGCTCCGCGCCGCACCACGCGCGCGCCATTGTCCATGAACAAATCGTCTACTTCGTAGCACACCGGCTGCGGAATGGGTCCTCGCCGGGACACGGCCTTTACCCGTGCGATCAGCACTTCCAGCGAGAAGGGTTTGGTTAGATAATCGTCGGCACCGAGGTTCAGCCCGCGCACGATGTCCTGGGCGGTATCACGCGCCGTAAGCAGGAGAATCGGCGTTTGGTTGCGTTCAGAACGAAGCCGCTTGACGATGCCGAACCCGTCGATGCCGGGCAGCATCACGTCCAGCACAATCAAGTCGAATGACTCGGTGAGGGCAAAGCTGAGGCCTTCTCTGCCTTCGCCAGCCAGCGTAATCACGTGGCCTTCCTCGGCCAGACATTGCCGGAGCAGCTGCGCCATTCGCTGTTCGTCCTCCACAATCAGGATTCTCATAGTTCGCCTTTCATCATATGCCGCAAATCTGAAAGCGCCGTGTAAGCCGTTTCAGCCAATCTTCAGAATCGTAAGATTAACTGGGGAGTAGCATGAACACAACTCTGACTGGTTTACTATTGGCCGCCAGCATCGCCCTGGCCGCAGCGGGCAATTATCACGTGACGGGGAAAATTGAAATCGGTAGCGAAGGCGGATGGGATTACCTGACGGTAGATTCCGCCGCTCGCCGGCTTTATATTTCTCACGCCACCAAGGTGGTGGTGGTGGACCTGGATAGCGAAAAGATGGTGGGTGAGATTGCCGGGACGGCCGGAGTGCATGGGATCGCCATCGCCCCTAAGTTGAACCGTGGCTTTACCAGCAACGGGCGGTCGAACAATGTGACGATCTTCGACCTGAAGACGCTGAAGCCGCTGGGAGAGGTGAAGACCGGCGAGAACCCCGACGCGATCGCTTACGACGAAAAGTCGAACCGGGTGGTGACTTTCAATGGCCGGTCGAAAGACGCCACGGTATTCGAAGCGGCCACCGGCAAGGTGTTGGCCACGATCCCTCTTGGCGGTAAGCCGGAATTTCCTGCCACGGATGGCCAAGGGAAAATGTGGGTGAATATTGAGGATACCCATGAGATTGCGGAATTGGACGTGATCAAGAGCGTGGTGACGAAACGGTACGTGCTGGAAGGATGCGAAGATCCGACGGGCTTGGCGATGGACTTTCAACGTCAACGCATTTTTTCGGTATGTGGCAATAAGGTGATGGCCATCTCCGACCCGATCGCGGGAAAAGTGGTGGCCACCCTTCCTATCGGCGAGGGGTCCGACGGTGCCAGCTTTGACCCGGCCACGGGGCTCGTCTTCAGTTCCAACGGTGAGGGCACCTTGACGGTGGTGCGGCTCGTGAATGGCAAGTATGAGGTAGCGGAGAACGTGCCGACGGCGCGCGGCGCACGGACGATGACCATCGACCCGAAGACCCATAAGCTCTATTTGCCAAACGCCAAGTACGCACCGGCCGTGCCGGCAGCCGCCGGCCAAAAGAGCGCCCGGCCCGCGATGGTTCCGGGTAGCTTCTCGGTGCTGGTGATGGCCCAATAGTTTGTAGTAAGTAGTAAGGAGACTCATCATATGAAAATAAGATTTAGCATGATTGCGCTCGCGGCTCTTGGTAGCCTGGCTTTGGCTGCCGTAGACATCAACAAGCTTCCGGCGGAGGTTCAGAAAACGGTTAAACAGGAAACGAAGAACGCCACTAACGTCAAAGTTTCTCAAGAGACCGAGGGGGGCAAGACGGTTTACGAAGTCGAATCGAAAGTAAATGGCAAAGGCCGGGATCTGATGGTGAATGCCCAAGGAATGGTCCTCTCGATTGAGGAAGAAGTTTCTTTGGACGCTATTCCTGCGGCGGCCAAAGCGGCGATCGAAAAAATGGCGGCGGGCGGCAAGACCGGCAAGGTTGAAACGGTAACTAAAGGAAAAATTGTCACTTACGAAGCGGTGATCACTAAGAAGGGAAAGAAGGCGACCGAGGTGATGGTGAACGCGGACGGCGCGGAAGCCAAATAAAGATTGCCGGACGACGCCGTTATCATGGTGCATGCTGTTTCCTGTACTAGCCTTTCTATTCGTCCTGCTTCCGCTCGCCGCGCAACAACCGCTCATCCTTAAGGCCGCCCGCGTCTTTGACGGCGAAGCGATGCACCAGAAGTGGAGCGTCCTGGTCCGCGGCAATCGCATTGAAGCTGCGGGGCCGGGGGTGGAGGAGATGGGCGCGAAGGTCATTGACCTGGGCGACGTCACTTTGCTGCCCGGCCTGGTGGAGGGCCATTCGCACGTTCTGCTGCACGCTTACAATGAGGTGCCGTGGAACGATCAAGTGGCCCGGCAAGGCATCGCGCTGCGGACCGCCCGTGCCACGAATCACTTGAGAGCCACGCTCCGCGCGGGCTTTACGACGGTGCGCGACCTGGGCACCGAAGGTGCCGGCTACGCCGATGTCGACCTGAAACAGGCCCTTCGCGAAGGCATCATCCAAGGCCCTCGCTTGCTCGCCGCTACCAAAGCGATCGTCGCCACCGGCACTTACGCGCCGAAAGGCTTCGCCCCCGAGTGGCAGGTTCCGCAAGGTGCCGAAGAAGCCGATGGCGCTAACTTGCAGCGCGTGGTCCGCGACCAAATCGGCCATGGTGCCGATTGGGTAAAGCTCTATGGCGATTACCGTTGGGGGCCGCACGCCGGGGCGCACCCCACTTTCTCTCTCGAAGAAATGAAACTGGCCGTGGAGACGGCGCGCGACGCGGGAGTGCCAGTTTCGGTGCATGCCAGCACGCCCGAAGGGATGCGCCGCGCGACGCTGGGAGGTGCCGAGACGATCGAGCACGGCGATGGCGGCACCGCCGAAATCTTCCGCCTGATGGCGGAACACAAAGTCGCCCTCTGCCCCACGCTCGCCGCCGGCGAGGCCACCGCGCAGTATTCGGGATGGAAGAAGGGCCAACAACCTGAGCCTGCGCGCTTGCAAGCCAAACGGAAGAGCTTTCAAGCCGCGCTGGCCGCCGGAGTGACGATTCTGAGCGGCAGCGACGCGGGCGTTTTCTCGCACGGCGACAATGCCCGCGAACTCGAACTGATGGTCGATTACGGCATGCCGATCCTGGAGGTGCTGAAGTCAGCGACGTCGGTGGCGGGGCGCGTCCTGCACATGGACATCGGCTTGGTTAAACCAGGTATGCTCGCTGATCTGATCGCTGTCGACGGCGACCCATCGCGAGAGATCGGCAGCTTGCGGAAGGTGAAGTTCGTCATGAAAAACGGGGTGGTTGAAGTTCAGTAGGATCGGCGGCCGCGAAAACGGTTGGTGACGGCGTTCGCTCGGGGTTCGAATTCATGTTTACTTGAGATTCTGGGGGTGGCGTGGTCTCAGAGGGGGTCTGGGGTGCGGGTTCGAAAGGGCTGTTTTCCGAAACGGAGCCAAATTCGGGGTTATCGTCTTGTTCTGAGGGGGTTACGAGGAGGTGATTGCGTTCGAGGGCGCGGAG
>JANLPT010000242.1:0-19659 GCA_031367405.1 Bryobacteraceae bacterium
CCACAACACCGCGATGAACTCGACTTACTCACCGAAGGTGTCTATGCCAAGTGGCGGCAGCAACGTATCTGGATGGCCGAAACCAGTCAAATCGAAACCGCCATCGCCCAAAACGAAAGTAGCTCCGCAAAACCCTCCCCATGGCCAACGCCAACGCCCACCTCGCCAACGGCATCGCCAAATCCGAAGCCATCTTGAAACTCTTTCTTCGTTACGACGCCCAACTCCACCGCCACTATCGTAACTGCCTGAAAGATCTCCGCGACTTACAGGCTGAACGCCTCACACCAATCGAACCCAACCCGGCCCCTCCGTCCGCAGAAACCCCTACTCCCAACGAACCCATTCAGGCCGCGCCCACAACCGTGACGACGCCCACACCAATCGAACCCAACCTCACCCCCGAACAAGCCCGCACCCAATACATGAAATCCGAAATCCAACGCTTCGAAGAGTACCAGGCAAGATTGTTCAAGCCGCACAACGAACCCCGGCCGTGAGTTGGCAATCTCGAAGCGTTTCTCCAAACGAGTGGCCGGTCCCTTAAGCCCATCAGTTCGCCGGAGCCATGGCGGCGGGTGCCGGCAGGGGCGGCGGCGGCGGGGTGGCGGCCGGCGGGCCGAACCGGACGGACACCAGCTTCGACACTCCCGGCTCCTGCATGGTGACACCATACAGCACCTGGGCCGCTTCCATCGTCCGTTTCGCATGGGTGATGACGATGAACTGAGTCTGGTCAGACATCTCCTTCAGCAGCTTGGTGAGCCGCAGGATGTTGGGCTCGTCGAGCGGCGCATCCACCTCGTCCAGGATGCAGAAAGGGCTTGGCTGGTACTTGAAGACGGCCATCAGCAGTGCCATCGCCGTCATGGCGCGTTCGCCGCCCGACAGCAGCAGGACATTCTGCAGCTTCTTGCCCAGGGGCTGCGCGACGATGTCGATGCCGGATTCGTGAGACTGGTCCTGATCCGTTAAACGCATCTCGCCCACGCCGCCGTTAAACAGCACGCCGAACATGTGCCGGAAGTTCGTATTGATCGCCTCGAAGGCTTCAATGAAGCGCTTGCGGGACTCGACGTCGATCTCCTGGATGGTCTTTTCCGTGTCGCGGATCGAGTCCAGCAGGTCTTGCCGTTGGGTATTCAGGAAGTCGTAACGCTGTTGCGCTTCCTCAAACTCTTCGAGCGCCTGCGGGTTCACCGGACCCATCGCCTCAATGCGCCCCCGGACCTCCTGATACTTCTCTTCCGCTTCGAGCAGGGCCATTTCGTCCGGCTCAGTCTCCAGATTCGCTGCCATCGCGGAGGTGAGCTCTTCCAGCGAAGTGCCCAGTTCCTTGCGCGCCGTTTCTTCGAGAAACTTCAACTCGCTGCGCTTCTGCACCAGGGCGACCTCGATTTGCTGGCGCTGCTCTTGCGCTTCAGCCGCCGCAGAACGCAGACCCTTCAGGGCCTCGCTCAACTGATCGAAGTCGGCGCGTTGCGTGGTTTCCAGCCCATGCAGTTCGGCCACCGTCGCTTCCAGTTCCGTAATGCGCTGGTGAAAGCCGGCGGCGTGATGGTCGAGCTCAATGTTATCGGCCAGTAAGCGCGCTCGATCCACGCCCAGGCGTTCCAACTCGCCCGTCAACCGCAGCTGGCGGCTCGTGAGTTCCTGCAGCTGTTGATCGAAACGGGCCTTGGCAAAATTGGCCGAGCGCTGGCGCTCTTCAAGCGAAGCGAGCTCGGCGCGCAAGCCGGAGTGTTCTTCATTCGCACTCTGCAAATGCGCCTGCAATCCGGTGAGTTCCTCGCGGGCATGCGCCAGGGATTGTTCAAGTTCTGACCGCTGCGATTCCTTCGCCTGCCACTGCTCTTCGAGGGCCGACTTCTGCGCCGTGGCGCGCTCACGGTCACGCATCAGGCGATCGAGGTCAAGCCGCGCGACGGAGAGCCGCTGCGAGGAGCGGGCATGTTCTTCGGCCAGCTTACGGTGCTCGTGGCCCAAGGCGAGCGTTTCTTTCTCTTCCTGCTGCTGGGCCACGCGCACGTGCTCCAGCTGCTCGGAGAGCTTATGGATTTCCGCATCCAACCGCTGCACGCGGACTTGGGTTTCCATCAAGGTGCGATCACGGTTCTCGCACTGCACGGTAATTTCGCGCAGTTCGCGCTTCAAGGCCAGCGGACCACTGGAAGTCTTCTTGCCGCCGCTGACAGCATAGCCGTGATAGCAGACGCCATCGGGCAACAAAAAGTAGATGTCGGGATACTGCAACGCCAGCCGCTGGGCCGCTTCACGGTTCTCGGTAAGGAAGCAGCGCGACAGCCGCGGCAACAAATCGGCGGGCGCATGGGTGAGCCCGTTGGTGAGGCGCAGGACGTCGCTCAAGCGGGCGATGATGCCGGTTTCCGGGCCCACGGACGGCATAGCCACCGTGCCCCGATGGAAATCGTTGGTGGGGTCGGGATGCACCAGGAAGGTGGCGCGCCCATCCAGGTCACCCCGCATCAGCTCGACACCTTGCTGGGCTTCGGCCCAGGTCTTGACGACGACATACTCGAGCTCTTCATGCAGAAACTCTTCGGTCGCCTTTTCGAATTGGGTATCGACTTCCACGAAGTCAGCCAATACGCCCACCGGCTTCAGGTCACTGGCTTGGCCTTTGTCGATGGCTTTAAAAAGGCGCTTGACGCTTTCCGTCGTGTAGGCGCGGTGGGAGATAATCTCTTCCAGCGAATCCTTGCGGGCTTTGAGGCGCGAGGCTTCTTGCCGGGCCTGTTCGAGTTGTTTGCGCGCTTCACCGGCTTGTTGCTTGTGCTCAGTCAGCGCGGCTTCCACTTCGCTGCGTTGATCGCCGAGCGACTGCAATTGCATTTGGCGCGTCGAGAGCTTGGTGGAGATTTCGGTCTTTACCACCTCTAAACGCTCCAGTTCGCCGGTGGCCGTTTTCTCATCACGCGCCAGACGCTCGCTATCGCGCGTCATGCCGGAGAGCTGCGTTTCCACCTGCGCTAGTTGATTCTTGAGCGTGGACGCCTCGCCCAGCATCTTGAGCACCAGCTGACGCGAGCCTTCGAGCGAACGCTCTTGATTGGAAAGGTCAGCTTGCAACTGCTGCCGCTCCTGGGTCGCCTCGGCCAGGCGCACCCGAGCGGTCTCGGCGGCGAGGGCAATCTCGGCAACGGTCGCCAACTGCGACTCCACTTCGAGCGTGACGGCGGAGAGGCGCTGCTCCAGTGAAGCGGTTTCGCCTTCGCCTTCGGTGAGGCGCTTCTCCATGGTGTCGACTTGCGTCTTCTGGCTGAAGAGCTTGCCGCGCGTCCGCTCGGCTTCCAGTTTCAGTTCGCCCAAGGTCTGGCGGGCGGCGGTGAGTTTGGCTTCGGTCTCGATGGCCGCTTCGTAAAGCGTCGATTCGGACTGCTCTTTGCCGGCGACTTCCTTCGTCAGCTCCAGCAATTCGGTGCTGGCGACGGCCAGGTCCAGCGCCGTCTTGGTGGCGCTGCGTTCGAGGAGACGGAACTTGCCGGAGAGCGCGAGGCGAAGCGAGGCCACCATCTCGGTGCGCAGTTCGCCGTAGCGCTGCGCCTTGGCGGCTTGACGCTTCAGCGAGTTCACCTGGCGCGACACTTCTTCCAGAATGTCGAACACGCGATTCAGGTTTTGCTTCGCGCTTTCGAGCTTCGATTCGGCTAGCCGGCGCTTGGTTTTGAAACGCGTGATGCCGGCGGCTTCTTCGATAACGTTCCGGCGATCGGCGGGCTTCGTCGATAAGATCTGCCCGATGCGGCCTTGCTCGATGATGGCGTAGGATTCCGGGCCGAGTCCGGTGCCCATGAAGATGTCTTGAATGTCGCGCAGCCGGGCGAGCTTGCCGTCCACCAGATACTCGCTCTCGCCATTGCGGAAGAGGCGGCGGGTGACGGTGATTTCTTTCGGTTTGGTGAGGCGCAAGGGTTGGTCGGCGTGATGGCCATTGCCATTGCCGTTGCCGTTGCCATTCGTGCCATGCACGCTCGCCGGATTGAGGTCAGCCGCTTTGACGTCGGAGACGGCCGTGTCGACTTTGATGTCTTCGTTGTAATAGTCCGGGTCAATCAGCGTCAAGGTGACGGCCGCCATGCCCATCGGCTTGCGGTCGCGCGTACCAGCGAAGATGACGTCTTCCATGCGAGCGCCGCGGAGGCTCTTGGCCGACTGTTCGCCGAGCACCCAATTGATGGCATCGGACAAGTTGGACTTGCCACAACCATTGGGGCCGACGATCGCGGCGATGCCGTGCCCGAGAAACTTCATCTCGGTGCGATCGCAGAAAGACTTAAAGCCGTGAATTTCGACGCGTTTTACTTAGAGCAAGGGGCAGTCCCTCAACAAACAGGATACGGGGGAAGAGAGCCGGTTGTCATGACCTAGGACTCTCACTCTCGGGGGGTGACTCAATACTAATGCGAACGGGGCCAAATCTCAAGCATGTTGACCCCTGAATTCTGTGGGTATTCTGTGGACACCCCAACATCTGGTGGATGGCTCTACGGTGCTAAACGGCAACATGTTATTTGTTTCCCCCTAAGCGTATGATAATGAATGGCTTACAATCGAGGTCCCCGGAATTGGTTAATTTTGCTGCGATCCGCTTTGAAGACACGGGAGAAAAAAGCCCCTTCGGACTTGCCGGCGGAAGCCAGATGGCGATTCATTTCAATTAGTTAGCCGCTCAACCTAGACCTCCACGGGCCAACTTGCTACAGTAGCGTAATCCGTGTCTTCCCCGCCCTTTAACGTCCACCTGCAACAATACGACGGGCCCCTCGTCCTGCTGCTCGATCTGATTCGCAAACAGAAGATCGACATTTATGACATTCCCATTGCGAAGATCACTTCGCAGTACATGGAGTACATGAGCCAGGCCGCGCAGCTCGATATGGAGCTTTCCGCCGAGTTCGTCTATATGGCGGCGACGCTGATCCACATCAAGTCGAAGCTGTTGCTGCCGGTGGATCCGAAGCTCCAGGAGATTTCGCCCGAGGAAGATCCACGCAAGGAATTGGTTGACCGTCTGCTGGAGCACGAGCGTTTCAAGAACGCGGCCGAGATGCTGCATCAAAAGCGGCTGATTGAGGAAGCGATCTGGTCGAATCCGCAGATCGCGCAATTCACAGCGCAAGACGAGGACCCCGGGTTGGCGGTATCGCTGCATGACCTGGTGAAGACGTTTCAGGAACTGCTGGATCGGGCCAAAAACCGGCCCATTTACGACGTGGAGAGGGAAGATGTCAGCGTGCCGGACATGATCGCGATGCTGCGGAATCTGTTCCGCGCCAAAGGCCGGACCGAGACGATTTCCGCGCGCGAACTGTTTGAAACGCAGAAGTCGCGGCGCGGGATGATCTGCCTGTTTCTCGCCATGCTCGAGATGGTGAAACGGCAGGCGTTGGATTTGGTGCAGAAGGAGTCCTTTGGGGAGATCGCCCTGCGGAGGTCCGCGCAATTTGAAGAGACGATGGGTTCCGACGCTGCTTTGGCCGGTCTCCAAGAGGAATATACGTAATCGAGATGGAACAGAGTGGACAACAGGCAATCGCCGAAGAAGTAGTGGAGGAACCGGTGACGCCCGAAGAGATCTCGACCGACGAGGTGGTTGAAGACACAGTTGACGACACCGACGAGCCACTACCCACCGAGGTAATGAGCGACGAGTTCTTTTCCGCTTCCGTATCGGAATCAGCGCTCAATGTCATCGAAGTGGCCGAGCGCGAACTGCGCAGTTTGCTGGAGGCGATCGTCTACATTACCGATGAGCCGTTGTCGGCACAACAGATCGCGGCAGCCATTGAGCGTCCACTGGATCAGGTGCAAAAAGGGCTCGACCGGTTAGTGGAATTGTACGACGGGCCCGAGCATGGCCTCACCATTCGCGAACTCGCCGGCGGCTACAAAATGGGCACCAAGCCCGAGCATCACGAAAGCATGCGCACCTTCGTCAAGAAGATGAAGCCGCCGTTGAAGCTCTCGCTGGCCGCCCTCGAAACGCTGGCCGTGATCGCCTATAAGCAACCCGCCACCGGCCCGGAGATCATGGAGATCCGCGGCGTGCAAGGCGGCGGCGTGATGAAGACGCTGCTCGACCGGAAGCTGATCGCGTCGGCCGGACGCAAGAACGTGGTCGGCAAGCCGATGATGTACAAAACCACCCGCGAGTTCCTGCTGCAATTTGGCTTAAAGGACTTGGCCGAGCTGCCCACGCTGAAGGAATTTGAAGAGCTGAAGCGGCTGGCATTGACGGATCCGGAGATGGACGAATCGCCGGTTGAGGTGGAGGGTCCGGCGACGCCGGAAGAGGCGGCGGCCGTCGCCACAGCGGACCGGGGCGAGTTGGGCGAAGGGAATGATCGAGCCAACCTGGATGAGTTGCAGCCTGCGGCGGAGCCAGAGACGGCGGAGCTAGAGAGGGCGGAGCCAGAAACGGAAGAGCCCCTGCCTCACCCTGTCGCTCCTGAAGATCCGGAGGTAGCACCAGAATCTGAAGAGCCTGAAGAATTGCTACCCCATCATGTCCCCCCGAAAGAAGAAAACTAGTGGCTGAAGAACGCCTGCAAAAAATCATTGCGACCGCTGGCATTGCTTCCCGCCGTAAGGCCGAAGAGTTGATCACCGGAGGCGACGTTACCGTGAACGGCAAAGTCGTGACGGCGCTTGGCACCAAGGCCGAACTCGGGCGCGACCACATCAAAGTGTTCGGCAAGCTGTTGAAGCCGCCCGCCCGCCTCGTGTATATCGCGCTGAATAAGCCCGACAGCTGTGTCACCACCGTCACTGACCCCGAAGGCCGCAAGACGGTGATGGAATTTATCCGGGGCTTGAAGGATCGCGTCTATCCGGTCGGCCGGCTGGACTATCACAGCGAAGGCTTGCTGCTCTTCACCAACGACGGCGAATTCGCGAACCGCATTACTTCTGCCAAGTTCCACGTGCAGAAGACGTACCTGGTGAAGGCGAACGGCAATCTCACCGTGGAGCAGCAGGAGAAATTCCGCGCCGGGCTGCCGATTTCCGGTAAACGGACCGCGCCCGCCGAGATCCGCCTGCATAAGCCCGGGACCAACCCCTGGTACGAAGTGAAGCTCACCGAAGGCCGGCAGAATCAGATCCGGCTGATGTTCCGTCACCTGGGCAAGCTGGTGGAACGTCTGCGCCGCGTGCGCATTGGCTTTGTGGAATTGGGCAAGCTCAAGACGGGCACTTGGCGTCCGCTGACGGATCAGGAAGTGTACAAGCTGCGTCGTCAGGTCGGTCTGAAGGACGATGAGGGCGGCGAGGATCAGAGCGAAGGCTTCGTCAAGGAAGTGACGAAGCGGGCTCCGTATGGCGCTGGGTTGGTGGCCGGGGGAGACGCGCCACCGTCGGGGAAGACTGCGCCAGCGGCGTTCACCAAAGCGCCTAAGCCGCGCGCCGATAAGTTCCGGCGGCCCAAGTTCCTGGCACCGAAACGTCTGGTACCAAAGCCGCCAGCCTTCGGGGAGCCGCAATCCGAAACGCGGCCGGCCAACTTCCAAGACCGAAAATATCCGGTCGCGCGAACTCGTCCGGTGAATGCGGAATACTCAGATTCTCGCGCCCCGAAAGCGGCGGGCAGCAGAGCGCCTGGTCCTCGAAAGTTTGGGGCACGCGCGCAAGGTCCTGGCGATCAGGGACCCAGGGAACAGGGCCCGAAGGCACCGTTTACTAAAGCCCCGTTCTCCAAGGCCCCGTTCTCCAAGGCCCCGGGTTCCAGATTCTCCAAGCCCTCCGGCGACAAACCTTTCTCTTCGCGGCCACCGGCCTCGAAGAATCGGGGCGCAGCGACGAAGAACCGTGCGCCGGGCAATCGCAACAAGCCGCGGACCAAGTCATAATGGTCCGGTGACTCCCGCTGAAAAGATCCTTCACGAATCCAAGACGATCGCCGTCGTGGGCCTCTCATCGAACCCGCTGCGGCCCAGCTTCGGCGTGTCGCGTTACATGCAGAAGCAGGGCTACCGCATTGTGCCGGTCAATCCCGCCGAAGCCGCGATCCTCGAAGAGACCAGCTACCCCACGCTCGCTGACATTCCCTTCCCCATTGATTGCGTAAACATCTTCCGCCGGCCCGAGTTTGTCCCGGAGATCGTCGATGCGGCGATTGCCATCGGGGCAAAATCGGTGTGGATGCAGGAAGAGGTGGTGCATGAGGAGGCGGCCGGACGCGCCCGTGCCGCCGGACTCGATGTGGTGATGGATCGCTGTTTGCTAAAGGAGCATCGGGCCCTGACGAAGCCCGGCACCGGGGCGCTGGCGTTGTGTCTGATGCTGAGCCTCTCCTGCCTGGCCTCTGCGGCGGAGAAGCCCGAACTGAAGGCCTGGCTGGGCAGCACTCCGAAGCTGGATGGCATCATCTCCCCCGGCGAGTATGCCGATGCGGCGCATATCAGCGGCGTCAAGAGCTGGGCCCACACGTTCCATCCCACCACCGACGACAAGGACCTGTCGCTCGAAGGCTGGGTGAAGCATGACGGCACCGCCCTCTACTTTGCCTTCGCGATCACCGACGACGTGCTCTACGGCATCGATACGCCCCGCTGGCTGCCCGGCAACAATCCGCAGGCGCATGCACTCACCCGCGAGGGCTTCCCCTGGTTCGGGGACGAAATGGAGATTCTTCTGAATGCCGCCAACACCTTCACCGGCAACGAAAGCGTCGCCGGCAATGGCCGCAGTTGGCAGATGGTGTGCAACCTCACCAAGTCGCGAGCGGGCGGCATCGGCGTGGGCGGGATTTTAGAAGGCGAGCCCCGGCGCGAGCTATCGGCCTGGAACACCTATCAAAGCTGGATCGCCCAAGGGGCGCAAACTTGTGCCACCAAGCGGACGCCGTCCGGTTACGTGATCGAGTGGATGGTAAAGTTTAATCCCTGTGTCGAAGTCACCGTAGGCCAGTTCTACTCAGTGAAGATGGGCGTCCAGGCGGTGGGGCTCAACATCGCGCTCGGCGACCTTGACCAGCAGGAGCGCGGAGTGGGCAATGTTTATCACTTCCATCACGAAGACTGGTGGAGCGGCGGCAAGGACACGCGGACGCAGCTGAATAATTTTGGGACGCTCTGGCTAATGCCGGGCCGTCGTCCGAAGTAGTGCTCTGGGGAGCAGCCAAACGAACTCTTCACACGGTCGCGGCTCGATGACGATTCTGATTAGAGGACGGGGCGTTTCGTCGTCGAGGCGGTTCCGCACTACTCTACAAGGCTTGCACCGTCTGCTCAAAGTCATCTAGCGCACCGGCGAAAAAGTGATCGCCGGCACTGACCCAATGCAGTTGCTTGGGCTCGGGGAGAGTCTCATACAAAGCGATCAAGTCGGGCCCGGGCCCAAACTCGTCATTCGTGCTTTGGATGAACACGCGCCTCTGCGTGCAGCCTTCCAGAAAACTGCGGTCGCTGTAGATGGTCGGGAAGCCCACGGCAATTATCTGGCGCGGCGACATCGGGCAACCGAGCTTAAGCGCAATCCGTGAGCCGAAGGAGAAGCCCGCCAGCTGAAACGGAAGCGCAGGATACCGTTCGCGCAGCAGCGCCAGACAAGCCCGCGCATCCTCCACTTCGCCCACACCCTTGCCGTAGCTGCCCTCACTCAAATTGACGCCGCGATAGTTGAAGCGCAGTACGACGGAACCGGCGCGCCGCAAGCCACGCGCCAGGCGATAAACCACCTTGTTGTGCATGGTGCCGCCGTGCTGCGGGTGCGGGTGACAGACCAGGGTGGCCACTGCCGGTGTGCCATCGGGCTCTTCGAGCAAAGCCTCCAGGCGGCCGGCTGGCCCCGCAATCATCAGCGATTCAATCAGGCGCGCCATGATGAGGCTAGCGGTAGTTCGTAAACTGCAGCTCGACGCCAAAGTCCTGGCCGCGCAGCAAGGCGAGAACCTCCTGCAGGATGTCGCGATCCTTACTGCTGACGCGCACGTAGTCGCCCATGATCGCCGCCTGCACCTTCAACTTACTATCCTTGATGGCGCGCACGACGTCCTTGGCTTTTTCCATCGGAATGCCTTGCACCAGCTTCACTTCCTGGCGCACGGACGAGCCCGATGCAGGCTCCACCTTGCCGAACTCCAGGTTCTTGATCGGCACGCCGCGCTTCACCAGCTTGCTTTGCAGAATGTCGATGACGGCCTTCACCTTGAAGTCGTCACTGCTGGCCAGCAGGATCTTCATGTCCTTCTCATTCAGCTCAATGGTGGACTTTGAATCCTTCAGGTCGTAACGGGTGATGATTTCCTTTTGCGCCTGTTGAATGGCATTCACCACTTCAGGCATCTCAACCTTCGAAACGACGTCAAAACTATTGTCAGCCATGGGTTACTTTTCAGACTTTCCAGTTACTAAATGGGGGTGGAGCGCGGCGAGGACTCGCTTGGTGAGTTCGTCGATCAGGGCCGGCATGGCGGCATCGAGCGCCAGGGTCACGGCGGAACGGACCAATTCAGGGTCAGGAGCGGCAGGCGCGGGCTCGTCGCGGACCAGCGCGAGCGCGGGAGCCGGCATCACCGCTACCGGGGCCGGTCTCGCCAGAAACGTAGGCTCCGTCATAGCCACGGCCACGCTGGCGGAGAGGGGCAAAAGCGGAAAGACTGTGACGGGTGCCATCCACGACGCCGGAGGGCTAGCCGGGATCACCGTATCCAGCGTCGGCTCATCGTCGTCGTCCTCACCCAGATCGTCGTGGTCGTCATCCAGATCAGCATCCCCCACCGGCAGACTGACGCTGGGGATCAGCCCGAAGGCCTCGCGATCCCGCCTGGCACGCTCAAACAACGGGCGCAGTGTCTCGACGACCACCGAAGCCTCAAAGGGCTTTTTCAAGATGGCGTCGCAACTCACTTGCCGGGCCCGGTTCTCATCCAGCGGCTCGAGCAACCCCGCCGTTAACACCACGCGGACGTGCCGGAAACGAGGATGCGACTTGATGAAGTCGCACAGTTCATAGCCGTCGCGGTAGGGCAAAAACGCATCGACGACGACGACGTCGGGGTCCACCTCGGGCAACCGCATCAATGCCCGCTCGCCATCCATCACCGCCGTCACTTCATGGCCGCCTTCGCGGAGGATGCGTTCCCCCATGCGTTGGGCGTGCGGACTGTCGTCGGCTAGCAGAACTCGCGCCATAATTAGTTCTTTTGAGGAGCTTTCAGCGGTTTGGGCGTCTTTTTCTTCTTAGAAACTGGCGCTTGACGGTTCACTGGCAGCGGCTCGTTCACGACTGCGGCAGGCGCGGCAGCCACCGGAGTGGCAGCGGGCGTTCCGTCAGGATTGGTAGCGGCCGGAGCCGGTTGAATCTGGCGCGCGTCCGGGTTCGTATCGAGCGCCGTGGAGTTGCCCACCTGCTGCACCGTCACATCGGTGGTGCCACCGATGGCGGCGGCGGCCGCCACGGGCACACTGACCGGAATGGCGGGCCGCATCGGCGTCATGGCCGGCGCGCCGCTCTTGGCGGCGGTGCGCAGATCGGGTCCGCTCTTCATGAAGCCAAGGGTGCGGTTCATAATGCCCGGCTTGGTGCGATTCTCAATCTCGTATTTCATGCGGGCGGCGGCGACGGGGTCGGCCTCGGGCACCGGTATCTCCATCTGCTTCAGCATCTGCTTGGCTTCGTCGGCCCGGGCGCTCAGCGGGTATTCTTTCACAATGCGAGAAAACGCCTGGCCTGCACGCTCCCGGAAGCGGTTGCCCATCTTGCTGTAAGCATCGCCCAACTGCCAGAGCGCCTCATCGGCTTGGCTATAAATCGGGTAGTGATCGGTGAGCGTCTGCAAGCGGTTGGCTGCGGCAGGAAAGCTGCCTTTCTTGTGATAAAACGAGCCGACGCGATATTCGCCTTCGGCAATCGCTTCCTGAATGTTACGCAGCAGCTGCCCCACTTGCGGTGCGAATTTCGAATTGGGAAACTGCGTCAGCATCTGCTTGCACTCTTCTTCGGCCCGCATCGCCTGGTTGATATCCCGATCCGGCTTCTGCATCTGCTTGTAGTGGATCATGCAGATCTTTTCCTGGCTCTCGGCCGACTCTTCCATGGTCGGGTAGAACAGGATGAAATCCTTGTATTCGGCTTCGGCTTGCGAAAGGCCGTTCGAACCGCCTTCGCGGAACCAACTATCGGCGATGGCGAGCTTCGCCTTCGCCAGATATTCGCTGGTGTCGTAAGTATTGATGAGGGTCTGCAGCGTCAGCCGCGCCACCTCGTAGCGTCCACGCTCGATGTCGGCCACCGACTTATCGAACAGCACCTTGTCAGGCTGTTGCGTGTCCTTGGTGATCGGATTCTCGTACTTCTTCTTACGGCAGCCCGAAAGCAGCGCGAGGCTCACGCAGAGCAGAATGGCGATATGGCGCATATTAGTCAAACCTCTTAATTCTACATGTTCGTTTGCGGCAGGGTGACGGCGATTCATGGTTTAAGCCCGCCACTGGCCAGAGGAAGCGGCGGCTAACTGTCGCATTTTCCGCACGGTTGCCTCCAAATCGGCACTGGAGAAGACGCTGGAACCGGCCACCAGCCAATCCACGCCCGCTTCTACCGCTTCGCCGGCATTGGCCATGTTAATCCCGCCATCTATTTCAATCGAAAAGTCGAGCCCCCTGGCAGCTCTGGCGCGTTTGAGCGCGCGGACCTTATCCAGCACGTAAGGGATAAATTGTTGCCCTCCGAAGCCGGGGTTGACACTCATCAGGAGCACGTAGTCGGCCACTTCCATCGCCTGCTCAATGGTAGCCAACGGGGTGGCCGGATTGAGGACCACGCCGGCCTTGGCCCCGAGACGGCGGATTTCGTTCAAGGTGCGGTCGAGGTGCGGGCACGCCTCCTGATGCACCGACATCTGGTCGGCACCGGCGTCGCGAAAGGCGGCGAGGTAACGGTCCGGGTGAGTGATCATCAGGTGCACATCGAGCACGGAGCGGGAGAGCTTGCGAACGGCACTGACGATGGGCAGGCCGAAGCTGATGTTGGGGACGAAGTGGCCGTCCATGACGTCCAGATGCAGCATGGTGACGCCGGCCGCCTCCACTTGGGCGATCTGGTCAGCGAGGTGGCCGAAGTCGGCGGCGAGGATGGAGGGGAGGATTTCAGGCATCTGTTAAAACATGAGTCCGACGAGAAAATCGATGGAATTGACGGAAGGGATGATGGTGCTGGTGTTGTAGCGCGTCCAGCGCAGACCGGGGACGAGCCGCAGTTTGTGCGATCCGATCTCAATGCCTCCGCCCATGACGAATCCTGGACGCCCCACCGACGCTACCAGGTCTTTCGGATTGGTGATTGCGGTTTGGAATGGCTTCACGATGTCGCTCAACCGGTTGTAGCTAAAACCGCCTTCGACGTAGGGGTGAACAATGACACCGGGCAGGCGCAATTTGCCCAGCACCGGAAACTCCCAGCTCTGGCCGCGTTGGTCAATGACGGTGAGATCGCGGGGGCCCGTTTGGCCAGTCTGGTTAAAGCGTTTATAGAGGGCACCTACTTCGATTCCTAAGCCCAGGGGCAATCGAACCTCCAGCACCGGGCCGATGGTGAGCCGCGTGGTATCCACCTGGGCTCTGGTGATCGCGCCGGGCTTCAAAACGGCCGTCAAGGGTACACCGGCCTTGATGCCGATGCCGATGGTTTGCGCGGTGAGCGGATGAAGGGCCAGGGTCAACGCCACCAGCGCCAGCGATATTTTCATTACCTCCATCTTACTTGCCTGGGGCGAAGATTTCAGCAATGCGGCAAGTTGTTTACCGGCGGCGAACCGCCAGGCTGTCGCGCAGCCCCAGGCTTTGGTAGATCTGGCGGGTGGCATCGGACTTGTTCAATGTGTAAAAGTGGATGCCGGAGACGTTGTGGTCCAGCAGATCGCGGCACTGCTCGGTGGCCCAATGGATGCCGACACGCTTCACGCCTTCGGCATCGTCACAGCGCTGGACGGCCCGCAGCAAGGCGGCCGGAAAACGCGCGCCGAGGGCCAGTTCCGCCATGCGTTTCAAGCCCGCCGCCGTCGCCACGGGCATGATCCCCGCGATAATCGGGATGCGGATACCGGCCAATTCGCAGCGCTCGCGGAAATCGTAAAAGTCGCGATTATCGAAGAACAACTGCGTGACGATATAGTCGGCGCCTTCGTCCACTTTGGCCTTCAACCGGTCGATCTCCAGCAAGCGGTTCGGCGTTCCGGGATGGCCCTCAGGGAAACCGGCCACGCCGATTCCGAAGCCGCGCGGGTCAGGATGGCCGCCACTCTCGTTGAACTTGCGAATGAAACGGACGAGGTCGCCGGCGTGCTGGAAGCCATCGTCCTCGCGCTTGTAGTTCACCAGATTGCGGGGCGGGTCGCCCCCCAGCGCCAGAATGTTCGAGACGCCAATTTTGGCGTAATTGGTGAGGATTTCCTCCACTTCCCCGGCTTGGTGACAAACACAGGTGAGATGCGGTACCGGTGCCAGAGTGGTGGTCTGCTTGATGCGCGCCACCAAGTCGTGGGTCAGTTGCCGGGTGGATCCGCCGGCCCCGTAGGTGACCGAAACGAAGGACGGCTGCAACTCTTCGAGATGAGTGATGTTTTCGAACAACACATTCGCGTCGGCCTCACTTTTGGGCGGAAAGAACTCGAATGACAGCGTGGTGCGATCCTGGGCGAAAATATCGCGAATGTGCATGGTGATCCTTCTGGCTTTCGATTGTACAGGGGCTAACGGTCTACGACGGTTGAGGGAACTTGTACGGCGACAAGCAAGTCCGATACCGCAGTTTAGCAAAACAGTGCGCTAGACTAAATCATTCTCAAGTTTTCGTCCTAACAGTACCAGCGTGCCAACCGATCTCATTGAAATTAAACAGGAGGACCCCTCCTCCGAAGCGATTGAACGGGCAGCCGCCGTCATTCGTAAAGGCGGCGTGGTCGCCATTCCCACCGATGCTTTGTACACGATCGTCGCCGATCCCTTCAATCTGGCGGCGGTGGGCAAGGTATTCCAGGCCAAAGGCCGTGAACCAGCCCGTTCCCTGCCCTTGCTGGTGACCGATATCCTGATGGCCGAAGATCTTACTTCTGAAATCACCACTCGCTTTCAGCTGCTGGCTCGCCGCTTCTGGCCCGGCCCTTTGACGTTGATTGTGCCCGCTGCCGCGCGCATACCGTTGCGGGTGACGGGGAATACGGGCCGGTTGGCCCTGCGGCACTCGAAGTCGATTGTGGCGGCCCGGCTACTGGAAGCGCTCAGCCAGCCGTTGATTGCCACCAGCGCCAACATGTCGGGTTCGCCCACTTGCCGGTCTGGCATTGAGGTCTTCGGCATGATGGACGGCCAGATCAGCCTGGTGCTGGATGGCGGCTACTCAATCGGCGCGGGCGCGACGACGGTGGATATCACCGAGCCCTATTGGAAAGTGATCAAGGCCGGCACCATCGCTGAGTCAGAGATTGCGGAATGTCTCAAGGGCGGCAATTAGTTCATTTCGAACGCATCGATCTCAAGTAGGCGGTTGTATTTGGCCAACCGCTCGGAGCGCGTGATGGAGCCGATTTTGATCTGCCCTGCCCCGCTGGCCACGGCGAGGTCGGCGAGAAAGCTATCCTCGGTCTCGCCGCTACGCGCGGAAATGACGGCGCGGTAGCCTGCCTCGCGGGCGCGGTCGATCACAGCGAAGGTCTCGGTCAACGTGCCGATCTGATTCATCTTCACCAGCACCGCATTGGCGCAACCTTCAGCGATGCCGCGATTGACGCGGGCGAGGTTCGTCGTGAATAGGTCGTCACCCACCAACTGCACTTTGCCGCCCAGGCCTCGGGTGAGCATCTGCCAGCCCGCCCAGTCGTCTTCTTCCAGAGCATCTTCGACGGAACGAATCGGATACCGCTGGCTCCAATCGGCCAGCAAATCGGCCATGCCGGCGGCGGTGAGCGTGCGGCCTTCAGTCGAAAGATGATACTGGCCGTCGCGATAGAAGTGCGAACTGGCCACATCGAGGGCAATCGACATTTCGCAGCCCGTGCGCCCGATGGCTTCGGTGAGAATTTCGAGCGCCTGCTCATTCGACCGGAAGCGCGGACCCCAGCCGCCCTCGTCGGCCACGCCGGTGGTGACGAGTCCGCGTTCGTCGAGGATCTGTTTGGCGGCCGCATGGACGCGGACGATCGCTTCCAGTTGCTGCGGATAACCCACGACGCCATGGGGCATCACCAGAAAATCCTGAAATTCGATGTTGCCGCCCGCGTGCAAACCGCCCGAGAGGATGTTCACCATCGGCAGCGGCATCATCGCCTGACGCGTGCCCGCCAGCCAACGCCAAAGCGGCATATTGTGGGATGTAGCCCCGGCCCGCGCCACAGCGCAAGAGGCGGCGAGGAGCGCGTTTGCGCCGAGGTGGCTCTTATCCGGTGAGCCATCTGCCTTGCAAAGCGCGCGATCCACTTCAGCCTGGTTGAACGCATCGACGCCGGATAACGCCGCGCTCAGCAAGCCAATATTCGCCACGGCCTGGCGCACGCCCTTGCCCGCGTACCAGCGGGAATCTCCATCGCGCAGCTCGTGCGCTTCATGCTTGCCCGTCGAAGCACCGCTCGGCGCGTGCGCCTGGACGCGAACACCATTCTCCAACTCGCAAATGGCCGCCACCGCCGGACGGCCACGCGAATCGAGAATTTCCAAACCGGCCAGCGAGCGAATTTTCATGACAGCCTTTCAAACAACTCGGCCACGCTGGCCGGCGGCTCTGCCAGCAATGAACGGGCATAGGCGCGGACTCTGGCGCGCACCGTTTCGCTGGCCATATACTCGACCGGCGACTTGCCGTCCACCCGGCAAATGAGAAGCAGCGGCAGATGCACCATCGTACCGGCGAACGGCACTTGGGTGACGGCGTCGAGATAGGCCGTGGCGGCGCGCTCAAGCAAGGGCGCATCGGGCGGACGATGAAACGCTTTCAGCAATAAATGATTCAGCAGGAAACCCGTGTCGAAAGCCGGGTCTCCCCAATGGACACACTCCCAGTCAAGAATCATGGCCGTACCCGCACCGGCCATGATGTTCTTCGGACTGAAATCGCCGTGGACGAGCGCCCAACGATGCTGGCGGCAAGCTTCGGCGGCGCGATCGAAGTGGGCACGCAGGTCAGGATACTGCTCGCCGGTGAAGCGATAGTAAGGATCGATCCGCAGCTCTTC
The DNA here is from genome assembly GCA_031367405.1 of Bryobacteraceae bacterium. Taxonomy (GTDB): domain Bacteria; phylum Acidobacteriota; class Terriglobia; order Bryobacterales; family Bryobacteraceae; genus JALHNI01. The sequence continues at coordinate 17,186 of JANLPT010000242.1, forward strand.
GAAGAAGGTAATATCGTCGAACTCGGGACGCGGATTCGGCAACCGCAGCATGGCGGAATGCACGGCTCCAAGATAGGCCGCGAGCGGTACGTCGATGTCGCCTCGAAGCAATTGCGCTTTCCAGCTATCGGCCCCCGCAGGCGCGGCGGTCATGGCATAAAGATACTCCGCACGAGCCTCGTAAATCACCTGCGGGACGGCACCGGCGGGCAACGCCGGGGCCAGCGCCCGCAAAGCGTCCACCTCGCGCCAGATGCGGCTGGGATGGACGGGCCAATCGGCGGCGACGCGCAGATTGGGGATCGATTGCTTCACGACGAAGCGCTGCCCGTCATCGGAAATCAGGGCGACGTCCGAAGAGACGCCGCCGAGTAGCAGCTGAGCTTGGGGCTGCCGGAGGCCAAGGGTGTGCGCGACATCGAGCGCGCGAGCGAGAAAGTCCACGTCGTCCTAAGATAACGTTAGACGATGCCCTTCGTCCTTTTTTTCCTCAGCGCCTTGCCTCTGTTCGCGGCAGACCGCCAGGTGGCAATCACGATCGATGACTTGCCCCGCGGCGGCGACGCGATTGATCGATGCTCCAGCGATTTGCCCGGCTTCACCCAGCGCTTCCTGCAGCCACTGCGGAAAGCCGGTGTCCCCTTCAGCGGCTTCGTGAATGAGGGCCAGTGCCGCGAGCAACTCGGCGATGCCAAGCTAGCCGCCATCCTCCGGCAATGGAAGGATGCGGGTGCCGAACTCGGCAATCACACCGCCGGGCATCCCAATTACAACGAGACCCAACGCGACCTATTCTTCGCCGGCATTCTCGAAGGCGAACGGGTTACCAGGCAAGTGACCGGTGCGCCGGTGCGCTACTTCCGGCATCCGTATCTCCATACCGGCAAGACGCTCGAAGACAAGCGGGCGCTGGAGCAATGGCTTCGCGGGCATGGTTATACCATCGCCCCCATCACGATCGATACGCCCGACTATATCTACGCCGCTCTGTACACGCGCGCCAAAGACGACGCGGAAGCACGGCGCATCCGCGCCGATTATCTGCGCATCATGGAAGATCTCTTCGCCTTTTACGAGCAACGCTCGCGCGAGGTACTCGGCCGTGAAATCGCGCAAACGCTGCTCATCCACGCCAGCCAGCTCAATGCCGAGTGCCTCCCTAGCCTCATCGCGATGATGAAGCGCCGGGGCTACCGCATCGTCAGCCTGACCGAGGCCCTGAAGGACCCCCTATACGCCGTCGATGAAACCTTTGTGGCCAATCAGGGCATCTCCTGGATTCATCGGTGGGGTGACAGCAAGGGCATGCCGATCCAGTGGGAGCCGGACCCACCCAAGTGGGTGAACGAGGCTTACAAAACGATGCCGCGCTGAATGTTTTCAATGCTGGGGTCGCAGCACCACCGACCCCAGCTACCCGAAAATGAGGGGTTCATGGGGGTAGCCAGATTATGCATTTGGGGGGAGTTAGGCCGTCTATCGCCGCTTGGTGCGGTATTCGAGCACCAACTGCATCACCAACCGCTCCACAAGATCGCGGATCTCGCGATGGTAGGCGGCGGGCTTGGTGTGCGGGTCAGGCACCTGCCATTCGAGCGACGGCCAACTGACCTCCGGCGGCAAGGGATAGCCGCTCATATTCACCACCAACTCCGCCCCTTTCGGCGCGCCCATGGCGATGGTCTTGGGGAATTGCCGGTCCAGGTCGCAACCGCGCTCCTGCATCACCAGTTGCGTTACCGGATCCACCATCAGTCCGGGTGCCAGCCCGGCACTGCTGGTTTCGAAAACGCCCCCGCCATACTTGTGGCCAAAGCCTTCCGCCATCTGGCTGCGGCAGACGTTTCCCAAGCACACAAACAGGACGCGCGGCAATGCCACCGGCCCGGCCGGCTTGCCTATAGCTGTCTTAAAAAGATCTCGTGAACCCGTGGATCGCAAGTTAACTCCGGATGAAATGTCGCGACCATATGCTTGCCTTCCGTCACCAACACCGGATCGCCGCGGTGAGTGGCCCAAACCTTCGCGCCCTTGCCCACCCGGCGGATAATCGGCGCTCGAATGAAGACAGCTTCGAGCGGCTCGCCTTCGAGGTCCACCTGCGCAATGTGACTATCGAGCTGACGCCCGTAGGCGTTGCGCTCGACGTCCAAGTCCATCAGTCCTAAGGATACCTGAGCCGGGTTGAGCACGTGCCTGGCCAGCAGAATCGCCCCGGCACACGTGCCAAAAATTGGCTTCGTTTCGCCAAAGGTGCGTAGCGGCTCCCAGAGGTTCTCGTAAGCCATCAGCTTGAGCATGGTCGTCGATTCCCCGCCCGGCAGTACCAGCGCGTCGAGCCCTGCGAGACCGGCCCGGGTGTTCACCTCGATGGCTTCGGCACCCGCGCGCCGCAGCGACTCCGCGTGTTTCGCGAAGTCGCCTTGCAATGCCAAAACGCCGACTCGCTTTTTACCAGCCACGCGTGGCCATCA
>JANLPT010000281.1:0-5622 GCA_031367405.1 Bryobacteraceae bacterium
AGCCCCTGGCCGCGGCGATCCGCACGCTGGCCCAACTGTGCCTGGACGTGCGAGATCAAGGCCGTGGCTTCGAGGAGCGCCTCTTGGCCCTACCGGAAGAATCGATCGACGCCCCCGCGGACTATCCATCGAGCTTTGCGTCCGGCTGCTTCGCCGTGGAGAAACTAGCGCGCAGCGCGTATCTGCGGTCCACGAAGCGGGGTAAACTCCCTAAGTGGTTCGTCGCCCTTCGGCCGAACAAAGGAGCTTCCTGGACGGATCTGACGGCATTTACCGAGGTCCCCCTCCCCCCCGGCACCTCGGAGATGGCCGATCCGTTTCTGTGGGAGGTCGACGGACGCACTTACTTACTCTTCGAAGAGATGCTGGCCGGCACTCCCCGCGGCCGCCTCGCCGCCATGGAAGTTTTAGACCAGGGAACTTACTCGGAGAAAAAGGTGATCTTAGAGAAGGACTACCACCTCTCTTACCCTTGTGTATTTATGGCGAACGGCGAACTCTTCATGCTTCCCGAGACCGCTGAAGCCCAACGCGTGGATCTCTATCGATTCACTCGCTTTCCCTGGGAAGTGGAACTGGTAACCACTCTCGTGGAGGGGATGGCCCTGGTCGGCACGACGCCCATCGAGTGGCGCGGCCATTGGTATTTTTTTACGACCACCAGCCAACCCTTCATGGAGACCCTGCTGTTCTGGTCGGACCGTGTCGACGGCCGCTGGAACCTGCATCCCGCGAGCCCCGTGTCCGTGTCGGTGCGAAATTGTCGTGGCGCGGGCCATCTCTTTTGTCGTGACGGCCGGCTCTACCGGGTTACTCAGGATTGTTCGGTATGTTACGGATACGCCATGCAAGTAAACGAAGTCACGCGACTTACTCCAACCGAGTTTGCCGAATCGCCGGGCGGGTATATTCCACCCCAATGGAGCCCCGGGCTGATCGGGACTCATACCTGGAATGAGAGCGCCAAGTATCAGGTAATCGACGGGATTCGCTACCAGTGAGTAAGTCGCAGTTCACTAACACGTCGCCGGATGAGGCGCAGCCTGTTACGGAGTTTCTCACCCGGATTCTTGTATCCAGTGCCGACGATCCCGGGATTGATCCGCGTCATTTGCAATGGAAGAATTGGGATCCGCGCCCGGATTGGCCCGGTTCGCGCGGCTATGTGATCACGCAGGACCGGATCGTGGCGCACGCCACTGTGGTGCCGCTCGCCTTAACCTCCGGCGCACAGCGGTGGCACCTGGCCCACCTGATCGATTGGGCGGCGGCGCCGAAATCCGTAGGCAGCGGCGTCACGCTGCTCAAAAAAATTGGCCAGACCGTGGACGCCATTCTCGTCGTCGGTGGCAGCGAGATGACCCAGAAAATTCTCCCGGCGCTCGGGTTCAAACTTTGCGGCCAAGTCCAGCGCTATGTGCGTCCCCTCCGTCCTCTGCGGCGGTTGCAAGGGAAACCGCTGGACTGGCGCCTCGCCGCCAAGGTCGCGCGGAGCCTGGTTTGGAAGGCCACGGCCCCTGCGGCATCCCTGAGCGGCTGGGAAGCGCAAACAGTGACGGCTGAGGGCCTTGCGGGCTGCGGAGTGCCTTGGCCCCGGTCCCAGGGGGAAACCTTACTCTTTGAGCGAAGCGCGGAAGTGATGGCCTACTACCTGCGCTGTCCCGCCGCGCCCATGGAATTCCATGCGGTGCGGAAAGACAGTGTCGTTCGCGGCTACTTCATGCTGAGCTTCGCGCCCGCGCAAGCCCGACTAGTGGACCTTTGGGTCGACTCGGCGGATCCCCAGGACTGGCGCGCCTTGGTTCAGTTGGCGGTACGGCAGGCCGCCCTCCGTCCGGATGTGGCGGAGATCGTGTCGATGGCCAATGACCCGCTCAGCGCCCAGGGCTTGCTCGCCAGTGGCTTTCATGCCCACGGCAGCGATCCGCTCCGGCTACTGGCTCCCGCTTCCGTCGAGTTTCCCAGCGGCGCCATCGGTTTCCGGATGCTGGACAGCGATGCCGCTTACCTGCATAAGAACAAGCCTGAATCTTGGGCCTGAGTTAGAGCTGACCACCGGTGAGAGGCAGGATCTGTCCCACTACGAAAGAGGCGGCGGGCGACAGTAGATACTCGATGCTGCCCACGATGTCTTCCGGGCCGCACAAACGGCCCAGCGGCACCTTGGCGGTTTCCGATAAAATACCCTGCCGCGTCTTGGCCCGATTCATCCCCATCGGCATGAACGAAGGCAGCACGGCGTTGATCCCGATGCCTTTCCCCGCCAGCTCTGGTGCCAGCAGCCTCACCGCCTGCTCCATCGCGGCTTTGCCCAATGCGTAGGCACCCATGTTGGCTACCGGTTTTACGGTGGCCGCCGTCGTGCCGATCACCACCATCCGGCCCGACCCTCGCGCATGCTGCGCCAACCACCGCGCCAGGCGAATCGTGGTCAATGTCCCGAATTCCAGTTGCCGGGAGACGATTTCCGGGTCGACGCTCAGCAGGCTGCCTTGCGGCACCCCCGGCCACGCAGCGTGCACGACACCATAAGCCGCACGGCCCGCCAGCGCCTCGGTCGCGGACCTTTCCCAATTCTCGCTCGTCAGATCGCACACCACGTAGCGCACGTTCCCGTTGCCGCCTTCCGCGGTACCCAGAGACCTCACCATGGCGAGCACCTGGTAAGACGCCGACAGCTGCTGCACCAGTTGCGGACCGATGCTACTGCCCGCGCCCGTCACCAGAACCACCGGCAGGTCGCTGTTGCCGGGCGAATCCGGCTTCACTTCCACCACCCGCGCCCGCGCAGACTGATCATGCAGGCCGAAGCCCACATGGATTTCGGCCGTCATCAAGGACTGCGTGGTCTCCATCACCCGTACCCGCAGCGTGCCGTTGCCCGCCTGCGGCAGCCACGACGTGATTTCGCCCTGCACCATCACGTCCGCCGGTACATACAGTGGAGCGGGAAAACGGGAGCGCATCGACCCCACCACCACGTTGCGCCCAGGCAGATACATCCCCACCATGGTCGAGGCGAGCCCCACTTGAAACGCACCATGCACGATCCGGCGGCCATAATTGGTTTCCGCCGCGTAGCTCGCGTCGGTATGCAGCGGATTGAAATCCCCCGAAATGGCCGCGAACGCGTCCACATCTTCCGCCGAAATCCGGCGCTCGAATACCGCCTTCTGGCCGTTCTCGATCTCGGCCGCCGTCAGTACCCGGGCCTCAGGCTTCGCCAATTTGCCCTTCCACAAAATCAAAGATCAAAAGGTAAGACGACAGTGACTCGAACGAATCGTCGTCCAGCTCAATCTGAAATTCCTCGGCCACAGCCGAGAGCAGCGTCACATGCGCCACCGAATCCCATTGCGCCAAGGAAGCTTGGCTGGCCCGTGGCGCATCGGCGGCTGCCAGATCGGGAAACACACTCAAGAAACAGTTAGTAACTCTGGATTGGATATTCGACATTATTGGATACGAACCTTGTGCGGTAAATCGTCCACTCGAGAGTAGAACTTTTCCCGCGTTAGCGTGGTCTCGGGAACCGCCGCCTCTTCCGCGCCGATCGATTTCAGAAACTGTTGGAGGGGTTGGTTGCGTTCGGTCGCCTGGTAGCGCAGCGTAATGGCCGCAGGCGAGAAGTGCTGGAAGACAAAATCCAGGGTGTGATGCTCAATCTTCCGGGAGAAAGCCCGGCAACTGAGCACCCAACTCGTCACCTCCAATTGTTCGCCATTTTGCTGGCCCGCCAGCACACCGATCATGCCCAAAGGCCCGAACTTGTCCTCATAATTCACCTGCAGGGCGAAACTGGACCGATCGGTCACCTGCCGCATCCACTCACCCTCGGTCACCCGGACGCCATTCAAGTTGAACTGGTTGGTTTTGTTCACCAGTTCGAGCGGCCGCAGATTCGCCGAATTTCTTTTGAGGTCAAAGGTCACCAGGCCTTCGAGGCCTCGCACGAAGTTTCCGCTATCCGGGGCGTCCGCGGACTGCTGAAAGACTGCCGCCGCCCGAATACTCGCTTGTCGCAGCGCGTCTTCCTGGCCGACGGACGGCTTACCGAACATGTCCCGCAGCTCCGCAAACAGTGCGACCGCTTTGCCCGGATGCTTGGGGAACTGTCGCGTCGTCAACCCGGGGAATGCGGTCCGCGCCTCTTCCAGTTCCAGCGGGCTCTCGTCCACAAACACGACGTTCTGCGCGCCGATATTCCAGGTGCGGAGGATCTCTCCAATGTGCCGCGACTTGGGTCCCCAGTCCGCGCGAACCGGATAAAACTTTGTTCCGGAGACCCGCAGATCGGCTCGCCGCAACGCCGCCTCCGCCACAGATTGCTCGTTCTTCGAAGCCACCGCCAGCAGCACCCCCATCTCGGAGAAATGACTCAGCAACTGCTGATAGAGCCCATGGATTTGGGAGTGGTCCTCCAGGCTCCAACTCACCCTATCCATGCCCACTTCGCCAACGATACCCGCCCAAAGCGTATGGTCCAGGTCGGTGATGAGCCCCTTCATCGGCAGCGGGGGAAACAGCGTCTGTATCATCTGTTCCGCCACCACTGCGGCGTGCCCCAGGGTGTAAGGAAAACCGGCCTTCAGCTCCATGAACACATCCGCCCGGGAAACGCTCGGGCTCAAGTCGGCGAGTCGTGCCGGGCTGACGATGGAGACGCCGGGCACGGTGGCAGCTTCGGCGAGAAAAATGGCCAGGTCTCTCTGCAGCGTCAGTTCGTTCGCCCCGGCGTTCCGGCCCGCCGTATGCCCGAAGAGCGGGATCGGCAGCGTCGGTGCCACTAAGACGACCGGCATCCGGGCGCATAGGACTCTCAAACCTGCCAGAACCCGATCCAAACGGCTGCGGCAACTGGCGAGGATATCCGGCTGAATCGAGAGGGACCATCCGCCCGCGCTACGAAGTCCGAGGCGCGAGTCGACATCGGCCCATTCCAGCACCACGGCCGCCCCTTCCGCCGCAGAGCCCGCCGCCGCAACCAGCGTGCCTTCCAAATCGCCATAAACACCCGTTGCTATCGCCGCATCTTCATCCGAAAAGCGCTGAATGAAGTGTCCTCGCAAAAAAGTGCCGAGGTGCAACGATTCGAATCCACAAACCAGCAACAGGCGACGCTGTCGGCTTTTCGTTCTTGGCTGCCGGGTCAAGGCAAGGGCTTCGGCGAGTGTCATCCGCTTCTTCAAGTCTACAACGTCGGGGCCATCGGGGCATCCCCGGGCCCCCGATGCCCCTCCCGATGCCCCCGGCCGGCGTGGTCCATTACTTGCGTGACTCACTCCGAATGGAGAATCGGGAGAATCGGGGTCAAAGCCGCTCGCACCCGGGTTTCCTCCGTCGCTCCCCGTAAGGTATAGACCAACTTGATGTTACGGCATAGTGCGTCGATTCGGAAGGGTACCCCCCTCGCCATAGGCGTTAAAATAAGAACATTTCCCAGTAGAAATGTTTCGGATGGCGCGGACTCGCGCGGTGCAGAACCATCCATCGGATGTCTTATTTTAACGCCCATGACCCCCCTCGCGCCTTCCCCCTCATTTTCTTGCAGAATAAATGAGAGGAGAATACATAGAATACATAGTGCCAGGCAGTGCGCCGGGATAAACCGGCATATGGTAG
>JANLPT010000317.1:0-1585 GCA_031367405.1 Bryobacteraceae bacterium
CCGCAAGACCACCTTTATCGTCGCGGCGAGAATCGATAAATCAAGCCGCAGGCCACGGTGCTTAACGTAATAGAGATCATATTTTAGCTTCTCACGGGCGTCTTCGACCGACGCACCATAAGGAAAATTAACCTGCGCCCAGCCTGTTATGCCTGGCTTGACCAATGTGCGATCGTGATAGAAGGGAATCACTTCGGCGAGTTGCTCGACGAAATGCGGACGTTCCGGCCGGGGACCGACAAAGCTCATTTCGCCGCGGAGCACGTTGAAGAGTTGCGGAAGCTCGTCAAGGCGGGCACGACGGAGAAACCCGCCCACGCGCGTAACTCGCGTGTCTCGCACCGCGGCCCAAGTCGGGCCGCTGGCCTCCGCATCGACGCGCATTGTCCGAAACTTCAACAGTGTAAAGACGCGGCCTCCCAGGCCGACGCGCTTTTGGCGATACAGGACGGGCCCCGGGCCATCGAGCCGGATGATAAGCGCGACCATCACCATGAGCGGCAACGTCAGAACAGCGCCCATAAGACTGATCGCGACGTCCGCGGCGCGACGAATGAACACCTCAGCCGGGTGGAGCGAAAGGCCCGCGGCCGTATTCACCCAATCGGCATCCAGCCGATCGAGATCGACACGACCTGCCTGCTCTGAGGCCCGCTCGCCCGATGGGCCCACGCCAATCAGCAAGCGGACAGCGAAGAACCGGCCAACCCGTGCTCCAATGACCCGCGACGGGCGGGCCCACGCGGCGCGGAGTTGTCCCCTATCCGCGACGGGCTTGTCCGGCATCATGCAATCCCCTGTGCATTGGCTTGGCCCCCTGGGTGTTCAACGCCTTGGCCCTGAAACCAGGACGTTCCGGCACGGGCCGGGAGATGCACTCAGGTGATCTGTTGAGTTTGATTTCGACTTAGAGCCAGACTCCAACCCAAGATGAGCCCGATCGGCTCACCGGCCAGAGCAGGGCCAGTATCACAATTCCGCTTGTGGGGGATCTCGGGGAAACTGAAGAACCCGCTTGGCAGCGGCACCACCTTGGCCGTTTCGGGAAAGCACGCGTTGGCCAGCAGTGCGGTACGAGTGTGACACTCGGTCGCCCCGGCAATTCATGAAGGCGCCCGTCTTTCCCATCGCGACAGTCGGGCAACTGTCTATTGAGGCGGCAACCGATCGCCGCATAATCCCGGCAGCGGGGATAGGTTCCAGCGTAAATAGCGGCTGCATTTTGGTCTTTCCTTACCGGTACGCGCTCTTGCAGTCGGTTCACTAACTTGATGGCGGAGATTACCAGGAAACGGAAACTTTGGGAGATTCGGGAAATACCTATTCAAAGGGTCAAATTTCGTTGGGGTGGGTCGAAGATGCCCGCGGGGCGCAGACGCATTTATGGCACGCGGCCACGCCGATGGTTGAGTCAGGTACCCCCCTCTTAACCGGAGAACGTCACGCAGTATGCCGGCTGACGCAGCCTCGCACTATTTGGTCCGTCGACGTTAACCAGCGGTTAACCATATTGCAGTTATGTGCGGCGATGCGCGCATTGACCCTGTTGTTAGTCCTGATTTTTCCCTTGTCGGCGCAGGCGGAG
>JANLPT010000384.1:0-2095 GCA_031367405.1 Bryobacteraceae bacterium
GGGTCCTGATTTTCATCGACAATCGGCGTCTGGCAGTATCCGCCCAGAATCAGGTTCAGGTGTGGCAAATCGACGGGACCAGGCGGCAATTGAGTTGCGCCTGGAAAAGCGCCAAATTTTCCAGCCAACCGGGTGGACTGCTTGCTCACGGGGGTTACTTGGCAGCGATATCTGGTCCTATCCGCCCGGGCGACGTGGTCGAATTCAAGGTCTGGAACCTGGAGAGCTTCGAACTGGCTGCCAGCCGGGACGGAGCCCACCAGAACTTCGCCTTCGACCTTTGCATTAGCCCGGACGGCACCAGGATCCTGAGTGCTGGCGGGGATCAGTTGATCAAAGTCTGGACCTTCCCCAAGCTCGATTTGGTTGATACGCTTTTGGGTCACGGAAACGAAGTGTGGGCGCTGGCCTTTTCGCCGGACGGAAAAGCCCTGGCGTCCGGGGGGAAGGACGGCACCGTGCGACTGTGGCAGTTCGACAGACTTAGCGCGCCTCCCCCAATGGCCCAGCCACCCGCCGGGAGTCGAATGTCGGAAGACGGCACCGAGTTCCTCGTGAAAGAAGGCGCAGGAACTTTTGTCATCCGAGACGCAGCCTCCGGGAGTTTGTCGGCTCGGTTTGAATCCGAGGGGCAGCCGCTCGCCTTCCCTAGCGCTACCAACCTGCTCGTTTGGAAATGGGACCGTGCGGATGAACGATTGGTCATTGAACACATTGATCCGCGTACCGGCGATCGTCTCGATTCGAGAAAATACGACGCGATACGAAAGTCGGCGACTCAGAAGATCGTCGGCTCGGGAGACGGCCGACGCCTGGCGGTCAATCGAAGTGAAGGGTGCGAAGTGTGGGAGACGCAGACGGGGCGGCGAATGCAGATCTTTTTGGATCCAGATGGAGGATCCATCCGGGTCGTTTCCTCCTCCGGCGATTATTTGGTCACCGAGAAACGCACAGGCGCGTCGGAAGGCATTTTTAAAATCTGGCACATCACGGATCCCAAGCCGAGGAAGACAATACCGTACAAGTTTCATGGTGACCAGGCTCTGCTTTTCTCTCCGCGCGAAGATGTCCTGGCCACGACAGACTGGGCGAAGAACGCGGTTGTGCTCTGGAACCTCCGCGATGGCGAGATTCGGAGCGAACTGATCGGTCACACGTCAAGCATTGAGCAAATCGCATTCTCGCAGGATGGACGCACCTTGATCAGCCGCAATCGCTCAGACACGCGGCTGTGGCAGGTCGCGACGGCTCGAGAGATTGTGCGTGTTGTCCGCGGCGTGAAGCCCCTTTCGCCCCGGCTTTCGATGGACGACCGGGTCCTCGGACCTAGTTTCTCAGGCAACGTCGAATTCTGGCGTCTGCCTGAAAAGAGACAAGCACGTGCGAAGCCTTCAGAAGCACCATGAACTCAACCCGCGAAGAAGCCCTGTTTGCCTTGGCGCTGGAAAAACCAGCGGAGAATCGCGCCCCTTCGAGAATCGGTCAAACCAGCGTGAATCCGAAACAGGCATTGAGGCGCTGGACCAACGCGCGCCGCCGCGCCGTGCCAACACTGCCCCGGCGACGATACAGCCGCTCCTTCTCTACCAGATACATCAAGTCGCACTTCACCAGCGTCTCCCAGTCGAGGCCATCGGCGCCGTTCAGCACGACTTCGTTCTCGCGTGCCGGGCGGCTCGCCTTCTGGCTGGAGCCGATCAGCACGTTGACCAGTGATGCGCGGGCGACGCGATCCGGATGGCTGACAATCACCGCCGGATGCGGACCCGCATCGGCAAAGTCGCAGGTCCAGATGTCCCACTGTTTCATTCTAAAAAGCGGATTTGCTTTTTACAGAAGGCAACAAAGGTAACGAAGAGACAAAAAATTACTCATGCTTAATCTTTCTTCATTGAATCACTTTCGAGATGAGAGCAATCCGGCGTGGGTATCGTTCAACAGTGCCTTCTCTTCGCTCCCTTCGTTAGCTTCGGTGAAATTGAATTCACGTTCCCGGTTCATTCGGCCTCGACCTTCAGGGTGGAAGCCTTGGCGGTGCGGCGTTCGGCGCGATTGTCGGTCTTGGTGTAGAGATGGCGCAACGTGCCGGGCGGAA
>JANLPT010000393.1:0-5765 GCA_031367405.1 Bryobacteraceae bacterium
CTGTAGCCGATGAAACGGTCGCCGGCGAGGTCAGTGGCGGCTTGCAGCGCCTCGTCGTTATTGGCGGCGGCGTAGGCCTTGGAGACTTCGGCGGCGTGGTCAGGATAGAGGCGCTGAATGGCCTTTTCCAGGGCTTCTGGCCTCGGTGCCTCGCGGCCGAGCACGGCGCGGGCATTCATCTCCTCGGAGTTCCACCCGGCCAGTAGCGGCACATGGGCTTGCTTACCGGCCGCGTAAAGGGCGCGGGGCGATTCAGGGAAAAAATAGCCATCGACGATCATGACGCGCCCGGCCCGTCGATGATTGCGTGCTTGGCTAACATAACCGCTCAGCCGGGCACGACGTAAGCGGTTCCTGCGAAAGGCCGGAAAGCAACGAATTACACGGTTGCGGGCTAGTGGTATTCGCTATTGGCTTTGGCACCCACGGAAGGGGCGGGCGGAGGGGTAACGCCGGCGGCGAACATCACTTTTTGGAAGGCGGTGATGGTGGTTGGCGAAGGTTTGAAGTTGCCGGGGCGGAAGCCTTGAGCGATTAACAGCGGCGTCCAGCCGAACTTATTTTTCTTATTCCAAAGCTCGATTTTGGCACCTTTGGCGGCCAATAGTTCCACGACGGCAGGCAGGTTCTTATAGGCGGCACCGTGCATGGCGGTTTCGCCGTTGTTATTGACGGCGTTGATGTCGGCACCGAGATCCAGCGCGGCCTGGACGGCTTCCAGCACTTCGCTCTCCGTACCGGAATCCTCGCCGGGCGAACGCGTGCCGAGTCCGGCGGCGGCGATGAGGGGCGTCGTTCCTTCGGCGTTGGTGAGGTTGGGGTCAGCGCCCAGGGAGGCCAGCAGCCGCATCAATTCGGCGTCGCCCCCGCGGGCGGCGAGGAAGAACGGCGTCGCGCCCAGGACGTTGATGGCTGTCATGCCAAAGGGCACCCGTTTGGTCATGCGGGCGTTGAGGTTCGCGTCCTTGCGGGCGATCTTCCTGACGAAGTCCGCGCTACTCATGTTGCCGGAGCCGTCGGGTGCCGGGTCGTTGTCGCCTACCCCGGGCTTGCGAACCGCGCTGATGGCATGCAACGCGGTGTAACCGGCATCGGCCGCATTCGGGTCCGCGCCCGCATCCAGCAGAATGGAGGCCAGCTCATAGTGGGCATTCGTCACCGCCAACACCAGTGCGCTCACACCCGTCCGGGGCATGCGGGTAGGGCGCGGGGCGGGCGTGGGGGCGATCTGAATGGTTTCGTTGACGTTCGCCCCAGCCTTCAACAGGGCGCGGACCACGCCGATACGCCCTTCGCGCGCCGCGAAGAGGAAGGGCGTGAAGCCTGAGGCCAGGCGCACATGGATATCAGCCTTGGCGGCGATGAGAGCCTCAACCACTTTGACGTGGCCTTCGGCGGCGGCCCACATCAGCGCGGTCTGGCCTTGCTGCGTCTCTTTGGCATCGACAACAGCTCCGCGAGCGAGAAGAGCCTTCACGGGCTCCAGCTGGCCGGTGCGAGCGGCGGTCATCAGGGCCGTTTCTCCGCCGGGCAGTTTGGTATTGGGGTCAGCCCCGGCTTCGAGTAACAGGGCCACCATAGGGCTACTGCCATTGGTGCAGGCGAGCGAAAGCGGCGTAACTCCATAGCGATTGGCGGCTTGCACATTGGCACCAGCGCGGACGAGTAACTGCGCGGCCTGAAGGTCGTCATTTTGAGCGGCCCAATGGAGGGCCGTGGTGCCATCGATTTGTGACGCGTTGGGGTCCGCTTTTTGGCCGAGTAACTTGGCGAGAGTGGCGTGGTCCTGCTGCTTGGCCGCGTCGGCTAAATTTGGCTCGCCGGCGAATAATTGAAGGGCGAGAACAGCGATCAGAACTTTCATAAGGTCACCGGGTCGAGAAGCTCTTTCACTTTGCCCTTGCTGTCGGCGAAGGTATCGAGTTTCACGCCCACTTTGTCGAGTAAGGTGAGGTGCAGATTGGCGAGCGGTGTCGGCTCGGCATAGCGAATATGACGGCCGCCCTTAATCCGGCCATCGCCGCCGCCAGCTACCAGAACCGGTAAGTTCACGTGATCATGCACGTCCGGGTTACCCATGCCGCTGCCATAAAGGTAAACCGAATGATCGAGTAATGAGCCATTGCCATCGGGCGTGGCTTTCAATTTCTGGAGAAACTCAGCGAATAGGCTAACGTGGAAAGCATTGATCTTGGCGACTTGCGAAAGTTTCTCGGCATTGCCGCCGTTATGCGTCAGCGGGTGGTGCGGATCGGAGACGCCAATTTCGGGGTAAGTGCGCGTGCTGGTTTCACGAGCCAACTGGAAGGTGATTACCCGCGTGACATCGCCTTGGAAAGCGAGCACCTGTAAGTCGAACATGAGGCGGGCGTGTTCGCGGTAGGAGGCGGGTACGCCGACCGGGCGATCAAGATCGGGCAGGGGAGAGTCAGCGGTGGCCGATTCGGCTTTTTGGATGCGGCGCTCCACTTCGCGCACCGTATCGAGATACTGGCTAACGCGGCTACGATCGCCCGGACCTAACTTACGTTGCAAGCGGGCGATATCGTCCTTCATGAAGTCGAGGAGGCTGGCGTCCTGGTGTAAGTCGGCGCGCCGGTCCTTAGGCGAACCGCCATCGCCGAACAAGCGCTCGAAGGCGACGCGCGGGTGAGCTTCGGCCGGGAGGGGCGTGGTGGGTGACGACCAGGAGAGATTGTTTTGATAAACGCAGGCATAGCCGTTGTCGCACTGGCCCACCGTGGTGAGTAAGTCCATGGCGAGCTCGAGCGAAGGCAGGCGGGTGGCTTGGCCGATCTGCTGGGCCGCGAGTTGGTCGGCGGTAGTGGCCAGATAATAGTCACTACTCTCGGTCCACTTCGACGTCGCGGCACTGAGGAAAGCCGCATTCGATGTGGCGTGGGTGCCGGGATAGGCGTTGCGAAGTTCGAGATTCGTGATCACGTTGACGCGATCTCTCACGGGACCGAGCGAACTGAGAATGGGCGAGAGTTGGGAGAGATCGCTTCCGGGCGGCGTCCATTGGGCGATGTTCGCGCCCATTGGGACGTAGACATACCCTAAGCGGCGCACGGGTGCCCCGGGCGTCGCGGCCAAGGCGGTCATCGCGGGCACCATGGCGTCAAGCAATGGCAAAGCGAGCGCGGTGCCCACGCCACGTAAAAGGCTGCGGCGCGGAAGCGCTTTTTTCGTGATCATAACGATCTCCTCATTTGAAACGGAGTACTATTGACGATTTGCAGGATGAATGACGAGAAGCGGTAATCCTGGGGTTGCGATTGGCGGACGATTTGGCGCACTGCTGACGCGTCGCCCGGTTCGACGCCGCGGCCCAGCGCATAAGTGAGTAACTTTTCAGTAAAGGCGGTGGCGAAGATATCGGGGCGCGCCAGGATGGCTTGTTCAAGGCCGGTGACGCCGGTAAACTTACTGCCATCGGGCAAGCCGCCTGCGGCGTCGATCAGGGTGGCGGCCTCTTCCGTACGCCAGCGTCCGACGGCATCGTAATTCTCGAGCGAGAAGCCCACCGGGTCCATCAACTTATGGCAGCTGGAGCACGCGGGATTGTCGCGATGCTGGGCCAGCCGCTGCCGCATGGTGAGTAACTTACCGCTGTCGTGGCTCTCTTTGAGCGCGGGAACGAAGGGCGGCGGCGGCGGGGGAACGACGCCGAGTAAGTTCTCAAGAATCCATTTGCCGCGAATGACGGGCGAAGTTCGGGTGGCGTAGGAAGTAACGGTGAGGACGCTGCCCTGGCGCAGTAAGCCGCCGCGCACGGCATCCTTATCGAAAGTTACGCGCCGGAAGCGGCTGCCGTAAATATTCGGCAGGCCATAATGCTTAGCCAGCCGTTCATTGACAAACGAGTAATTCGCGCGGAGTAAGTCGAGCACGCTGCGATCTTCGCGCATGATACTTTCGAAGAAGAGTTCGGTTTCCTGGCGAAAGGCTTGGCGTAGGTTATCGTCGAAGTCCGGATAGAGGCGCATATCCGGGGTCATCGAATTCAGATTGCGCAGGTAAAGCCATTGTCCGGCAAAGTTAGTGGTCAGGCCGCGCGACCGCGGATCGGCCAGCATGCGGCGAACTTGCTTCTCGAGGGCGGCGGGTGTTTTGAGATTGCCGCGAATGGCGGCATCGAGTAACTCGTCGTCGGGGATGCTACTCCACAGAAAGAAAGAGAGGCGCGAGGCGAGTTCAAGCCCCGTGAGGCGGTAGGCCGTTTTGGGCGCGACATCGGTGGGATCCTGTTCGACGCGAAAGAGAAACTCGGGGCTCACGAGTACCGACCGTAAAGCCATCTCGACCCCGGCTTCGAAGCCATCGGTGGCGCGGGCTTGCCGGAAGAACTTCAGCGGCACGTTGAGGTCGGCGTCAGTGACGGGGCGACGGTAAGCCCGGCGCATCAGCGAGGTGAGGATCCGCTTGGTGCAAGCCTCTTCTTCCGCCGGCGCGACGGGTTGGCAGGCGAACAGACGCCGCCGGCTGGGCGTGTCACCGGCTCCCTTGGCCTCATAAGGACCATTCACCGAGACCGAGTACATCGCGGGCCTGATGCGCGGATGACGGTCCATATTGAAGTGCGCCTGATAGGGCTGGCGTTCGGTTTCGAGCAGCACCGACGGTTGTTTGGGGAAGGCGACGGCGATGACATGGGGGCCCGCCTTCACCGGAAGGCGGAAATTCAATTCGCGGTCGACCACCGAATGATCATTGCCGGAGCCGGGCTTATTGACGGTGAACAGCTTGACGCGTTCGCCATCGACCATCAGCTCCACTTGATGTTCGCCGGTGAGCCCCTCCACATGCTCATTGCGGTCTCGCGCGAGCCGCAGCTGAATTTCGTATTGCGCGTCGAGCGGAAAGGTATGGTGGAGCACCATGCCGCCACGGGTGCCGAGCGGCAGGTCGTCGAAGTGTTCCTCCTGAGTAAGGTCAGGCGGCAGGTTGACGGTGACGCCGCCGGGCGAACGCGCCGGGATTCCCACGGCCAGGCGGCTAATTTTGCGCGCCGCCGATAAGTAGCGTTCCAGCAGACTGGGCGATAGATCGGCCACGCTGACATTGTCAAAGCCATGGCTGATTTCGTCCGAAGGCAACAGCGCCGAGACATCGACATCCAGGTGCAGCAGATCGCGAATGGAATTGCGGTATTCGGTCCGGTTCAGCCGGCGGAAGGTATCGGGACGGCCGGGGTTAGGCTTGGCGGCAGCGGCTTGGTCGAGCTGAGTTTCGATGGAGGCAATCACCGAATTGTAAGTCTGCTCGTCGGGGCGGGGAAGTCCGGCGGGAGGCATGTAGCGGGCGCGCAGGCGGCGAACCACCTTTTCCCAGACTTCGGGATGCTGACCGACCGCTTGAGTGCTCAGCGCGTCAAGTTCGAGCCCGGAAGTTTTAGCTTTGGCGTTATGGCAGCCCACGCAATAGCGCTGAATTACGGCGCGTTCCCCGGTGGTAGGCAGTGGGGCAGGCACTGGAGCAGGTTGCGCCCCGAGGGCGATGGAGGCACTAGCGGCAAGAATGGTAAGGCAGGTCACCGCGACGTTCATACTGACGTCACTATATCAAATATTAAGATTTAGAACGGGATTCCTGAAGCGTGCGCGCTGGAGTTAGATTTTAAAGAAGATCCTGCGCCGGTAGAGCCACACGCAAGTCCAGAGTTGAAACGCGATGCCGAGCCAGGCGTTGAGGAGATGGCCGCCGCGGCCCCACCAGTTGACGGCCCAGCCGGTGAAGACCAGGCCTGTTTGCGAAATCCAGCG
>JANLPT010000084.1:0-8722 GCA_031367405.1 Bryobacteraceae bacterium
CCGCCCGTCCGGCCTAGACTCAATCAGCACTCGATCAAAACCCGAGTATTGTAACTTGCTACCACGGAAAAGGAAGACTGAAGAATGAAACGATTCATCTTATTGTTTTTGCCTGTCTTGTTCGTCGTTATGAATTTGCAGGGCAGTACTAATTGCGTGTTCGTGACCGTCGGCTCGATGCAGACGCTGCAGGCGAGCTGTACGACGGACGCGTCGTTGGTCGTTCCCGATGGGTTCACCATGAACCTGAACGGATTTACTATAACCGCCTCCGACCCGCCGGGCGACCACTTCCGCGGCGGCGTTGTTCAGAAGTATGGCGGTACGGCCAACGTGACCAACGGCACCATCACGGTTTCGACCCTTGCCGATGTCTGTGATGGCGGAGCCGACCGTTTGCGGGGCGTGCTATTCGACGGGGCCTCGGGATTCATCACCAACCTGAAGATACTGAATATCCACCAAGGCCCGGTGCTCAGCGGTTGCCAGGAGGGCAACGGCATTGAGGTGCGCAATTTTGGCACTTCGCCGGCGACGGTGAGCGCATTCATCAACGCCAACACGGTATCGGGGTACCAAAAGACAGGAATTGTCGTTAATGGCGACTCGCACGGAAGTGTGACCAACAACACCGTCAGCGGCTTTGGGCCGCAGAACTACCTTGCGCAGAACGGCATCCAGATTGGGTTTGGCGCTACCGCACAGGTAAAAAAGAACACCGTATCAGGCAATTCCTACACTGGTAGCAGTACTGTTTCTGGTGGCATCCTAGTGGTTGCCGGGCCGTTTTACGGCAGTGATTACAGCGTCGGCGACCAGATCGATGGCAACATCGTTACGGGCAACGATGTGGGCGTTTGGTTGAGTCAGATTGACGGGCTTGGCAATCCACCAGCGACCCAAACCAATATCAAAGTCGTGAATAACACGATTACCAATTCAGCGGTGAACAACGGCCTTGTTTATCAAGCCGGGGTGGCGGATCAGGGTAATAACGACAAGATAATTAACAACAAGATCAGTGGCCTCGGCTATAACCCGGCGACACTGCCCGGTTCTACGTTTTACGTGGACGCCGACGTTTCTTTCACCAATCGACCGAAGATACACGCCAACCGGTAGCCATTGCGCTGTTTCCCGTACTCCGCATACTGGCTGTTGTGTGGAAGAGATTCGGGACAGAATGCTATGAGCCCACAGCACCTGGCTTGCCTTTCGCCGCTCCGGATAAGTCGCGAGAGAAACACAGCGTGGAAGTAAACCAAAAAATAGGGCCACCCCGTGGATGCGGTCGTTTCCCCCGCGCGAAAGCGCCGAACTGGCCAAAACGCTCATCGAAGAAACCTGCGAAAAATACGCCATTCGCTGGCGAGAAGATGCAGGAGTTGATCGCCGCAGCGGGCACGAGCGAAGACAAACTCGTGCCGGACTTCAAGAAGTTACGCCGCGAACATCTTGGTTCGCGCCGTAATGGGCGCGAGGGTCCTAGTGCTCCGACCGTGTGAAGATGTTCTTACGGCAAGTCTGTGAGATCCCCTCCCTGACGGTCAGGGTTCTGTTAAACGAGCATTTTAATAGCCAAAAAGAGCCCGACCGTCAGGGAGGGGATTCTGCGACAAGCCGCGAAAGTTACTAACCAAGCGGTCATGGCACTAGCCGGTGTAGCTTGATGAGTTGCTTGGAAGACGAGCGCTGAAAGACGCCGCCGCTGTTGCCGGCGATGGTGGAGCTTTCGCGATCGCGGGCCAGTTCTAACTCGCCGTGGCGTAGCGTGCCGGTAAACCGTAGGCGGGTGTCGTTGATCTGATTGCCGTTTTGCTCTTGTACAGCCACGACAAAAATTACCACGTCGCCGACGGCCTTTCCTTCGCTTACCGGCGAACTGCCACGGTCGTCGTAGAGCTTGCCGGTGACGCGGGTGCCTTGCTGCTCAAGCTTTAAGGTGACGTCTTGGGTGCCGCCGCGGGTGGTGATTTGGCCGGTCCAGATGCCGGTGAGGTCGGCGGCGAGAGCCAACAGCAACCACGTCATGCCTTTACCAGCCCAGCCACCGGGCCGGTGCTATCGGCAAAGCGCTCCACCGGCGCGCCGAAGGCGTCGAGCATCGAAACATACAGGTTCGCCAGCGGCGCGTCGTCGCCCATGACGAAGTGTTGGCCGGTCTCCAACCGTCCGCCGGCGCGGCCGCTTACCAGAATTGGCAGCTGGTGAGGATTGTGACTGTTGCCGTCGCTCAACGCGGAGGCGAACAGAATCATTGAGTTATCGAGCACCGTCGATTCGCCCTCTTTCATCTCGCTTAGGCGCTTCAGTAAGTACGCATATTGCTCGATGTGCCAGCGATTGATCAATTGATATTGGCGAAGCTTATCCGCATCCTTCTGATGGTGCGATACGTCGTGATGGCCAGCGCTGACACCTTCCAGCCACCGGAAGCTGACGTTGCTTACGGCGTTACCGAACATAAAGGTGCTGACGCGGGTGGTGTCGCTTTGAAAGGCGACGGCCATCATGTCGAGCATCAGGCGGACGTGCTCCGCATGGTCCTTCGGACGATCGGTGGGGGCACCCTTCGGGTCAATCGGCACGCGCGGCTTCCAGGCCTTGGCCCCACCCGCGCTCGACCGTTGCACGCGCTCTTCCAGTGACCGCATCACCGATAAATACTCATCGAGCCGTAAGCGATCGGCCACGCCCACTTCGCTGCGTAAGCGCTTCGCGTCGCCCAGCACACGGTCAAGCAGTAGCGTATCCATCGCTGCGGCATGGCCTTCGAGGCCATGCGCCGCGCCGAACAGCCGCTCATAAACCGAGCGGGGATTGATCTCTCTGGCGAGCGGTGTGGTGGCATTACTCCATGCGATGTGCGAGCCATATACGCGCGTGTAACCCACCACCGCGTCGACGCCAATCGCCACCGGCGTGACACCCAGCTCCAGCGACGGCAACGGCGTTTGCATCCGGACCTTTTGTGCGGCCAGTTGATCGAGCGAAATGCCGTTGGCAATATCGGCCCCCGGCGTCTTCTTGATGGTGGCGCAGGTGAGGATCGCCGCTTCCTTCACATAGTGGCCATCGCCGCCCTTGCTATTCGCGTTCCAGAAATTGCTGAAGACATTCAGCTGATTTTTGAAGGGAGCGAGGGGTTCCAGGGTGGGTGTGAGTGCGAAGCCGCGACCGGCTTCCTTAGGGGTCCAGTGGTCGACGTTGACGCCGTTCGGCATGTACAAAGCGGCGAGCCTGATCGGGGCAGCCGCAGGGGCAGCCAGCAGTTCAAGCCAAGGCAACCCCAAGGTGGCCCCAGCGCCACGCAACAAAGTCCGGCGCGAAACACTCTTCATGGCTTCTTGGTCTCCTTGGCCTGAGGCAGGCCGGGTTGATAACGGAAGGGCACGCTGGTGACAATCGCTTCCACCAAAGCCTGCGCCTGATAACCATTGTCCCGCACTTGGGCGACGATCCGGTCGACGGCGCAGGAGTCTTCGAGCGTGAGACCGCGGCCCAACGCGTAGCCCAGCATGCGATTCGTCAAATTGCGAATGACGAGGTCCTTGCGGTCGAGCAGTACTTTGCGCAACGCGTCCGGCCCTTTGATCCTGGTGCCATCGGACAATTCGCCCGAATTGTCGACGGGCACGCCCGCCTCTTCATCGCGCCAACGGCCGAGCACGTCGTAGTTCTCGAGCGCAAAGCCTAGCGGGTCAATGCGGCTGTGGCAACTGGCGCAAACGGCATTCGCGCGATGCTGAGTGAGGCGCGCACGCACGGTCTTGGGTGGCGCGCCAGGCTGATCAACTTCGAGCGCGGGCACATCGGGCGGGGGCGGGGGAGGCGGCGTGCCCAGCAACGAATCGAGAATCCAAGCGCCGCGTAAAACGGGGCTGGTGCGATAGGGATAAGACGAAACGGTGAGCACAGCGCCCATCCCCAGCAGGCCGCCGCGGTGGCTGCCTTCGGGCACACTCACCCATTGCGGCTGGGTGGCGGCGTTCTGATTGAGCGGCATTTTGACGTCGTAGAGTTTGTTCAAATGGCGCGTGCTGATGGTATGGCCGGAGTCGATCAGGTTCAGCAGCGAGAGGTTGCGAGCGAGGAGTTCGCGGAGGAAAAGCACCGGCTGCAGACGAATGTCGCTGCGTAAGTCCTCGTCGGAGGCATAGGCGGCGAAGAGCTTGGCGTCGGGGGCTTTGTCGCCCATAATTTCGCGCGTATGCAGCCACTGCTCAGTGAAGCGCCGCGCGAATTCGAGTGACCGGTCATTGCGCAGCATCAGGCCAATGAGTTTCTTCAAGACCACCGGATCCTGCAGCTTACCGGCGGCGGCCAAGTCAGTGAGTAACTCGTCCGGCATGGTGCCCCACAGGAAGTAAGAGAGGCGCGCGGCCATCGCATACTGGCTGACTGGGGTTGGCTGCGGGCTTAGGTTTTGTGGTTCGGTGCGAAAGAGAAAGAGCGGCGAGACCAGCGCGCCGCGTAAGGAAAAGAAGATGGCCGGCTCGAAGGGATGGCCTTGCTTTTGTGCCGCGTCGAAGAGTGCGAGATAGGGCGCGATGTCGGCTTCGGTTACCGGACGGCGGAACGCGCGGGGCAGGAAGTTCTCAAAAATGCGGCGCGCGGCTTGCCGTGGCGAGACCCCGGGGCCGGGCTTGGCCACCAGGATCTTGTAGCGGGACTTGAACTCGCGCCCGGCAAAATCCATGGCGAATTTGGCGGCGGCCATATATTTTTCGGCGTGTAAGGGCGACAGAAACAGCGTTTCGGCCGCATTATCGAAGCCTTCGCCGCCCGCGCCATCGGCCGGCAAGGACGCGCCGATGTCCATGTGCATGTCCAGCAGGTCGCGCAAGGTGGCGGTGTATTCGTCGCGATTCAGGCGCCGGATGGGGGCGCGGCTGGCCTGCACGGGGCCCGTGCCGCAGACCTCGGTATGCACGGTGCGGTCGACAAATTCGGTGAAGCGTTCGCGCTCTTCCAGCGAGGGGCCAGCGGAACCCTTGGGAGGCATTTCGCCGTTGCGCACGCGGTTGGCGAGCGCGGTCCATTTATGCGGCGCGGCGCGAAAACTTTCCGGTGTGGCTACTTGCTGGAGCGCAAAGCCACCCACCGGCACCTGATGGCACTTCGCGCAGTATTGATTTAAGAACGCCTGCCCACCGGCGAATTGCGCATCGGCCGCGAGCGTGGAGATGGCAATTAACGTAAGTAACACTTCCTTCATCAAATCACGAATTGACCCGGAGCGCGATCCCCCAGCGGGATATACTTCTCCCGAGGAGATATTTGGATGACCCCTTCCCGGCGAGATATCGGTCTATTGCTGGCCGCCACGCAGTTGCGCGCGCAGGACACGCTGCCTTCGAAGATGTACCGTTACGGCGATCTGCCGGTGAAGGCCAGCGGTACCGGCCCCAACAAGTCGCGCGCGATTCTCGATGGCAAGACGCACACGGGCTTTCGCATTGAGATTCATGAGAGTGAGTTAGGGGCCGGGCTCGCGCCGCATCCGCCCCATACGCATGTCCATGAGGAGTTGATGCTGGTGCGGGAAGGCACGATGGAGATCACCATCAAGGGTGTGGTAGAAAAGCTGGGCCCCGGTTCAGTCGCCTACGTGGCTTCGAACGAGGAGCATGGCTGGCGTAACGTGGGGTCCACGCGGGCCGTTTATACGGTGATCACGCTGCGCGGTTAACTTGACCGCCAGCGCCCGAGTTCATTAGACGCGTAAGTACCAACCCCGGCGATGCATGAGATAGGCTATCCCCAGCATCGATAACATGTAAGTGACTGCGTAGAGCAAGGACGCATTCAGGGGCGAGGCTAACGGGGCGAACCAAGTCTCATAGAGCCAAATGCGGAGCGAGGTGCCGGCGAACGGGATGCCATTGAGCGCGATATCGACTAACTCGGAGGCCATGTAGACGGCGATGGCGTTCTTGCCGAGGATGACGAGCGGCGCAAGACCACGGCGATAACCAGCGCCGTCGATCAGCCAGAGGATGCTGCCGAAGAGGACCAAGTCGAGGCCAGCCATGAGCAGGACAAATGAGCTTGTCCACAGGTTTTTGTTAATCGGTAACCAAGGGTCCCAGATGAGAGCCAGCGCGATGAGGATGTTACCGGCGATCAGCATCCAGGTGGTGCGAACGGATAGGTCGCGACGCCAGTTGAGTAAGTGGCCGGCGAGTAAGCCGAGCAGGCAAGTGCCGATGGCGGGCAGGGTACTGACGACGCCTTCCGGGTCCCAGGTTTTGGTGTGAGCGTAGTTATGAGCGCCGAGTAAGATACGGTCAATGTAATGGGCGAAGTTGCGTTCGACATCGAGGTTACCGGTGCCATAGCCGGGTACGGGCGCGTAGAACATCAACAGAGCAAAACCGAGCAGGCAAGCCGCAGCGGCAACGATCTGTCCGCGAAGGCCAGTGACCAGAAAGATGCCCACGGTGGCCAGGTAGCAGATCGCAATGCGCTGCAGGACACCCAGGACGCGGAAAGTGCCGGCGTCGAAGATAGGTAAGGCGTAGACCAGTAGGCCCAGGGCGAAGATGATAGCGGCGCGTTTGGCGGCCGTCGCGAAGAGTTTGCTGCGGTCGGCCCCCGCTTCGAGTTTGCGGCCCAGCGAGAGCGAAATGGATAAACCGACGATCCAGACGAAGGACGGAAAGACGACGTCGGTGGGGGTCCAGCCGTGCCATTTGGCGTGCTGCAAGGGCGCGTAAACGGCGCTGCCGGTGCCGGCGGTGTTGACGATGACCATGAAGGCCATGATGAGTCCGCGGAAGACGTCGAGCGAAAGCAGGCGCTGGGGCATAAATCATTGTACGGCTACACTGTAAGAGCATGCGCCTTTTACTCGCCGCCGTGATTCTCGCCCTTACCGGCTGTACTTCTCTTTATTACAATGCGATGGAGAAGATCGGCAAGGAGAAGCGCGACATCCTGGTGCAGCGGATCATCGCGGGCAAGAAGGACCAGGAAAAAGCCAAGGAGCAGATCAAGACGACGCTGGAGGCGTTTCAGGAGCTAACTGGTTTTGAAGGGGGTAACCTCGAAAGGACTTACAAAAAGTTGAATGGCGAGTTCGAAGATGCCGGGAAGCGGGCGAACGATTTGTCCGATCGCGTGAAGAGCATTGAGCAAGTGGGCGACGATCTTTTCAAAGAATGGAATCAGGAACTGGGCACCATCAAAGATACAACGCTGCATGCCCGCAGCGCCACCTTACTGCGCCAAACGCGCGCCCGTCATCAGCAATATATCCAACGCATGAAGCAGACCGAGCGTAAGATGCTGCCCGTATTACAGGGCTTTCGCGATCAGGTGCTGTATTTAAAACATAACCTGAATGCGAAGGCGATTGGATCGCTGAAGACGACGGCGGCGAAGATGGATGGCGATGTGAGCTTGTTAGTCGCGGATATGGAAGGCTCCATCAAAGAAGCCGATAGCTTTATTCAGACGTTGACTACTCCGCCGTAGGTCCGGTGGACATGCCGGGTGCTTCGGGCGCGAGCACTTCGCCGGCGACCATGCGCTTTTGCGGGCCGCCGGTCTCCATGTAAATGGCGTTGGGGATAGCGCAGAGCATGTTCATATTAGCGCTGCCGCCGCCGTGGCTTGCCAGGGCCATGCCGGCCGCGTCGGCGATGGCGGCAATTTCCAGCCATTCCGTGACGCCGCCGGCGCGGCGGTTGTCAGGCTGCACGATGTCGGCACCGCGCCGCTGAATCAGGTCATTAAACTGGTACTTCGTGTAGAGGTTTTCGCCCGTGGCGAGCCGGATGTCGAGGGCGGCGGCCAGTTCAGCGTAGCCTTGCATGTCGTGCGGCGGTAAGGGCTCTTCGTACCAGAAGATGCCCATTTGCTGATAGACGCGTCCGCGGCGCAAGGCTTCATTGCGATCGAAGACCTGGTTAGCGTCGATCATGATGCGGCGCGGGCCGGCGAGATCCTGCGCGATGCGGATGCGGCGTTCGTCGTCGGCGAGTGAGTAACGGCCGGTCTTAATCTTGATCGCCTGATAGCCGTGGCTGAGCGCGATTTCAATCTCTTTCTTATACTGGCTGAGGTCGTCGTCGTTGTCGTAATACCAGCCGCACATGGAATAGACGGGCATGCGATCGCGATAGGCTCCGAGCATGCGCCAAACAGGCAATCCGGCGTGTTTGCCGACGATGTCCCAGATGGCGATATCGGTGGCGGCGATGGCGAACTGGGTGATGCCGGTGAGGCCCTGATACTGCAAGGCCCGGTGTAAGTCAGCCCGGATTTTCTTGGGAAAGGCGGGGTCCTGATGGAGGATTAGCGGCTTCACCTCTTCTTCCAAGATGGCGCGCAGAACGCGCGGGCCGCCTTCGATGGCGCCAAAACTCGATGTGGCATAGCCGGTAATGCCGCCGTCGGTTTTGAGGCGCAGCGTTACGGTGCCGGAGTGGATGCCCAGTTGCTGCAGCGCGTCGTAATTGGGGCGGCGCGGCGGGTTGATCACCAGGTCGGTTTCGAGGGCGGTGATCTTCAGAGACTTACGCTGTTCAGCGGCGGTGGCGAAGGCGGCGAGTGGTAGAGATAGCAGACTGCGACGATTCATGAGAGCTATCATACTGGTTATGCGAATTCTATTTTGCACCTTTCTGCTTTGCTCACTTCGGGCAGAGTTGCCGCCCAAGGGGATTACGGTGAGCCAATGGGTCCGCGAGGATATTTTTGCCGGTATCCTGGGCGG
>JANLPT010000106.1:0-8274 GCA_031367405.1 Bryobacteraceae bacterium
CTTTAGAAGATGTCGGAGAGGGCCATCACAACCGACGGGGACTCGGTGCGGAGCACGCCGGTCTTCACTTCCCGCAGGCCTTCGGCAGCGGTGGCCGTGTAGACTTGGCGGGTTTCCGGGTCCAGGACCCAGACCATGCCGACGCCCATCTTCAGATAGTCGTTGATGCGAACCTCAACCCGGCTCATGCGGTCTTCGGGTGAGAGAATCTCAATACACAGAAAGGGTGGCGTGGAAGGGACGCGTTGTTTCGGGTCGCTGAGGAAGACGCAAAGATCCGGTATGCGAACCCGGCCCGGGGTGACGCGAATGCGAAGTTCCGTCACCACCCTCATCCCTTGAGCTTCATACTGCGCGAAGAAATAAGCGGCAATCTTTGTCTGTAAGCGGCTGTGATCCCATTCCCCCAAGTTGCGCTCCTCAAGATCGCCATCGACGAAGTCGCAGTCAGGCTCATAGGCCGTCGCCAGATACTCTTCAAGAGAAACTATCGTCCCGGTGGCCATGCTCTTAAACTAGCATGAACGCTTTTCGATAGGGCGGCCGACCCAATCGGCAAGTGCCGCAGAAACGACCGCCCAACCACCGGTTCACCGTGGATGAGTATGAAGATCCCTGTTTTTCCATGACTTCGAGCGAAACGATTAGTTCAACTTCTCGTGACATGTCCCGCAGTCATTCGAAGCTTTGTTTTTTTGATGGCAGGACATACACGCGCCCATGTTGGTTTCGACTTCTTTCTTCAAGACATCGCGTTCCGCTACCGCACTATGACATGTCTCACATTTAGCTCCGGCGTCGGTGTGGAGCTTATGGCTAAAAAAGACGAAACCCGGGATCTGGTACACCCTGATCCAGGGGACCGGCTTCTTGGCCGTATGAAACTCCGTAAGTTTCTGGATGTGAGGCGATTCTTTCTTTATCGTGATGTGGCAAGACATGCACTTCTTGGTTTCCGGGATCGTCGCTTGCTCGCCGGGGGCCGGCATCGCGTGGCATTCGGCGCACTTCAGCATCGCCAATTCCGCGTGGGTCTTATGCGAGAAGGGAAGCGGTTGCTCGGCCGACAATATCAGTAAGAGTAGCCAGCTCATAGAGATTTCGTGCGTAACTGCTCACCGAGATACTCGCTGGCGCGCATGGTGAGGGCTAGCATCGTCAGCGTGGGGTTCTGGGCACCGCCGGACACGAAGCAGGAGCCGTCCGTCACGAAGAGGTTCTTCACGTCGTGGGCCTGATTGTGGGCATTCAGCACGCTGGTTTTGGGGTCGTTCCCCATGCGGCAGGTGCCCAACTCGTGAATGCTTTCACCAGGCGGCACCATCTGCCAATGCTTAGTGAGTATCTCGAAGCCAGCGGACTTACATAACTCTTCCATCGTATTCGCCGCGTCCTTGGCCATGGCGAATTCATTGTCCGTATATTTCTGATGGATGTGCAGCACCGGGATGCCCCACGCATCTTTCACAGTCCGGTTGATTTTGACGTGATGCTCTTTACGGGGCAGCACCTCGCCCATGGTAGTCATGTTGAAGCCTGCGCCGCGAACATCGGCTAACTGCTTCCACATCGCTTCGCCATAAGTAGGGAGTAAGTGAGGCGCGGGAGTGCCGCCGGAACCGAAATCGAGTGAATAACCACGGATGAAGTCTTTGCTTTTCTCTTTCAAGTTACGGAAGCGGACGACGTAGCCACCGCCGCCCATCAGGCCACGCGGGGGGGTGCCGCCTTTCGCCTCGGGTACGATGGCTTGGACAGTGCCTTTCACATAGAACTGATCGAATAAGTAATGGCCTAGCACGCCACTGGAATTGGCGATGCCGCTATTGAGTAGGATGCGCGTCGTTTCGAGGCAGGAGGCACCGAGATACAGGGCGCGTCCGGCATTGACATAGTACTCTCGTTTCGAAACACGATCGACAAAGTGAACCCCGCTCACGCGACCGTTATCCAGCGAAATTTCGCGGACGACGGCATTCGGGACGATCTGTAAGTTACCGGTGGCCATCGCTTCGGGCAGCAGCAAATTGAGAGAGCTGGCCAGCGTACCTTGCGAACGGCGCTGCTTCGTCGTCGGCACGCCCGCCTTGCGGCAAGCCGCCTCGAAGCGCTTCACTGACTCGGAGTCCTTAGTCTCGTCCAGCGTGACGTTGCCGTCGGGCAACTGGGGAAAACCTTCTTTGCGTCCCGAGACATGGAAGATGGGCTCCACCCGTTCGTAGAATGGCGCGAGATCGGAGTATTGGATGGGCCAGTTGTCGCCGAAACCGTCGTGGTCACGGCATTTGAATTCGTAGTCGGAAAGACGCCAGCTGGCGCGGCCCCAAAGCAGCGTTTTGCCGCCCATCATGCGGACGCGGACCCAGTAATATGGGTCGCCGGGATCGTAGGTATACGGGTTCTCGCGCTCATCGGCCCAAGCGTTCGCGCTGAATTCGGAGGCCTGCGTGATGTGCGGAAAGCGTCCGGGCTCACCGAAGCCGCGGAAGGGCAGGTCGAAAACGTTGCGCAGCACGCGGCCTTTTTCGAGGTCGACGGGCGGGCCCGCATCGAGCATCAAGCACTTAATGCCGAGCTTGGTGAGCGTATACGCGGCCATCCCGCCCGTCGCGCCGGAGCCGATAATGAGGACGTCGTGGTCAGACTTCTTGAACATACTCTCTTACGCGACTTTATCATGCGCTTGGCATCGGTCCGGTCTTACTTGGGCGCTGGGCCATCGATGAGATAGATGAAAAACGAGCCCGCGTTGGCGTAGGGCTTCATGCGGCGGAAGCGCGAGAAGTAGTTGCGATACTCCCGGGGGAAGAACTGCCCCGTGAGGCAATTGGCGCTGATGGCGTAAAGACCAGGCTCGGGTTTGAGCACGGGCCCTTTCACGAAGTCTGGTTGCCAGGGCATGGCGATGAACTCATGTTTTGCGGGATCAAGCCAGCGGCTGGGGATGTCGTTGCCGAAGTAAGCCAGCTTGACGAAGCCGACTTGTTCGTTCTGCATGTAGCGGGCGAGCGACGGAAGGTCCTGCCCCCAATCCATGTTACTGTCAGCCAGCTTGCCCAGAGCTTCGCGTTCGGTTTTCGTGAAGCCGTTGAAGTAAGCGATTCCACGCGGGTAAATGGCGTAACTAGCCAGCAGCACGCCGGCCAGGACGATCGCTTGAAAGGCGGGCCTGATGACGGCGGGGATGGCCGTCAGCAGAAGGCCGCAGAGGATGAGTAAGTAGGGCCAGATGGGGAGGATCAGCCGGATGCCGAATTGAATCGAGTTAAAAGAGGCCGCTGTGAGGTAGATGAGACCTGCCAGCAGCGCCATGGCGATAGCGGGCCGCCCCACGAAGAATTGCCGGCGTCTCACCGCGATGCGATAGACGACGTAGCCCAATGAGCAGATACTGAAAAATAGTAGCGAAAGCGGAAGCTTGTCGCCCAGCGCGCGCAGGAAGTAAGTGCGATCGCCGCCCTCGATGATGCGGCCATTGAGCCACACGGGGTTAGGCGAGTTACTGGAGCGAAGAATAGCCATGGTGCCATCCCAGATCAGTTGGAGGCGCGGGTCGAATTGACACGCCGCCAGCGCCCCTCCGTAAAGGACGCCAAGGAAGAGGGCGGCGTGTTTCAGCGGTGCGCGGCGGAGAATGATGATGGCCACGCCCAGCGGAGGCACCATCATCATCGAGAGCTTGGCCAGTACCGCGACGCAAGCACCGGCACCCAAGGCCATCGTGCGGCCAGTGGTAGGGATCAGCCAGTAGCGCCAAGCGAGCACCCAGAAGAGTAAGTAGCCAAACGTGGCGGCATGGTCGTTCTTAAAGAAGACGCCATGGCCGAGTGAGGTGGGCTCGAAGGCAAAGATAGTGGCCAACGTCAGCGCCGTGGAGGGTGAGAACAGCTGCCGGGCCCACCACCACAGCAAGGCCGTTGTGAGCAACGGGAAGACGATGAAGGGCAAGCGGGAGGCGCTGATGAGCGCTTGAATCTCCGGGCCCTTCATGCGGCGAAGCATGGCAGAGGAAATGGGCCACTCATGTTGTGTGCTCCACGCCGGATCGTTTCGCATGTCCGGCACGCGAAGCAATCCCGGCACCCAACCGCCCACGATCTTAATCAGCGGCGGCATGTCGCGTGGCTGCAGGTGATCGGCACCCTGCCAAAACAGATGCGCGGAGAGCAGGTGGCTCGGCTCATCGACGGTGATGCCGAGCGCCCCGGCTTGGTGGACGAGGGCGGCAGCGAGGGCGATCAGCAGGGCCACCAGCAACGAATATTCGGTCACCGGCTTCAAACTCCGTATTATAGAGGGTTGCCGGAGAGTCTTCAGATATTATTGGCGGCCGCGTTCACGGTGCTGGCCTGTGGCGCGCTGGGTTACGCGACGCTCGGGTGGATGCGCATCGGTTGTGCCCGGACGGAGTCGTGGGCCATGTGCCTCCTGGTGGGGGCGGCGCTGTTCTCCACCGTGATCCTGGCGGTGGGGCTGGCCGGTGGCGCGAGCCGGCCCGCGTTGTTCGCGGTCGGTGTATTGGCACTGGCCAGCCCGTGGTTTGCCCCAGCCCTGGTCACCTTCCGTGCGCGGGTATCTTCCCATTGGGCCGTTTCGGCCGTGATGGTGGCTTTTGGCTTTGTCTACCTGATGCACGCGTGGGCCCCTGAGATTAGCCCGGACGGGATGGCCTACCACGTAGCGTTGCCTGCGCACTATCTGCGTGAAGGGCGCATCGGGTTCATCCCCACCAACATCTACGCGCAATTGTCGCAAGCGATGGAGATGCTCTACCTGCACGCCTTTGCGTTCGGGAAACACTCGGCGACGGCGCTCGTACACCTGAGCTTTCTATTCGCCCTGCTCGCATTGATGCGGACCTACGCCGTGCGGACAGGCATCCCCGTCGCCGCCGGACTGCTGGTGCTAGCGAGCCCAGTGGTAGGCATCGATGCGGCTAGCGCTTACAACGATGTCGCCCTGGCCGCCGTGCTGTTCGCCGTTTTCTGGATGATGGAGCGCTGGCGCGAAGAGGAGTGCGACCGGCTGCTTTGGGTGGCCGGTTTGATGGCGGGCTTGGCGTTTGCCCTCAAGTACACGGCCTTTCTCGCGTTGCCTTACGCGATGGTCTGCTTGGGGCGACGGATGAGTTGGGCGAGGCTGGGGCGGTTGGCGGTACCTGCGGCGCTGATGATGGCCCCGTGGCTCGTGAAAAACTGGGCGTTCACCGGCAACCCGGTCGCCCCGTTTGCGAATTCCTGGTTCCCTAACGGAGTATTCGATCCCGCGCTCGAAAGCTCCTACCGGTTTTACCTCGGATTCAATTCTGACCACCCCGGTCCCGCGCAGATTCCCTACGCGGTCCTGGCGGGAGGCTTCGCCTTGGGCGGTTTGCTGGGTCCACTGTTCGGCCTATCGCCTTTAGCGTTCTTCTCCCGTTGGCGCTTGGTGCTGCCGGCGCTGCTATTCGCCGCGCCATTCCTCTTGAACCTCAGCGCGCGATTCCTGATTCCGGGCTTGCCTTTCGCCGCCTTGGGGATGGCCTTAGTACTGAGCCGGTTCCGCGGACTGTGGCCGGCCGTCGTGATTGTACACGTGGTGCTGGGCTGGTATCCAATAACGCATGCATTCGCGCACATCTATGCTTGGCACATCAAAGAAGTGCCTTGGAGGGCCGCGCTGCGGCTCGAGACCGAGGGCCAGTTTATTGGCCGCAACGTATCGGAGTATCCGATCTTCGCCGCGCTGCAACAGGCGCAGGGGCCGGTCCTCACTTACGCCCAGTTCCCGGATAGCTACGCGGGCGCGCCCATGATTACCGGCACTCTATCGCGCCCAGGTGTCGAGATGCGGGAGATGGTATGGACCGCGCGGGACCCTAGCCGCGCGCCCCGGCAAGGTTGGCAGTTTTGGTTTCCGCAGCAACGCTTACGCGGCGTGCGAGTAAGTGAAAGCTTACCCGGCGGGGAATCACTCATGGTGGCGGAGTTGCGCGTTTTTCACTTACTCGAAGAGATGCCACTGGCGAAGGCGTTTGTCCGCACGGAGCCATGGTCGAGTGAGGCGCGGTTCGTGGTCGACGGCAATCCGCTCACTCGCTGGCGAGGAGATCAGGACCCCGGCCGGCGCGGCACCCTGGAGGCGACCTGGAAGAATTCCACGCTACTGAGCCGCATTGTGCTCGATGGTGCACCGGACATTGGGGTCGACGTAGAAGGGCTTGGCGAGGATGGCCATTGGCGCGCGCTTTCCGTGAAGGCGGAGCGGACTTGGTTTCGTCGGCAAGACCTGCGGCGCTTGGCTACTCGCGCACTCCGTCAGCAAGGCGTGCGGGGGATATTGCTGCGCAAGGACGATTTTGGACGGGCGGAGATGGTGGCGGATCCCGCGGCTTGGGGCGTTCGGTTGACGGGGCAGGGAGGCGGCCAGTGGCTATTTGAGTTGGTGAGTCTTAGCGTCGAAAAATAGTAACGCCGGTTCCAATATTAATCGCCGCCTCGAGTCCACGCAGACCGGCGCTCTTCGCCGCGCTCGTGGGAATGAAGAGTATGTCCTCGGCTTGCATCGAGACGTCCCCGCCGCGGCCATCCAAAATCTTTTTCAGGTTCACCGTGAGTTCCAGTGGCTTATCCGGATTACCGGACTTGCGAAGAACTCTGGCTCGCTCCGGTGCCGAAGTCCTCTCCAAACCCTCCGCCATGGCCAACGCCTGCAATACCGAAACCTTCTCCTGCGCATTCAAGACAAAACCGCCGCTCTTTTTCACGGCTCCAATCACGTAGACGACCGGCGCTTTCTCCACGGAAATCACATCCGCCGGTTGGATGAGAATATTGTTCTGCGGCGCGCGAGCTTCCATCAGCTCTCTCAGGTTCACCGCACAACTAGTGTATTGTCCCGAGGCATCCGGCTTGGCTTGGGGCAGCGGAATGGCCCCGTAGGATTTGCCGCGCGTAATCGTGGCCATGGTGCCGGCTTCCTGCCGCAATCCACCGGCCATCGAAATCATCTCGAGCAAAGTCTTGCGCCCCCGCAATTGGTGCATGCCCGGCGTGGTCACCGCGCCCAACACCGTCACAGGCTGGCTGCGAAACTCCGCCAGCCGCACCATCACTTGCGGATGGCGGACATAAATCTTCAGCGCTTCGGCGATCCGGTCTTCGAGCTGCGCCGGCGTCAATCCTGCGGCCATCACGCGCCCCACCATCGGCAGCTTCAAATGCCCGCTCGTTTCAATGCGCATGGCGGTTTGGTCGGTGAAGGGAACGTCCTGTACCTGGATGGTCACCATATCATCGGCACCGAGCACGTAGTCGCTACGAACCGCCGCCTCAGTGGTGCCATCGGTGGGCACGATAGTCTGGGCGGCGCAATCCGGGTGCAGTAGTGCTCCCAGCGAAATCAGCATAACTAGCGCGATACGGTTCATGGTGATCATGGGGGTCATGAGGGCTGCCTTTTAGCGGAGCGAATCCGCGCAGCACTTTAGGCTGATCTTACAGTATGCCCCAGTAATGTCAAGCGCTGCTGGTGTCATGTGTCACTACGTACTCCTTGGTACTTCCCGTACGCCCATGCCGATGGTTTGCGCCCCCAGCCGACTTAGTCTCTATAATGAGGGTTGGCCAAAAAGCCCCATCCTCCACGTAAGTCCCCGGGTCCCCGGCAAAAGTCCAGCGCTCCGAAACGTCCCGAAACCCGCGCTGGCATCAGCATGGGGCGCGGTCGAGCCTTCAGTGACGAACTGTTGGTGGCCTATGTCGCCAAGCAGCCGCATCATCGCGCCAGCTATAAGCAGCTCGTAAAGGAGCTTGGCAGTAGTGGTGTGGAGCGGCCCGACCTTGAACGTGCACTAGGACAAGCGCTGTCCCGTGGGCAGTTAGTGGAGTATCAGCGTGACCATTTCCTAGCCGCCCGCGCCAGTAGTGAATTCGTCTCGGGCCAGATGCGCGTGCATCGCGATGGCTACGGCTTCGTGGTGCCCGAAGCACCCATTCCCGGCCTTGACGGAGACCTCTTCATTCCTCCCGGTAGCGCCTCCAAGGCCATGCACGGCGACCGCGTGCTGGCTCGCGTGGGCCGCATCGGGCGCGATGGACGCGCCGAGGGCGAGATCATCAAGGTTTTAAAACGCGCCCACACCACCGTGGTGGGCGAGTTTCAGGTGAAGCCGTCGGCCAACTGGGTGAAGCCGCACGATGACCGCATTCGCGATTGGATTCGCATTCCAGCGGGTATGGAGTTCCCCGCCGTGACCGCCGACGTCGACCGCATCGGTATTACTGCTCTGGCTCC
>JANLPT010000107.1:0-24368 GCA_031367405.1 Bryobacteraceae bacterium
AACAGCCGTCGCTTCATCCCGGGTGCCTGCGTGGGCGATGGGGCTCTTGCTGCTGTTGGCCGGGGGACTGGCCTGGAGCCTTTGGCGGACGCCGGCAAGAACCGCCGGGCCACCCAGCGCGATTACTCGATTGACGCGCGACGGACGTTCGACGTCGCCAGCGCTCTCGCCCGATGGCAAGTTGCTGGCCTACTCTTCTTCCCGTGCCGGCAACAACTTCGACATCTACGTGCAACAGTCTGGCAGTTCGTCCATCCGTCTGACGGACGATCCGGCTTTCGACGGCGATCCCGCCTTCTCGGCCGACGGATCCAAGATCTACTTCTCTTCGTCGCGCTCCCCGCGAGGGATCTACGAAGTTCCGGCGCTGGGGGGCGATGCCCGGCTGGTAATCCCTGACGCGACCCGGCCGAAGCCCTCCCCAAACGGAACCCATATCTCCTATTTGCACGGCGGCCAAGTGTATGTGGATACGATTCCGCCGAGGAAGGCCGTCTCCATCGGCACTGATCCAGTGTTCAGTCACGCCGTGTGGTCACCCGATGGCACGCGCTTGATCGTCCGCTCTCCGCAGGACTTCGAAATCGTCTCGGTGACCGGCGAGCACCGGGAGGCCCTCCCCTTGATGGCCAACCTCACGAAGCGCGGTTTGTCGCAAGGACCCCAATATGCTGCCGTGCGCTGGCTTCCGGGCGATGACCTACTTTTCATTAATCAGCACGGCGACGCGTTCAATCTTTGGCGCATCTCCTTGCGGGACGCGGCCGGCGGCGTTCCTTCGATCATCACCGCCGGGACTTCCACGGAGAGGATGCGAGCCGACGCCGTCGCCAACCGTGTCGTTTATGCCAGCGCGAGCGGAGAGAGTACGTTATGGAGCCTGCCCTGCGACCTGAACACGGGCACGGTACGGGGCCCCTTGAAGAAGCTATTGCCGGGAGAGCTCGATGGCTTTCATGCCGACGTGACTCCCGACGGATCGCAACTCGTCTACTGCTCGCGCCGCAACGGTCCGCAGGGGATCTGGAGTATGGATCTGCGAACGGGTAAAGATCGTCTACTCGCCCAGATGAACCTGCTTGGGGAGGACTACTCGCACACGGCAATCAGCCCGGACGGCAAGCAGGTGGCAGCGATGGCCCAGGACGCGGTGAAGCACTATGGACTGGCCCTGCTGGCTGCCACCGGAGGCCCGGTAAAGGTGATTCCATCGAGAATGGCGCGCCTTCGCGGCTTCACCCCCGATGGCCGATCCCTGTTGCTCTGGGAAAGAGACAATCCGGTGCATGTCGCCCTGCTCGATACCGTCACGGGAATCCGGTCCCGCATCCTCACGCGGGGGAAAGAAACCTTCCTGGAGCCAAGGCTTTCGCTCGATGGCCGGTGGCTCGCCTTCATCCGCGACGACCGCAAACTCTATGTGGCGCCCTTTTATGGAAGCCGTCCGATTCCGGATCGTGAATGGATTGAGGTGGCCGTGGGCGCGAACCAACCCGCCTGGTCACCCGACGGGAAGAGCCTCTACTATCGGGTCTCGCGCACCGGCGGCAACACCGATACGACTCTGATGCGCCAACCGTTGGACGCTGCGAAGCGGCCTGTGGGAACGGCCACCGTCTTCTATCACTTTGAAGGCATCACCTTCGGAGGGCCAGTCGTCAATCCGATTGCTGTAGCCCGCGACCAAATCATCCTCAATATGAACCAGCCTTCGTCCGACCTGTGGTCCATCGACTTGCCGCCACGCTGACCTAACGACACCAAGTTACACCAACGCATCCAGAATCTGCCCCGCATACTCGACCGCTTTATCCACCGGCAACGGACCCTTCAAGGGCACCCCATCCACAAACTCCATCACCAGATGGATGCGGCGCACAAAGAGGGCATCACTCATCGCGATCTGAAACCAGCCAATATCCTGGTGACCAAGCAGGGCATCAAGCTGCTGGACTTTGGGTTGGCGAAGCAGGCCACCAAAGTGGGTCCGCTGGATGCGACCCGGACGGCGATCACGGCGGAGGGGCAGATCGCGGGCACCTTGCAGTACATGTCGCCGGAGCAGTTACAAGGTAAAGAGGTAGATGCGCGGAGCGACCTTTTCTCCTTCGGTTGCGTGCTCTATGAGATGTTGTCGGGCAAGCGGGCTTTCACGGGCGACCGTGCCGCGAGCATCATCGCGGCGATCATGGAGCGGGAGCCGGCGCGGCTGGAGTTGGGTCCGCCGCTAGAGCGGGTGTTGCGGACTTGCTTGGCGAAGGAGCCGGAGCAGCGGTTTCAGACGGCCATCGATGGCGGGCGTTTCGTCGTCGAGGCGGTTCCAATAGAACATTTTTTCACGGTCGCCAGACTAGTATCGCGACCGTTTGATATCTAGCTTTCGCGGCTTGTCGCAGGTGCCGCCCCCCGGACACTTGCAGATTCATCGTTGCTACTCTAGCGCCTCGACGTGCCTTGAGACGTGCCCGGAAGGGCCTTGACGTGCCCGGTGGGGCGGTATATGATTCCGCAGTCAGAGCCCCCTCAGGAGAAACTTCATGGCCACCGTCAATCTTCGAGTGAACGGTAAGTCAGTCAGCTTTAATGTTGACGACCCCGATACGCCTTTGCTGAATCTGCTGCAACACGACCTGCAACTCAATGGACCCAAGTTCGGCTGCGGTTTAGGCCAATGTGGCGCTTGCACAGTGCTGCTGGACGGGACGCCGATCCGCTCCTGCATTACGTCCGTTTCGGACGCGGCCGGTCGCGATGTGATGAGCATCGAAGGGCTGGGCACGATGGAGAAGCCGCACGCGATTCAACAGGCTTTTATTACGGAACAGGCCGCGCAGTGCGGGTTCTGCATCAGCGGACCCATGCTGTATGGCAAGGCCCATGTCGATCAGAATCCGAACACGACGCGAGACGAGATCAGCCGGGCTCTCGATGGCATCCTCTGCCGCTGCCATACGCACTACCGCATGCTGAACGCGATCGAGCGGTATGCGGCTGGCGTCAGAGCAGGAGCCAAGGTATGACGCCCCGAAACTTTACCCCGGACGCTTTAGAGGCCCTCGAACGCGCGGGATTCTCGCGGCGTGACTTCTTACGAGGCGCGGGGGCCCTCTTCGTCGGATTTTCGAGCGCCGGTGTGCTCGCCACGAATGCCGCCGCGCAAACGGGACCGCCGTTCGCGACCATTCCGCTCAGTCAAGTGGACTCCTGGATCGCTATTGCCGCCAACGAAAACGTGATCGGTTATGCGGGCAAATGCGATTTTGGCCAAGGCTTCCGTACCGTGCAGCATCAGTTGATCGCCGAAGAGCTTTCCGTGCCGATTGAGCGGGTTTCGATGCTGATTTGCGATACCGCCCTCACGCCGGACCAGGGTGTCAGTTCCGGCAGCCAGGCGCACCCCACACAGTTCGGCAATGCCGCTCTGCGCACGGCGCTCGCCACGGCGCGCGAAATGCTCTTGAAGATGGCCTCCGACCAGATGAAGGTGTCCCTGGACCAGCTCACGGTGCAAGATGGAGTCATCAGCGTGAGCGGCGACGCTACGCGGCGCGTGAGTTACGGCAGCTTGATCGGCGGCAAGAAATTCGCGCTTGTTTTGAACCCCAGCGCCAAAGCCAAGGACGCCAAGACCTACACTGTTCTCGGCACCTCCGTCCCGCGTTACGACATTCCGGCCAAGATGACGGGCGAGTTTCAGTACGTTCACCATGTGCGCGTGGCGGGCATGCTGCACGGCAAAGTCGTGCGCCCTCCGAACGTCGGGGCCAAGTTCATCAGTGTGGACGAAAGCGCAGTGAAAGGCATGCCGGGCAACGTGAAGGTCGTCGTCAAGAACGACTTTGTCGGCGTGGTGGCCGATACCGAATGGGCGGCTCAGCAGGCGGCGCTTTCGCTGGACGTGACGTGGTCGGCGGGCAAGGGTTTGCCGGCCCAGGCGACGCTTTACGAGTTCATGCGCAAGCAACCTTCGCGCGATGCGTTTATCGTGCGGGCGGCCGATGTCGATGACAAACTGAAGTCCTCGGCCAAGATGGTCAGCGCGACTTATTATCATCCGTTCCAAGCGCATGGGTCGTTGGGAACGGCTTGCGCCGTGGCCGATTTCCGCGGTACGGGCGCGACGGGTTCGGTGACCATATGGG
Organism: Bryobacteraceae bacterium; assembly: GCA_031367405.1. Classification (GTDB taxonomy): domain Bacteria; phylum Acidobacteriota; class Terriglobia; order Bryobacterales; family Bryobacteraceae; genus JALHNI01. The sequence goes on from JANLPT010000107.1 coordinate 4,143, forward strand.
CTGCCAGCCAAGGCGTTTACCCGTTGCGCGATACGGCCGCCGTGGTGCTCGGCCTTCCGGGGCCCAATGTCCGCGTGATCTTCGTCGAAGGGTCAGGCTGCTATGGCATCAATGCCGTGGATACGGTGGCTTTGGACGCCGCGCTGATGTCGCAGTCGGTGGGCAAGCCGGTACGGGTGCAGCTTTCGCGCAAGGACGATCTGATTGCGGGCGAGAATTATGGCCCGGCCTACGTGATCGACTTAAAGGGCGGCATCGACGCAGCGGGCAATATCCAAGCATTGGATTACGAAGCCTGGACCTTCAGCAAAGGCGGGCGGCCCACCGGCAACTCCCCGGCCAACATCCCGACGGGCGAACTGGCGGGCTTTTCGCTGGCCCCGTTCGTGCCGACGGCGACCCCCACCATCCCCACGGCGTTCAGCAATAACAGCAACGCGGCGACAGCTTACGGGACGGGCACGGTGGCTACGGCGAACGGCGGCTCGGTGAGCGGCGGAACGGGCATCGTGCGCAGTGAACGAGTGCTGGTGCATACGCTGGAATCGCCATTCTTTACGGGCCCCTTGCGCTCGCCGAATCGCCTGCAAAACACCTTCGCCAATGAAAGCTTTATGGACGAGTTGGCGGCGGCGGCCAAAGCCGATCCGGTGGAGTACCGGCTGCGTCATTTGGCTGACCAGCGTCTGGCGGAATGTGTGCGCCAAGTGGCCAGCGCCTATGGTTGGGACAAGCGGCCGTCGCCGATCCCCGGCGACCGCGGCACGGGCGTGCAGCTTGGCCGCGGGGTGGCCTGCTGTCTTTACGAGGGCAACAACGGCTACTGCGGCATGGTGGCGCTGGTGGAGGTGAACCAGACCACCGGCGAAGTGAAGGTGCTGCGCATCGTCACCACGCAAGATTCAGGACCCATCTCGAATCCGGATGGCATCAAAAACCAGATGGAAGGCGGAGCGCTGCAAGGCATGGGCCGCGCGCTGTACGAAGAGGTGAAGTGGAACAGCACGCGCCTCACTTCGGTGGATTGGCGAGCGTACAAATCCTACGCTTTCGGAAGCTGGGTTCCGGAGATGATCTCGGTGCCGATCAACGTGCTCGATGTGGAGCAGATGGGGGCGGGCGAATGCACCATCACTTGTGCCGCCGCCGCCATTGCGAATGCCATCTTCGACGCGACGGGGGCGCGGGTCCGCAAGGTGCCCTTTACGCCCGATACGGTGCTCGCCGCGATCAAGGCCGCGCGGGGGTAAAGCTGGAAGTCTGACCGTGTGACAACTTAATTGTGCCTACCAGCCGCGAACGAAGAGTGAGCGGGTCCTGCGGCAAACCGGAAAGCAACAATTCAACCGGTCGCGGCACGGCCGTTGGGCTGCGGCCCCTCGTCTATGTCACAGTTGAAGCTTGCCTGAACTTGTTTGGTGGAAATGGGTGATCGGCGTATTTTGCGCCTTCAACATCGGTCTGGCGAAGACCGGGATGCCCGGTTTGGGCATTATGGCGATCCCGCTTTTCGTGCTCACCGTTGGCGACGCGCGGCTCTCGGCGGGATGGTTGTTGCCGGTGCTGTTGACGGCCGACTTATTCGCCATCGTCTACTACCGGCGTCATGCGGCCGCCAACCGCCTGTTCGCTTTGCTGCCGTGGGTCGTCATTGGCTTGGCAGCGGGAGCCTATGCGCTCGGCTATCCGGAGAAACTGCTGCGGACACTGGTGGGCTGCATCCTGCTGGGAATGCTGATCCTTTTTTGGCTGCGAAAGCGGCGTCCCACCCTGTCGGCCGAAGCTTGGTGGCATGCCGGAGTGTATGGCAGCGCTGCCGGATTCGCCACCATGGTGGCCAATGCTGCCGGGCCGGTGATGAACGTCTACCTGCTGAGCCGCCGCCTGCCGCGCGAGGAGTTTGTGGCCACCGGAGCCTGGTTCTTCTTCTGTGTCAACGCGGCCAAGATTCCGGTTTACACATACCATGGGCTGATCAGCCGGCAGTCCTTGGCATTCGACTTGGCGCTGGCCCCGGCCACCATTTTGGGCGCCTTGCTGGGCCGCCGGTTACTGCATGCCATCCCCGAAATCTGGTTCGAACGCGCCGCACTGACGCTCGCCTTTCTGGGAACCATATTGCTCTTCCTGCCCAAATAAAGGTACATTCGAAACACCATGGCGCGTAGCGTAAACAAAGTAATTCTGATTGGAAATTTGGGTAAGGACGCGGAAACGAAATTCACCGCGGGCGGCACCGCCGTCACCAAGTTCACTCTGGCCACCCAGCGCCGCTGGAAGGACCAGGCAACGGGCGACTGGAAAGAAGAGACCGACTGGCACAACATCATCCTTTGGAAGCAAGAGAGCGTCGCCCCCTACCTCACCAAAGGCAAGCAGATTTATGTCGAGGGACGGCTACAGAGCAGGTCCTATGAGGACAAAGAGGGGCAGAAGCGCAGCATCACGGAAGTGGTGTGCGAAGAGCTGGTTCTGCTGAGCTCAGGCGGGCGTGGCGGTGAAGAGGGCGGTGCCGGTGGCTACGAACGCCAAAGCGCCCCGCCCCCCAGCGGCAGTGGTGCGCCGGTATCGATGCCGCGCAGTGCCCAGCGCACCACGCCTCCCGCAGCCCCGGCCTTCGACCCCGGCATTTCCGACGACGACGTTCCCTTTTAAAGCGGGGCGCAATTTCGCTAGAGAGCTAGTTTGCCGGCAAACACCATGTCCTGTAGCTTGAACTTCCGCTTGATTTCCAGCGGACCCATCTTGGTGACGAATTCTACTTCCTTGTCTTCAAGCGTAATCGCCTCGGTGCGCGGAAAGAGGAAGTAGACCGTCATGGTTTTCTCCGCCGTCGCCATTTTGACATCCTCGGGCTTGATGGGCTCTTTGCCTTTGCGCAACAGGGAGGTGGATCGCGCCATCATCTGCCGCATGCGCTCAGGATCGTTGCCGCCCTTTCCCTCTGCACTCTTTCCTGCAGGACTGGGGCGTCCCATACCCATCCGGGGGAGCTTCTCCACCGCGATCACGTAATAGGCCTCCTCGTTGGCGAGTAAAGCCTGGGCTTCTGCCGCGGTGGAGGCTTCGTTGCCGAATTTGCCGCGCAACAGCGCCTGCTTCACGGGCAGAGCGCTCTGCCAGCGGATCAGGACCATTGTTTGAGGTGCCGCAGCCCCACCACCGGGAACGCCACCGCCACCAGCACCGCCCATCCCGCCACCCCCGCCGCAGCCAACCATGCCACCGCCTGCACCGCCGCCGGCACCGCCCATGCTAGCGTCCATATCTGCGCCACCACCGCCGGCAGCCGTGAGAATCAGCCGTGAAAGTGGAAACATAACACACCTACTTTCTGACTAAACCCGAAACGCAAATGCTTTTGATGGCAACTCAGCCGACACGAATCTATTGGCTGACCGTCCCTATTGGGGATCCTACGCCCCCCCCCCCAAAGAAAGTCAATGCCTAGAATTGTAAAAACTTGGCTTGTCAAAGAAATGGATGCTTTACCCCAGGCCTCCAGCTATGTGGCGCGACTCGGGTATCGCCGCTCTGAACCTGACAATTCGGGGCCATCCACTGGAGTCTGTCGGAGAGAAACGGCACGGGGGTGAGGGACGGCATGAAAATCGACGGGCGGCGGCGGGGTTAGTGTTTTCCGGTTGAATTAGCGGCTAAACCGTGCCCGGATGGGCCCTAAGCGAGGCTGGAGGGTCTGTAAGTCGATGCAGGGCGTGATTCAGGCGGCGGCGGGGCAGTCTCGGTAACGGAATAGCTTGCGCAGGTTATGACTGATGACGATCAGGGCCCATTCGCCGCGGACGCTTTCATGGCCGCGAAGAGCAAAGCGGCGGAAGTTTCGTTGCTCTTTTGTGTACCCAAAGACCGGTTCTACCGTGCAACTTCGCCGGTCATACTGTTTCTTTTCGGCATCTAGTTTGAGTCGTTCGCGCATTGCATCGGCCACGGCGTTGCGGGTCGCATTGGGGGACAAGGGCTTCGTCGTAATGCGCTCGGGCGGGATCAGCAGATTCTGGCCCGCCGTCTGCAGAAGTTCGATTTCGGCGGTGTCGAAGTAACCAGTATCGGCAGTAATACAAGCCGCCCGTTGACCCAGCTGATGTTCCATCTGGGCGATCATCGGAGCGAGTAAGTGGTGATCGGTGCCATCCTGACTTACATCGTAAGCCACAACGATTTGCTTGGCGTCATCGACGGCGATTTGAGCGTTGTAACCTTGCACGAATCCACGGGTGGCGCCATCACGCATCACCCGGGAGTCCGGGTCAACGAAGTTATATGAGGCGGTCGGTGTTTTCACTTGTTGACGCGCGCGATGCAGGGCTTTTTTCACTTGGGCGCGGTGCGACTTCTGGCCGGCGCTCAGCAACTCGCGTTTTGATTTACGTTTCAGCTTGTCCGCGGCGGCTTGCGCCTGTTCCAACCGCTGCTGGGCGCGGTCTTTGATGGTTTGTTGCGCCGCCCGAATCGCGGCCAAACGCGTCTCGGCCTTGGCCAACGCGGACGGTAGTTGTTCACGCGGGGCCTGCGCTTCGGCGTGATCGGTTTGTTCGGCCTGACTTAGTAACGTGTCGACGAGCTGTTGCCACTCCTGCTCCATTGCCGATAACTCGTCGTAAGAGTAAGACCGATGCGGACTCGCATTAGCTTTCACTTTCGTGCCATCAATGGCTACATGCCCGAGCCGCACCAATCCCGCTTCGTGGCACAAGGCGAGAACCTGCACAAATAAAGCCGCCAGCGCCGCTAAGTGACGGCGCCGGAACTCGGCGATGGTGTCGTGATCCGGATGCTGATTGGCGGCTAAGTAACGCAGAGGGATATCGGTGTAAGTACCTTGCTCGATCTTGCGAGAACTGGGCTGGTTGGTGCAGTAAGCATAGAGCAAAAGGCGGGTCATCATTTCGGGATGATAGGCGGTGAGCCCGCAGTTATCCTTGCGGCCGTAGTCGCTCAGAATCGCGCCGAGGTCCAGTTCGCTGACCACATCGGCGAGCAGGCGAGCCAAGTGGCCCTCGGGTAGCCAGTCGTGGACAGACGGCGGCAGTAGATAGGTTTGATCGAGGGAGCAGGGGCGGAAACGCTGGCTCATAAATCATTATATCAGTTATACTTTACACAAACAAGTACTTTGTAACACTTTTATCTCCGACAGACTCGCCGGGGTGGTCCAGTTTGTGGATAACTTGCAGACAATAAATGCCTTTCCGTCGATGGCTTGCCGCTATTCGCCCACCAAAGACGAACTCTGGCCCGCCGTCCACCAGGCCGTCCTCGATTTGCCGCGTCCCCCATCCCAAGTTCCGCGACACTGTCGCCGCCGCGGTCAACAAGGTCATCGCAGACCACCTCGGCTGGCGAAATCCTCAGCCTTATAACAAAAATATGGCAAAACAAACCCAGTGATCTCGAAGGCGTCGGCATGTTGATTGAGATGGCCATCGCCTAATGCCGCCAAGCCCGTCCCGGCATAAAAATCGGTATCTGCGGCGAGCACGGCGGAGACCCATCGTCCGTCGAGTTCTGCTACCGCGTGGGCATGGACTAAGGTCTCTTGCTCCCCCTACCGCGTCCCGATCCCCCGCCTAACGGCTGCACGAGCGGCCATCGCTAAGAAGAGCGGCGACAAGGGTCAAGCGAACCGCACGACTGAGTCTAACGCCAACAGCGCACCGCGACGAAGTCTGACGAACCCCGACCATTCAGAGATCCTGCGATGAGCCGTCCAGATTACTAGCCCGCTGTTTTATTTTCGAGGCCGTTCCTGCGAAACTAGGACGAAGGAGTCTCACCATGAAAAAACTTTTCCTGCTCGGTTCGATCGCCATGCTTATGCTGGCGCAGCCGAAGAAAGCGCCGCTCAGCCCGCCGGCGGACACGAGCGTCGCTATCGACGGCAAAACCATTAGCGTCAAGTACGCCGCGCCGTCGATGAGGGACCGCAAGGTCTTCGGCGGCATCGTTCCGTATGGCCAAGTCTGGCGCGCGGGCGCTAACTCCGCCACCGCGCTGCACACCGACGCCGATTTAATGATCGGCAATGTGAGTGTGCCCAAAGGCGACTATACGCTTTATGTGTGGCCCGCCGCCGACCAGTGGCAGCTCATCATCAACAAGCAGACGGGCCAATGGGGCACCGAATATAGCGAAGGCCAGGACCTGGGCCGCGTGAAGATGACGTTGACCAAGGCGGCCGCTCCGCTGGAAGTCTTCAAGATCACGCTTTCCGCCACCGGTGGCAAGAAGGCTAAGCTGCAGTTGGAATGGGAAGAGTCCGTGGCGAGCGTGCCGGTGACCGTGAAGTAGATTGGCGCGGACGCAATCGAAGAAGGGGCTCGGGTGAACGCCCGAGCCCTTTTTGGCGTGCCCGCGCGAGGTTTGATAAGCTCGGTGGTCGAGATGAAAAGACGAATCCTCTGGGTGACGGTCGCGATTTGTATGGTGTGCCTGGGCGCGTTCGCCCAGCCGCGAAAGAAGGGGCGCACGGCTCCGCTGGGCTATTCCGATACGCCGGTATTGCCGGGCCAGAAGTGGAAGGTTCACGATATTGACCGTCCACGGCCGCGCATAGTGACGCCCGGCGCGACGGACAGCCAACCGCCTTCGGACGCCATCGTCCTGTTCGACGGCAAGGATTTGTCGAAGTGGCAAACGCCCGGCTGGAAGGTGGAGAACGGTTACATGGAAGTGACCACCGGCTCCATGGTGACCAAAGAAAAGTTCGGTGACATGCAACTGCACCTCGAGTGGGCGGCACCCGCCGAGGTGGACGGCACGAGCCAATGGCGCGGCAACTCGGGCGTCCTGCTGATGAATCTGTACGAGATTCAAGTGCTGGATTCCTACCACAACCCCACCTACGCTGACGGCCAAGCGGGCGCGATTTATGCCCAGTGGCCACCGCTGGTGAATGCTTCGCGCAAACCCGGCGAGTGGCAGACTTACGACATCGTCTTCGAAGCCCCTAAGTTCGAAGCCGGAAAGCTGACCAAACCGGGCTATGTCACGGTGCTGGCCAACGGCATCCTGCTGCACCATCGTAAGGAAATTTCCGGGCGCATGTCGCATCGGGTGGTGGGCACTTATGAGCCGCATGCGGCGGAAGAGCCATTGGGCTTGCAGAACCACGACACCAGCGTGCGCTATCGCAATATTTGGGTCCGGCGGCTGACGGGCTACGATCAGCCGGTGAAGTAGAGACGCAGGGTTAATCGTTGCCAAACATGATGGGAACATGTTCGGCCCCTGTTCCGGCCTGTTGGTTGGAGCAATCGCAAGCGGGGAAGTGATACGATCCCTCCTAGTCAGCTTCCACTAGCTTAGGAGTCCACGTGAGAACCTTCACCTTGATTTGCGCGGCAAGCTTCATTTTGCCCATGGCGGCCCAACAGCCGACCGCCAGAATCCTTGGCATCGTCACTGACCCGAGCGGCTCGTTCATCGCCGGCGCCAGGATCACCGTGAAGAACGCGGCCACCGCGCAGACCCGGTTGGCCCAAAGCGGCGCTAACGGCGAGTACTCCCTGCAACAACTGGCGATCGGCGAGTACACGATGGTGGTGGAGGCGCCCGGATTCTCCACCAAGTCCTATCGCGCGATCGTCTTGCAGGTGGACCAGGAGGCCCGTTTCGATATCGCGATGACGGTAGGCTCCATCTCCGATACCGTCACTGTCGACGCGAGCTCGCCGCTGCTGGTGACGGACACCTCCTCAGTGGGCCAGGTGATCGAAAACAAGTCCATCGTCAACATGCCGCTCAACGGGCGCGCCTTTTGGCAGTTGGCTCAGTTGACGCCCGGCGTCGTTTTTACCCCCGGGGGCAGCGACATTAGTTCGGGTGGCCAGGGCATTCGCGCCACCCGCGTGGGCTTACGCATCAGCGGCAGTTCGCGTCTGGCGGGCGGCTGGTTTCTGGATGGCTTTGACATTACCGAATATGAGCTCGGCGCTACCTCCATCACCCCCTCCACCGATGCTTTGCAGGAGTTCAAGGTGCTCGCCGGCGGCATGAGCGCGGAGTACGCGCTCCCCTCTGTCATCAACGCCGCGCTCAAAAGCGGGACTAACAGCTTCCACGGGAGTGCTTACGAGTATCTGCGTAACGGCAAGGTTCAAGCGCGTAACTTCTTTTCACCCACGGTGAATCCGCTGAAGCGTAACCAGTTCGGCACCACGTTCGGCGGGCCCATCAAAAAAGACACCATCTTCTTCTTCGCCGATTACGAGGGCGGGCGCACGCGGCAGGGGACCACGGTCAACTCTGCCGTCCCTTCGGCGAGACAGTTGGAAGGCGATTTCAGTGGTGGCCGGCAGATCTTCAATCCCCTCTCCACTCGTGAGAACGCGGCGGTCGCCGGGCAGTTTCTCCGCGATCCGTTTCCCAATAACGTGATTCCGGCCACCCAACTTTCGCGTCCGGCACAGTTCTTCAAGCCGCTGTTTCCGGTGCCGAATAGCCCGAACTCGCGGTACCTCTTCGCGCCCTCGCTATCGCTCGATACCGACAAGTTCGACATCAAGGTGTCGCCGCGGTTGACGGCCAAAGATAGCTTGGTAAGCCGTTATTCGTTCGCCAATAACAACGAGAACGATCCCTCCGCTTACCCCGGCCTGGGCTCGTATCCGCTGCATAGCCGGGCCCAGAATGCTGGCCTCAGCTATCTACACATCTTCTCGCCGAACATCACCACCGAGACGGCTTTCAACTACTACCGCAGCTTCTTCTACTTCCTGAATGCGAGCGAATTCAACGGCAAAAATGTCGTCGGCTTGGCCGGAATCCCCGGTTTTGAGGGCATCTCTGACCTGCAGCCCGCCGCACCGTTGATCAACCTCACCGGCTACACCGCCCTGGCCGGCAGTACGGACAACCGCCCCAAAGCCAACCGCATTCGCACGTACCAATACCGCACTTCTCTCTCCTGGAATCGCGGCGATCACGACATGAAGTTCGGCGCGCAACTGTCTCACCAAGCCCACGCTTTCCTGAACGGTAACGCGTCGCAAGGCACGTTCAACTTCGACGGCCGCTATACCAACAGTCCGCAGAGCACCGGCAATACGGGCGATGCGTTTGGCGACTTCCTGCTCGGTTACCCCTTCAGCGTGCAGCGTTCGACGCCCATCCAGATCTTCGGGAATACCGGCAACTTCTGGAGTATGTACGGCCAGGACAATTACCGGGTGTCGCGCTCACTCACCATCAACATGGGTTTACGATGGGAACTGAATTCGATGCTGAGCGGGATCAGGGGACAGACGAACGCCTTCAATTTCGCCACCGGCAAGGTAATCATCCCCAGCATTAACGGTTCACCCGACCTTACGGCGCAGCCCGGCTCGGCGCAGATTTACTCGGTGTTCCGAAACCAGATCGAGCTCAGCGAGGAGAAGGGTCTGCCTTGGTCCATCCGCTCCCCCGACAATCGCGCCGTCGCGCCCCGCTTTGGCTTCGCCTGGCGTCCGGGCCATAGCGATAAGTGGGTCATCCGGTCAGCCTATGGGATCTTCTACGTCTATCCGGACACCAATATCACGCTGGGCCTGGTCCGCACTCCGCCGTTTGTCGTCCTCCAAACGATCGCCAACGACGTTCCCACTCGCGCCACTCCGGTGCCCACCCGCAGCCTGTCAAACTACTTCCTTGGCCAGCCGCTGGTCGACCGGAACGCGACGCCCGGCATCTCCACCGGCGGCACCAACTACCGCTCCACTTACACGCAGACCTGGAACTTGAATATCCAGCACCAGTTCGCTCATAACGTCGCTTTAGAAGTAGGCTATGTCGCCAACAAAGGCACCCGGACCCAGCACTCCTCGCAGTACAACATCCCGTTTCCCGGGGCCGGCAATGTCCAAGCCCGGCGGCCCTACCCGCAGTGGGGCGTCCTCGACTACAAAATCTGGGGCGGATCATCCAGCTACCAAAGCCTGCAAGCCAAACTCGAAAAGCGCTTCGCTAACGGCTTCTCGTTCCTGGGGTCCTACGCTTACTCGAAGTGCCTCGACGGCCCGGGCAGCGAGGAGGGCGGCGCGCCCGTCTATTACCTCGATAACCTCAACCGCGGCCGCTGCGACTTCGACGTCCCCCACAACTTCGTCACCAGTTACATCTGGGAACTGCCCTTCGGCAAGGGCCGCAAGTTTCTCGGCAACGCGCCGCGCGCCGTCGACTTCCTGGTCGGCGGCTGGCAATGGCAGGGCATTAACACGCTGCAAGCCGGCGTGCCCTACTCGGTCTCCATCAGCGTCGACCGCGCCAATACCGGCACCGGACAGCGGCCCGATGCGATCGCCACCCCGTTCGTGCCTCGGCAGCTCGGCTGCTGGTACTATACGTCGTCGAACCCAACGTGCAAGGCGCTGTTCCCCACCCAGACGGACACGTTTGCCCTGCCGGCGAACTTCACCTACGGCAACGCCGGACGGAACATCATGCGGGGCGACCGACTGGTGCAACTCGACATGTCGCTGATCAAGAACTTCCGCGTCACCGAAGGCAAAAATTTCGACTTCCGGGCGCAAGTCTTTAACGTGACAAATACGGCGAGCTTCAGCAACCCCGGCGGCAGCTTTAACCTGGCCACCGGCGGCGTGGTCACTTCCACGCGAAATCAGCCGCGCTTGTACGAATTCAGCTTGAAGTTTAACTTCTAAGTCATTTATAAAGGCTGAGACGGGAACTGTTACCGGGCAGTTCGGCCCCTTCCGCCGCAGCAGGTCTGGTTACATACTGTAATTTGGAAGGTGCTCTCATGAAGCGAAGTTTATGGATCTGGACGGTTTTGACGGTCACTGGGTTCGTTTGGGCTGCGACTGCACCCGGCCCGGCAAAGGACCGGTTCACTCCCGCGCAACGGCGCTTTTGGTCCTTTCAGCCGGTGAAGCGAATGGTGCCCCCGGCGATTCAGCATCCGGCTTGGGTGGCCAACCCCATCGACGCCTTCGTTGGACAGAAGCTTGAGGCGCGCGGCGTCAGCCAGAGCCCGATGGCCGATCGTGCCACCTTGCTGCGCCGCGTCAGCTTCGATCTCGTTGGACTGCCACCCACTCCCGAAGAAGTGTCGGCTTTCGTCAGCGATACGTCGCCCAACGCGTTCGAGAAGGTCGTTGACCGGCTCCTCGCCTCCCCGCACTATGGCGAGCGCTGGGCCCGGCATTGGCTCGACTTGGCCCGCTACGCCGAGAGCGAAGGCTTCAAATCGGACGAGACCCGGCCCAACGCCTGGCGCTATCGTGACTACGTCATCAAATCTTTCAACGAAAACAAGCCGTATGACCGGTTCGTGAAGGAGCAGTTGGCCGGCGACGAACTCTACCCTGCCGACCCATGGGCCCGCGTCGCCACCGCCTTTAACCGGCACTACCCGGACGAAAGCAACGCCCGGGTTCTGGCCCAGCGCCGCCAGGAGATCCTGGATGACATTACGGACACCGTCGGTGCCACGTTCCTTTCGATGACTTATGGCTGCGCCCGCTGCCACGACCATAAGTTCGATCCCATTCTGCATACTGACTACTACCGGCTGCAGGCGTTTTTTGCGAATACCTCCGCCGACGACCAGATCTCGATGATTGCTCCCGGCGCCCTCACGAGTTACCAGGCCAAGCGGGCCATGTGGGAAGAAAAGTCGAAACCGGTGCGCGATCAGATCGTCGCGTTACTGGCTCCCAGAAAAGCGGCCATCCTCAAAGAGTTCGTCGATAAGTATCCGCCCGAGATCCAGGCGGTGATCACGAAGGCCCCCGCCGAGCGCAACCCGTTCGAGTGGATGATGTTCGCCAAGGCCAAGCCCTACCTCACCATTGACGACGATGCCGCGTCCAAGGCTCTCGATAAGGCCGGTAAAGCTCGATACCAAGTCCTCGTTACGGAGTTGAAGCAGTTTGCCGCTCTCGATCCCGGCGAAGCTCCGGCGGGCATCGGCATGCACGACCTCAGCGCCCAGGCTCCGGCCACGCACCGGTTGAACGCCGGTGCCTGGGACGCCCCGCTCGAAGAGGTGAAGCCCGGTTTCCTCTCGATCATTGAGCCCGCTGAGCCAAACATTATTCCCTTAGCCGGCAACGCATCCACCGGCCGCCGGACCGCACTCGCCAATTGGATCGCCAGCCCCGCCAACCCGCTCACCGCCCGGGTGATGGTGAACCGCATTTGGCATTATCACTTCGGCGAGGGCATCGTCCGCTCGCCCAGCGACTTCGGCGTGATGGGTGCCCGGCCGACGCACCCGGAACTCCTGGACTATCTCGCGGCGGACTTTACTGACTCCGGTTGGGACGTCAAGCGCCTGCACAAGCTGATTCTGATGTCGAAGACCTATCAACAATCGTCCGCACATAACGAAGCGGCGGCCAAACAAGATCCGTCGAATAAACTCCTCTGGCACTTCGCCCGCGAACGGCTGGAAGGCGAGGTAATCCGCGATGCGGCACTTTCCGTCTCGGGATTATTGAATACGAAAATGAGCGGCCCCAGCATCTTTCCGGAATTGCCGGAAGGTGCCGGTAAGCCACGCGGCGGCTGGAATCTGTCGAGCGTCGAGGAGCGCAATCGGCGCAGCATCTACGTCTTTGTCCGCCGCAATGCGCGCTATCCGATGCTGGAGGCTTTCGATATGCCGGATACGCATGAGTCCTGCGGCCGCCGCAATCACACCATCAACGCTCCGCAGGCTATGTCGCTGCTGAATAGCAAGGTGAGTCTTGAGTGGGCGCAATCCTTAGCGGGGCGCCTGTTAAAAGAAGCCGGAACCGAGCCGAAGGCGCAGGTGGACGGTGCCTATCGCCTGGTGTATGGACGAGCGCCCGAAAGTGCGGAGCGCGATACCGTACTCACCTTCTTCGCCACGCAGAAGACCATGATTGCCGGGCGTTTGGCTCGCCACGAAAAGATTGCGCTGCCCACCTTTGTCCCCGACCAATATGACCGCGCACAAGGCGCGGCGCTCGTCGATTTTTGCCAGATGCTGCTGAACTCGAATGAGTTCGTCTACCGCAACTAAAAGGACCTCTCATGTCACACAAACGCCGTCCCCATTCGCGCCGTGACTTCCTGGCCAATGCCGGATCCGGCTTGGGCGCGATCGCGCTCACTTCGATGATGGCCGCCGAATCGAGCGCCGCCCCGGGCGCCAATTTGGGGGCCAATCCGCTCAGCCCGAAGAAGCCGCATTTCGCGGCCACCGCCAAATCGGTCATTTTCCTCTTCATGGAGGGCGGACCCAGCCACCTCGATCTGTTCGACCCCAAGCCGATGCTCGACAAGTTGGCCGGCCAGCCCATGCCCGCGTCTTTCGGCAAAGTCGTCACGGCGATGGGCACGGCCAGCAACACCATCATGCCCACCAAGCGCAAGTGGAAGCAGCATGGCCAGGCGGGCATCTGGGTTTCGGATTGGTATCCGGAGACGGCCAAACACGTCGACGAAATGACCGTCTTCCAGGCTTGCTGGGCCGACGGGCTGAATCACGTCGGTTCCGTTTGCCAGATGAATACTTGCTCGATCCTGGCCGGCCGCCCTTCGCTCGGCGCTTGGACGAGCTACGGGCTCGGCTCGGCCAATCAAAACCTGCCCAGCTTTGTCGTGCTTACCGATGCGGCCGAGGTGGTAGGCGGCCCCAAGAATTGGAGCGCCGGCTTTCTGCCTGCCACCTTCCAGGGCACTCAACTGCGCAACCAGGGCGCGCCGATTTTGGACCTCATCCCACCCGACTCCATTGGCCAGACGCAACAACGCGGCCGCCTGGACTTACTCAAGTCTTTGAACCAGCACTTTGGCGCGGACAAGCAGGAAGACACCGAGCTCGAAGCCCGCATTAACGCCTATGAGCTGGCCTACCGGATGCAGAGCGCGGGGCCAGAAGCGGTCGACTTGACCGGTGAATCTGAGGCCACCAAAAAGCTCTACGGCATGGACGAGGAGCCGACCGCAAAGTTCGGTGCCAACTGTCTGCTGGCCCGCCGCCTGGTGGAGCGCGGCGTCCGCTTTGTCGAGCTCTACTCCGGCAGTGGCAGCGGTTGGGACGCGCACAATAACATTGAGGGCAACCACGGTAAGATGTGTAAGTCCTCCGACAAGCCGATTGCCGGCTTACTCGCCGACCTGAAGGCGCGCGGCTTACTGGACGAGACTCTTGTCGTCTGGGGCGGCGAATTTGGGCGTACACCCTTCAATGAAAAAGGCGATGGCCGCGACCACAATCCTTGGGGGTTCACCATGTTTATGGCCGGCGGCGGCATCAAAGGCGGGCAAGTGCTGGGCACCACCGACGAGATCGGCTTACGCGGCATCGACAAACGCGTGCATGTTACTGACCTGCATGCGACGATTCTGCACGCTCTCGGGCTCGATCATACACGGGTTACTTATCCGCACAACGGACGCTCCGAACGTCCCACCATCGTCACGGGCGAAGCCGTCAAAGAAGCCTTCGCCTAATATTCCGCAGGATCCCCTCCGTGACGGCCGGGGTTCGCCAGACCTAACTACAAAACCTTCACTAACAGTAACTCCGCCCGTGTCGGAACCTTGTCCCGCACCTCGGCGCGCAGCACCATCTGGAAATGCCACGGCCCCCGATGACCGGGAGATTTTCGCTCCAGCGTCTCCAGCAGCGACTTCATGGCGGCCGGATCAGCCAGATACTCCATCGCCATTTGCGTGCCTTCGGTATTGACGCCATTCACCAGCAGTAACTCGTGCTTTCCGTCCACGCCCGCAATCATTGAAACCAGCGCGTAATCATCCGTGATGCGCCCCTTCTGCAAGGGGTATTTGATGAAATATTCCGACGGATGATTGCCTTCGGGCGCGGTGTCGATAATCCGGCGGACCTGGTCACTGGGGTTAGTGCCTAACCGCAACGGCAACTTACTCAAAATAGGATCCAGCCAACGATTCGCCTCGTCATGCCCGAGTAAGATCAGGTTATGCGCGCGGAAGTCTTCCCAACTCATCAGACGGCTTTGCGTGGCCAGCGTGGAAATGCCCGCCGACGTCAGGAACTGGACGAGCGCAATACTCCCCACGGCTTCGCCGACCTTCGATTGAGAGATCGCCGGTGACAGATAAATATAGCCACCCGGCGATAAGTTGAAGACGTCGCGGAGATGCCGCTCCTGTTCTGCAGTTACTCCCATGCGCACCGGCTGCACGTTGAGCGCAAGAGGCTCAGGGAACTGCTTGACGACCGTGGTGAGTGGGCTGCTAAAGCAGATCACCGCATCTCCGCCATTCGCCACCCAAGGTGCCCATAAGGCCGCCATCGCGGGCGAGATTTTACCCGCACGGCCCCCATGGCCAACGGCCCATCCTGCCGCGAACAACACAGCGGCGATGGCGATGCCGACGGCTAACTGAGCGGGCCGCCCCCAGCGAGACGCCTTTTCCGGCAACAGTGTCAGCGGTTCAAGTAACTCGGTTGGCTCAGGAACATCAATCGCCGATTGACTGCGCACGAAATGCGGCAGGTAGCGCCCCGTGGGCAGTTCAATGCGGACCAGAGCCTCGGCACCCTCGCCGCCATAATACTCCTGCAACTTCTGCCGCAGCGAGTGCGCCTGACGACGGACGATAGAATCTTCACTGGGGGCGTAATCGTCGCCGCGCCCGAAGACTTCGAAGGCGATGAGATACTCGTTGAGCTTGCCCCCTTCGCCGTTCAGCGTCGTTTCACACACGAACCGCAGAAAGCGCGCCAGCCTCTCCGACCGGCGGAAACCGGTACTGGCGAGAACGAGTTCGAGCGCAGAGCGGACCTCTTCCTGCTGGGGGGCGCTGGGGCTCGGCATTTCGATGGGCGTCTGTTTCATCCGGCTACGGTAAGCTCTTCCCCATATATATATCGCAATCGGAGTTGGCGAACGAGGCTCAGCGGACTTGGGGGAAGCCCAGATCCACTTGGCTGGTGCCCGGGTCGGGCCAGCGGCTGGTGACGACTTTGCCGCGCGTATAGAATTGCACGCCTTCCGGCCCGTACATGTGCAGATCGCCAAACAGCGAGCTCTTCCAGCCGCCGAAGCTATAGTAAGCGACAGGCACCGGGATGGGCACATTGATGCCGACCATGCCGGTCTCGACGTCGAACTGAAATTGGCGGGCCGCGCCGCCATCGCGGGTGAAGATGGCGACGCCGTTGCCGTAGGGGTTTTGGTTGATGAGGAGCAGCGCTTCGTCGTAGGTCTCCACCCGGACGACGCCCAACACCGGGCCGAAGATCTCGTCGCGATAGCAGTGCATGGCGGGGCCGACGCGATCGAGCAGCGATGCGCCGAGAAAGAATCCGGCGCGCCGGCTGGCCGGATCGTCCCGTCCATCGACGACGACCGTAGCCCCTTCCGCCGCCGCATTCGCTACATAAGATGCCACGCGGTCACGATGTTCGCGCGTGATCAACGGGCCCATTTCGCTACTGGCGTCCACGCCCGGGCCCACCTTGATTTTCGCCATGCGTTCTTGAATGGCGGCGACCAAGGGTCCGGCGGCACGGCCCACGGCGACCACGATGGAAATAGCCATACAACGCTCGCCGGCGGAGCCATACGCGCCCGAGACCGCCGCATCGGCTGCCATGGCGATGTCGGCGTCCGGCAGCACCAGCATATGATTTTTGGCTCCGCCCAAGGCCTGTACGCGCTTGCCGTTGCGAGTGCCGGTTTCGTAAACCGCGCGGGCCACCGGCGTGGAACCAACGAAGCTGATCGCTTTGACATCGGGATGCCCCAGCAAGGCATCCACTGCGGTCTTGTCGCCTTGTACGACATTGAAGACTCCGTCGGGCACGCCGGCTTGCTTCAGCAGTTCGGCAAGATAGAGGCTGACCGATGGATCCTTTTCCGAAGGCTTCAAGATGAACGTGTTGCCACAGGCAATGGCGTTGGCGAACATCCACATCGGCACCATCGCCGGGAAGTTGAAAGGCGTGATCCCGGCGACTACGCCCAGGGGCTGGCGGATCTGATAGACATCGAGACCGCGGCTCACCTGCTCAGAGAATCCGCCCTTCAACAGATGAGGGACCCCGCAGGCAAATTCGATATTTTCGAGGCCGCGCCCGACTTCGCCCATCGCGTCCGGAATAGTTTTGCCATGTTCGGATGTCAGCAGTTCCGCAATGCGCCGGCGATTGGCGTCGACCAACTCGCGAAGCTTGAACATCACTTCGGCGCGACGGGAAAGGGCGGTGGCGCGCCACTCGGGAAAGGCGCTTTTGGCAACGCTGATCGCGTGCGCGACTTCGTCCTGATTGGCCAGGTCAACCTGCGCCTGCACTTCGCCGGTGGCCGGATCCCACACGTTGGCCGAACGTCCCGATGTGGAGGCCACCAGTTGGCCGCCGATCCAATGATTCACACGTCTCATTTCTTCCCCTGCTTCCCCTTCAGTATCCAGTTTGCCGTCCGCGCGGCTAGTTGAGCAAAGGCTTCGATGGCCATCGTCAGGTGTTCCTCACGCGTATCTTCGATTTTATTGTGACTGATGCCCTTGAGCGATTGAACGAACATCATCACCGTGGGTATGCCGAGGCGGGCCACTTCGGCGGCGTCATGGAGCGGGCCGGAAGGAAGGCGATGCAAGGGCCCCGCCAACTCGACAAGCTCCGGGTGAAACGGCACGGGCTCAATGCTCCAAATGCGAGACCATTCCACGGTGCAGCCCTCCTCGTGGGCGAATCGTTCGCTGGCTTGGTGGGCCTCGCGGTGCATCGCGGCGAGAACTGCGGCGTCAAGGTCGCGCTGGTCGAGCGTCAACTCGCAACGGCCGGCGACAGCGGTGACGATGCCGGGGAAGGTCTTGAGACTGCCAATGGTACAGACGGCATCGGGATGCTTTCCGGCGATCGTCCGGATTTCGAGAGCAAGTTTGGCGGCAGCGGCCAGGGCGTCGCGGCGTTGGTTCATGGGCGTGGCGCCGGAGTGCGCGGCTTGCCCGTGAAAGGTGACGGCGTGGCGCTCAACGCCTTTGGTGCCCAGGACAATGCCAAGCGGCAGGCCGAGCGCTTCAAGCACCGGCCCCTGCTCAATGTGGAGTTCGAGATAGGCGGCGGCGTGCTCGCGCTCGCAGGCGGCGTCGGGGAAGCGGTCAATGTCGACCCCGCATCTTTTCAGTGCGTCCTCCAAACGAATACCGTCTTGATCGGTGCGGCCACGGTCGGCAGCAATGGAGTGAGTGCCGGCGAAAGCGGAGGAGCCGAGCAGGCTGCGGCCAAAGCGAGCGCCTTCTTCATCGGCCCAATCGACGAGCCGGATGGTCACCGGTGGCGGCCCGTTCGTGGCGAATCCGCGGAGCACTTCGAGGCCCGTGAGGACGCCCAGGCAGCCGTCGAGCCAGCCGCCGTTGGGCACCGAGTCCAGGTGGCTGCCGAGGATGAGGGCTTGCGGTGACTGGCCGGGGAGGGTGATCCAGCGATTACCTGCCGCATCGCAATGGTCTTCGACGTTTAACCCGGCCAGCTTGGTGGTGAACCAGGCTCTCGATTGCCGCCAAGTGCCGGTCCAGGCGACTCGTTGTGCGCCGTGCTCGTCGCCGGTGAGGGCCCGAAGTTCTTTCAGTTCGGCGATGGTGCGTTGGGGATCAAGGGTCATTTCTTAACCGGATGGGGAATTAGTAAGTGGCCTCACGACGCAAGAGTTGGCCGCGGCCGCGTTCGCCGACGAACTGTCCGTCGCGCACTTGCACCTTGCCGCGAACGGTGACGACGGTGGGTCGGCCTTCCACCTCGAAGCCCTCAAAGCCGCTGTAGTCGCAATTCGTGTGCTGCGTGGCGGCCGAGATGACGCCGCGATACTCGGGGTCGAAGATCACCAGATCGGCGTCGCTTCCGGCGGCAATCGTCCCCTTGCGCGGGAACAGTCCGAAGAGCTTGGCGGCGCGGGTGCTAGCCGCATCGACAAAACGATGCAGCCCCAAGGTGCCGCGCTTCACGCCGTAGGTGTAGAGCAGGCTGACGCGTTCCTCAATACCGGGTATGCCGTTGGGAATTTGGGTGAAAGCCTGCTGGCCCAGCAATTTCTGCGCGGTATCGAAAGGGCAATGGTCGGTGCCCACGGTATCGATGAGCCCGGCCGCCAGAGCGTCCCAGAGAATCTTTTGATTGCGCCGGTGGCGCAACGGCGGCGACATAACATGCTTCATGCCTTCAACGCCTGGCCGCTCCGCGTAAGTCTTGTCGAGCAGGAAATGCGGCAGCACTGACTCGACCCATAGCCGCGTGCCACGCGACTTGGCTTCCATCGCCGCCCGCAGCGCGCCCTGCGACGAAAGGTGAACGACATAGCCGGCGGCACCGGTGGCTTCCAGAAAGGCCGCAAATCGATGGGTGCCTTCCGCCTCCACCGCCTCTGGCCGGCTGGGCTCATGCCACTCGGGCCCGGTGTGGCCCGCCGCGATGAGGCTCTCCTGCCGGCGGCCCACCAGTTCGGCGTTTTCGCAATGCGCCGTGACGATCACGCCCAGTTCCTTGGCCAAACGCAGAGTCCGATACATTTCGCTGTCATCGACACCGAAGAAGTTTTGATAAGCCAGAAAAATCTTAAACGATGCTATGCCATCGGCGACAATTTCGCGCAACTGGCCTTCCGTTTGCGGCTCGAATTTCGTAACTGACATGTGAAAGGTGTAATCGCAGGCGCTCGACCCTGCCGCCTTACTCTTCCATAATCGATAGCCTTCGAGCGCATCGTCCCGGCGCGAAGGGCAGCACATTTCAATGTAAGTGGTGGTGCCGCCCATCAGCGCGGCGATGCTGGCCGTCTGGTGCGTATCTTTGGCGAAGGTGGCCATAAAAGGCAGATAGACGTGGACGTGGGGATCAATGAAACCAGGAAAAACCAACTTACCCGCCGCGTCGATCACTTCGGTTCCGGGCGGCGCTTCGAAGCCGTCGCCCAGGGAAGCGCCGATGCGCGTGATGGTTTCGCTTTCGGCATAGATATCGCCGCGAAAGCGGGAGTCCGCTGTAACTACGTCCGCATTACGAATTAGGAGAGGCATTCGCGTCTTGACCGCATTTAGTTATTTGATTCCGGCGGAGCGGGCACCTTAGTCGTGCTGCGCCCGCTTGATTTTGTTTACTTTCCGGTTTGCTGCAGGAACCCCTCACTATCGTTGGTAACTCTGCGGCTTGTCGCAGCATCCCCCTCCCTGACATGACACAAGTGTTGGGAGAACCCAAAATCAGCATACCGTATTACGCTATGGGTCATTGAGGGTTTCATGCCG
>JANLPT010000361.1:0-66550 GCA_031367405.1 Bryobacteraceae bacterium
AAGGGTCAGGGTCGCATCCGGCCGAGCCAGCGGCGACAAGCCTTCGCCGCTCCCCACCACCCGCAACGAAGCAAAGCCATCGGCGCGCGGCTCCCGGTGCTGATGGATGCGACGGCCCTTGATGTCGACCACCCAATACTCCGCAATGCCGGCGCGGGCGTAGAGCGTGGCTTTGGCACCGAGGTCATGTTCAAGTGTCGTGTTGCTCACTTCGATCAGCAGCGCGATATCGCCTGGCATGGGGTTCCGGCCCAGTTCACCAGCGGGCCGGTTGAGGACGGTGAGGTCGGGCTCGGGCTCGCTGGTCGGGTTGTCTTCGGGTGCCACGTCGATACTGCAGGTGGGGAGAATGCATTCGCTGGGGTAGACGCTGATCAGCCACGCAATCATGCGTTGCGCGATCATTGAGTGCGGCAGGTTTGTGCCCATCTTGCTGATGATCTCTCCTTGTACGAGTTCCCAGCGATCAGGAAGCAGACCCATCCCTTCGAGCTTCCGGCAGTCCTCGCGGGTCCACATCACGGCCTTGCGGGCGCGCAAGGTCGCAGGCGCTTCCATCGTTGCTGGCATCCCTCCAGTTTGGCACTACCGGACCCTATACTGAGTGCATGACCGGACCGTTCCTCGAAGAATCCAGCCCACCCCGGACGTATCGTCAAGAGCGCGCCTGTCTGGAGCCGCTGGGTTTGAGCGTGACCAACGGGGCCAAAGCTCCCGGCGTCACGCGCCAGACCCTTACCAAGATCGTCAACGGCCATTCGGGCATCAGCGCCGAGATGGCGATCCGTTTGGAAAAGGCCGGATGGTCGAATGCCGATCACTGGCTTCGGATGCAATCGGCCTACGATCTCGCACAGGCCCGAAAGGCCGAAAGCAAGATCAAGATTTACCCGCGCTACATTCCGCGGGAACTAGCACCCGAGTTAGTCTAGTCTAGAGAAGGATTTCACAAGGCTAGTAACTCGACCGATTACCAGTGAACGTTACTGGGCGCAACCAAACATTCCCTCCCTGACGGTCGGGGTTCGTTTGAGCCAATGAATTCAGTTACTTGAAGAACCCTGACCGTCAGGGAGGGGGTGCTCAGCGCGGCTGGTAATGATGCGAACTAAATTGTCACTCTACTAGTTTCTGGACCGTGTGATTTGTTGCTTTCGGCCTTCCTCAGGAACTGCTTACTCTCCATGAGGCATACTCGCAAGATCTTTATTTTCCATCAGGCGGGCCGGGGGGGCTAACTTAAGGCGAAATACAACAATTGTGGGTTGATCGTGGCCCGCTCCCTTCGGTCGCGGCTCGAGTGTTCTCGGCCCCTTTAGTTGGCCGCGACCGTAGGGGGCGGGCCATGATAACGTCCCCAGAAAATATGTGTTCGGAGTCGGGCCAGGGGGGCCCGACCGTCGTTGATTCGTGTTTATCGGGGGAAGTTCGGTGCAATTGTGTATGAGACAAGAGTGCTTCGCCGGTGTCTGGGGAGCCCTGCTACAGTGGTGGAACCACGCAGCATGAAAATCCTGATTGTCGACGACGAACCGCACCTCCGCATGTTGATTCAGCAGACCTTGGAAGAGTTGGAGGATGAAGGGGTCGAACTGTTCACCGCCGCCAATGGCGAAGAGGCGCTCGAAACCATTCGTGCCGAGGAGCCGAACCTCGTCTTTCTCGACGTGATGATGCCTAAGAAGAATGGCTTCGACGTCTGTAACGCCGTCAAGAACGAGCTCGGGCTGAGCCACATTCACATCATTTTGCTCACCGCCAAGGGCCAGGAATTCGACCGGCAGCGTGGCCAGGAAGTGGGGGCGGATCTTTACCTCACCAAACCCTTCGACCCCGACATGATTCTCGCCAAAGCGCGCGCGGTACTGGGGCTCTCATGATCCGGCTGTTCCTGCTGTTCACTGCCGTTCTCTCCGCCCAGACCCTTCCCTCCGTAGGGGCGAGCGAAGTGGGCATGCCACTGATACGGAACTACACGTCCGACGACTTCGGCTTTGCCCGCGGCTTCCGGAGCGCCGTGCAGGACCGCCGCGGCGTGATGTACTTCGCTGCCGGCCAACTCACCGAGTACGACGGGGTCACTTGGCGGCAGTTGGGACTTCCCGATGGCCGCGGAACCAACACCGTGGCGATCGACGGCACCGGCAAGATCTGGATCGGCGGCGTCGAGAGTTTCGGTTACCTCGAGCCCGATGCCACCGGGACGATGCAGGCCATTTCGCTGCTCAAGAAGGTTCCGCCCGCCGACCGTGACTTCGGCGGCATCAACCGCGTTGCCACGACCTCACAAGGCGTTTTCTTCGGCAGCGCCAAGAAGCTTTTCCGCTGGGACGGCCAGCGGATGAAGGTGTGGAAATCGGCGTCCCGCTTCATGGAGGTGGTGGAGGTCAACGGGAAAGTCTATGTTGTCCAGAGCGCGGCGGGCCTGCAGGAACTGGCCGGCGATGAGTGGCGCGACTTGCCCGGCGGCGACGCCTATAAGAACGACGGCTTGAACGTGGCGACGGTCCGCCGCTACGACGATCGCCGGCTACTGGTGGCGGTGAGTGGCAAACTCACCCTCTACGATGGCGAGAAATCGACGCCGTTCGTGACGCAAACCGGCGACTATCTGGCGAAAAGCGAGTTGAGCACCTTCACCGATTTGCCGGACGGCGGCTTCTGTCTCAACACCCGCAAGGGCGGATCGGCGCTGATCGAACACGATGGCCGGCTGCGGCGCATCATCAACCAGGACTCCGGGCTTCCGGCGGCGGGCATCCTGATGGCCTTCGCCGACCGGGAAGGTGCCCTTTGGCTCGGCCACCGGGGCGTCACGCGGGTGGAGCTCAACTCGGCGATCTCGATCATCTCGCGCTTGAACGCGAACTTCAGTGCGCGCCACAACGGCACCCTCTACGTCACTTCTTTGCTGCCGGGCAGATTTCTCTCCCGTCTCGTTCCGAACCGTGAGACGGGCCTGCCCACGCTGCAGCCCATCCCGACGACGCTCACCGGCAGCGGCATCTTTCCGCTCTTCGGCTTTCCCGCGAACCAGTTGGTGATCGGCACCGCGCAGGGGGTCGTGAAAGTAGAAGGAGAACGCATCTCTCCGGTGCTTCCGGATTTGCAAGGCGCGTCTTTCGGGGTGAATTTGCTGCTGGCCTCCCGCAAGTTCCCCAATCGGCTTTACGTGGGCTACTTCAATGGGCTGGCCTCCCTGCGCTTCGAATCCGGCAAGTGGATCGACGAAGGGCGGCTGCCCAATTACGACGGGGCGGTCGTCGCCTTGGGCGAAGCATCCGATGGCGCGGTTTGGTATTCCGACAGCACTGATGTCGTTCGTGCCGAAGTACCTTCTACAGGCTTGCCGGACGCGAAAGTGGAGCGGTTCGGCGCCAAGCACGGCCTGGAATTGGGCTCAAAAGACGTCCTGCCCATCGCGGGCGACATCTTCATCAGTACCAGTTCCCAGGACGTCCGCCGGTGGGACCCGGCCACCCGCACCTTCGTTCCCGACAAGCGCTTCTTCCTCCCTCTCAAAGACTCGCGGTTCGACTTCCTGAATGAAATGACGAACGGCGATCTCTTCAGTTGGAATCTCTCCGCTAGTGAACAGCGCTATGGCGTGTTCGAGCGGAAGGGACCCGGCAAGTACGAACTCCTCGAGGACCCCCTCCGCCGCCTCACCCGGTTGAGTCTGCGGCGGGCGGAGACCGACCCCGACGGAGTGATGTGGCTGAATGGTTCGGACGGCCTCTTCCGCTTTGACCGTCGCGTGAAAGCTTCCGGCGGCCAGGGCTTCCCGGTGCTCGTCCGGCGAGTCACCTCCGGTGCCGACGCCGTGGTCTTCGGCGGCGGGTCCGGCTCCACGGCTGGCTCCAGCCTGCCCTACGATCGCAACTCCTTGCGTTTTGAGTTTGCCGCCCCCACCTTTGGCGACGAAAAAGGCACTCGCTATCAGTACCTGCTGGAAGGGGCGGACCGTGAGTGGTCCGCACCCGGCAATCAGACCGAAGCCAACTATAGCAGTCTCCCGCCCGGCACTTACCGTTTCCGCGTTCGCGCCCGCAACATCGATGGCCTGGCAGGAGAGGAGGGGGCTTATAGCTTCACGATCCTGCCCCCTTGGTACCGCACGAATTTCTCCTACATCGCCTACGGACTCTTCTTCGGCCTCCTCGCCCTGGCTGCCCGTCAACGGCTGATCAGCCGCGAGCGCGACAAAGCCCGCCGCGAGAATGAAGCGCTTGAAGCGCAAGCCAAGGCTCTCGAAGCCACCGTCGCTGACCGCACCAAGGACCTGAGCGAACGCGCCGCCGAACTCGCCACCGTCAACCGCATCACGCAAGCCCTCACCACCCAGCTCGACAAGGATGGCCTCATCCAACTCGTCGGCGACCAGATTCGCGACCTCTTCCAGGCCCCCATCGCCTACGTCGCCCTGCTCGACCGCTCCACCATGATGCTGCACTTCCCTTACAGCCACGGCGAGGAAGCGGCGCAATCCCGTCCCTTTGGGGAAGGGCTCACGTCGCAAATCATTCGCACCGGCCAGCCGCTGCTGATCAACCAGGACCTGCGGGGAAGCAGCGCCCGCCTCGGGGTGAAGAATATGGGCCGCCAGGCCGCTTCTTACTTGGGCGTGCCGATTGCTTCGGGTGGCGAGTCAATCGGCGTCGTCAGCGTGCAGACCACGGAGGAGGAAGGCCGTTTTACCGAAGCCGATCAGCGCCTGCTGTCGACGATCGCCGCGTCCATTGGCGTCGCGTTCCACAATGCCCAGCTCTTTGAAGAAGCCCAGAAGGCCCGCGCCTCGGCCGAACAAGCCGACGCCGCCAAGAGCACCTTCCTGTCGACGGTGAGCCATGAACTGCGCACGCCGCTGACCTCGGTGCTCGGCTTCGCCAAGATCATTCGCCGCCGCCTGGACGAGCGCATCTTCCCTTTGGTGCCCGAAGACGACAAGCGCATCGCGCAGACCAAACGGCAGGTGAGCGACAATCTCAACATCGTGGTCAGCGAAGGCGAACGCCTCACCAAGCTGATCGACGACGTGCTCGATCTCGCCAAGATCGAAGCAGGCAAGTTCACCTGGAACATGGCACCTTTGTCGGTGGGCGAAGTGGTGGAGCGGGCCATCGCGGCCACTTCCTCACTGTTCGAAACCAGGAAGCTTGATCTCGTCAGGAACATCCAACCCGGCCTGCCCATGCTGACCGGCGACGCTGACCGGCTGATGCAAGTGGTGATCAACCTGATCTCGAACGCGGTGAAGTTCACCGAGACCGGCAGCATCACCTGCTCGGCGCTGCTGCGGCAGGGGCTGGTGGTGGTCAGTGTGAAGGACTCGGGCGTCGGCATTAAGCCGGAGGACCAGCCCAAGGTCTTTGAGCGCTTCAAACAGGTGGGCGACACGCTGACTGACAAGCCCAAGGGCACTGGTCTTGGCCTGCCGATTTCGAAGGAGATCGTCGAGTATCACGGGGGCCGCATCTGGGTGGAAAGCGAGATCGGCGTCGGCAGTACTTTTTCCTTCAGCTTGCCGGTTGCTGGCGACAGGACGGTTTCTACCTCCCGTGCTGTCGACATCGAGGCCCTGATGCGCCAGTTGCGCGACAACATTGTGAAGCACGAGCCGCGGCCGAAGTCCGTGCTGGTGGTGGATGACGACCCGCACATCCGCTCCCTGCTGCAGCAGGAGTTCACCGAAGCCGGCTATCCAGTCCGCCTCGCCGAAGACGGCCTGCAGGCGCTCGCTCTGATTCGCGAGGAGACGCCGGGCATCGTGATTCTTGATGTGATGATGCCGAAGATGAATGGCTTCGACGTAGCGGCGGTGCTGAAGAACGACCCCGCCACGATGGACATCCCGATCATCATTCTGTCGATCGTCGAGGACCAGGAGCGCGGCTTCCGGTTGGGCGTCGACCGCTACCTCACCAAGCCCATCGACACGGCCTCGCTGTTCCGCGAAGTCGGCACGCTGCTGGACCAGGGCAAGTCCAAGAAGAAGGTGATGGTGGTGGATGAAGACGCCTCCACCATCCGCACGCTGACTGAGGTCCTGGAGGCCAGGGGCTATCACGTGATGGAGTCCAACGGTGCCGATCTAGTTTCCCGGGCGGTGAGCGCCAAGCCCGATATCATCGTCCTTAGTTCGCTGCTTTCGAGCAATGAAGGGGTCCGGGCGCTGCGGTTTGAGAAGGGGTTGGAGAACGTTCTGTTTCTGATTTATCCTTAGGTATGGGAACCAATTCCCGCTGCCCCAAACGAACTCCGACCGTCAGGGTACAGGGATCTCAGGGTGATCGTCGAACGGGAATCTGAAGAACAGGACTAACTCATAAACCTCACCCTCGACCTCCCAGAAGAGAAATTAGCGGCGTGGCGATCGCAAGCGGAAGCCGAAGGCCTCACCGTTGAGACTTGGCTACAAACCATCGCGGAGGAGCACCTTCGTCCCTTGTCCTCCGACCCCGCCGACCAATCCATCTGGGATCGGCTCGCCGCCCTTGCGGCAAGTGTGCCGCCGGAAGCCCTGGAGTCGCAACACAAGGATGGCGCTGCGCAAGTTGACCACTATCTCTATGGGCATCCCAAGCGGTATTAATGAACCCGATTTTCGCGGATACATTCCCTAGCTAGCTAGCCCTCCCCGTGAGCGGTGGGGTGGTCTTTCACCCGCTAACCCGCTTGGTACGCATGGAGGAGACCAAATCATGCTATCATGCAGTCATGCAAATCGAAATCAAGACGATTGGGTCCAGTGGACAGATTTCGCTCGGCAAGCAGTACGCGGGTCGCGTCGTCACGGTCGACCAAGTTTCGGACGGCGTTTGGACAATCAAAGCTGCGCAGGTCATTCCGGACGACGAACTCTGGCTCCACACCCCGGAAATGCGCGCCAGTCTTGACCGCGCTCTCGAGTGGGCCGCTACCCATCCACCTTCGGAAACTGACCTGACTGCGCTTACGAAGAAAGTACTTCGTAAGCGATAGCGGTCTATGCCCGTCCGGCTCGATTTGAACAATCCCGAGTTTCAGAAACAGTGGTTCTCCTTGGAGAGGGAGGATCGGATTGCCGTGCTGAATTGTTGTGTCAAGCTGGCAGGCATGGAATGGAACGCGGTTTACCGGGACAAGGGTCTTCGCTGGGAAGTTGTCCATAGCCGGACCGGTATTGAGCGAGAACGACTATATTCAATTCGCCTAAGCCAAAAGGCACGCGCGATCGTCCGCCGGCACGGTGAGTTTCTACAGTTTCTGTCCCTACATGCGGATCACGATTCCGCATATCGCTAACGAAAGTGCCTCCGTATCACTCACCAGCCCTGACATGGCCAACCTGAACCTCAAAACCCTCCTCCGCTCCGGTGCCCTCCCAGCGGTCACCGCCCTCGCCGCGTCGCTCGACCTCGCCCTCGAAGACGCCGCAGGCCAGGCGATCCTCGGCACGCCCGGACTCTCGCGCCATCCTATCGTCCATGAGGACACGACCCTCGGCTGGGTCAGCGGACTGGTCACTGGACCGTCTGCGCCGGCGGCTGCTCTCGTCACCCTCATCACGCATCTCGCCGCCAAGGAGTCCGAGCGCCGCGCCCTCGCCGGTGAAGTGCTCCACCTCTATCGGGAAGTCCATCTCATTGAGCAGCTCTCGGAACAGCTAGCAGCGCTGCTCGACTTTGCGGCCGTCGGACAGTCCGCGCTCGACCAGGCCCGCCGCCTCATCGCCGCGTCGCACGGCGGCGTCCTGGTGATGGACACGGAAGGCGGACCCTTGCGCCCGGTCGCCGCTTTCGGCCCCGAAGGCGCCCTGCCGGCGGATTCGCCCCTGGTTGCTTCGGCCGTCGAACGCGCGGTCGAACGCGGCATCGCGGAGATCGTCAATACGCCCAATGGCTCCGCCATCTGCGCGCCTTTAAGAGCCAAGCAGCGCACCGTCGGCGTCATTTCGCTCGGCAACGATACCGGCGCATCCTATTCGAGCGTCGACCTCAAGCTGCTGAACACCATCGCGCTCCAGACCGCTGCCGCCATCGAAAACTCGTTTCTCTGCGCGGAGATGGTGGACGCCGTGCGTGACCGCGAACAACTCGCCGCGCTGCAAAAAGAGCTCGATACCGCGCGCACCATTCAACACTCACTGGTGCCCCGCATCTTCCCGCCTTTCCCCGACCGCACGGACTTCGATATCCACGCCGCGATGCACTCTGCCAAAGCCGTCGGTGGCGACTTCTTCGATTTCTTCTTGATCGACGACGACCGTCTGGGCCTCGTCATCGGCGACGTTTCCGGCAAAGGCATCCCCGCCGCGCTCTACATGGCCGTCACCCGCACGCAGATCAAGACCACGGCCCTTCAAGGCGTCGCGCCGGCGGAGTGTCTGCTCGAAGTGAACCGTGTCCTGGTGCGCGAGAAGGTGTCGAGCATGTTCGCGACCTGCTTTTACGGCATCCTCCACCTGCGCTCCGGCGAGTTTCACTTCTGCAACGCCGGCCACAATCCGCCCTACCTGCTGCGCGCCTCCGGTGCGGTGGAAGAAGTGCCCATCACCGGCGGGCTCCCGCTGGGGATGTTTGCCAAACTGAAGTGTACGGCGGGCAGCGCCGCGCTCGCGCCGGGTGACGGACTCTTCCTCTACACCGACGGCGTTCCCGAGGCGGTGAACGCCACCCTAGAGGACTTCACCAACGAACGGCTCGTCGCCGGTCTCGAAGGCGCCTCCTCCCTCGCCTCCCGCCACCTCATCGACCGGATCACCGGCAGCCTCCTCACCTTCACCGCCGGAGCCCCCCAGTCCGACGACATCACCATGCTCACCCTGCGCCTCGGCGCTAGGGGGTAGGGTCAGGGGATGAAAGAGGCCTACGTGGAACAGATGTGTAGTTTAGCCAAAGTAAGTCGCGCCAGTTACTATCGCGACTGGGCGCAAGCCGCGCCCGCCGAAGCGGATGTGGATCGGCGAAACGAGATCCAGAAGATATGTCTAAGTCATCGCCGTTACGGCTACCGGCGCGCCGGCGTGGAGTTGCGACGGCGAGGCCGCGTGGTGAATCATAAGAAAGTACGGCGGCTCATGCTCGAGGATAATTTACCGGATGGGCCGGACCAAGTATGGGTGTCCGATATTACTTACATCACTCCCCTCTACTCTCTACTCGATCTCTCGATCTCTTGACCCCGATCTCTTGGGTGTGAGCGTGTTTGACCCCGATCTCTCTGGTGATGTCAGGCACGAACTGGGCTTAGAAATGGTGGGGGGTGCAGCGACCCCCACCCCTCGCGGAGGATCCAGAAATAGTCGTAAATTATTGTAACGTTGAGTCGTTATGGTCCGGCGGGATGAGGATCGGGGTAAGAGGGTCTTTGACACGAATTCCGCGACGGTGGTGCAGCGGCGGTTACTTGTGGCACCAAAGCGGCCAGGCAAGCGGCACGAGTACCGGCCATAGGAACACCACGCTTGCGGCTAGTTGCGCCACGTCCGCTGAAAAACCTGGTTGCTGGAGGTCTGTCCAAAGTAAGGCCGTTATTGAAGCTCCCGTCAGGCCCAAGGCGTGGCGACCTGAGAGTGACACACCGATTAGCCCCTTTCGCAAACCGGCAAACGCTGGTGCCGCAATTAGCGCTCCCGTCATCAACACTGCCAGTACCTTCAGGCGCAACGGGCCGCTTGCTACGGCACCACCGTCAATGAGCAACAAGCCTGCCAACGTCAACACGGGTAATACGCTGATGTAGGCCCGGCCCGCCACCCAGCCCAGGCCAAAGCCAACACTCCAGGACCAGATCGCAACAGTAATGCTGGACGCGAGCGACAGGTTCACCATTTGGGCCGGCGTCAACGCATGAATGTCGTGCCAGGGGTACTTGGAAATGATTTGCCCGACCGAAAAGACACAACCGATCAACATGCTGAGCGGCGGGAAAAGTGAGATCAACGCGATCCATGGGCGCCACCCGGCCCACGCACGAAACTGCTGCGCGCCGACAAACAAAAAGACATCGGCTAGCCCACGGGCGGTGCCGTTCAATCGCCGCTCTTCCAGATCACCCAGCAGGGGGTCCTGGTCGGCAGCGGCGAGCAGCTTGGACAATATCAGAGTCAGACGCCAAAACAAGTTGTGCATTGTTTCGCTCCTTCCCAGCGGATGCCCAACGAGGCTCGGGCGACTGTGGAGTAGAACTCCGCCGCGGCACGCTGTCCTAAACCAGTGATTTGAACCAGCCGTTTCGCACGCCCACCCCGTTGGTGCGTCGCTTCGCCCATGCGAGTCGCGACGAAGCCCTTCGCCTCCAGCCGATCCAAAGTCAGGTAGAGTGCGCCGGAGGAACAGGGGCGGGCGGTGGCCGCCTCAACATCCTCCGCGATGGAAGTTCCATAGGCTCCATCGCCCAGCCGTTGGCAAGCGGCCAGCACCAGATATTCAAACTCGCCGATCACATTTCGCGTCCTCACCATAATGCCTACATTGTGCTCTAAATCCGAATGGCCGTCGATCCGTTGATCACCCTACATGGCCTTAGCCCGCCCGGCCACTTGGATCCCGACCCATCGGAGCCGTTTGTTGCCTGCGGCGCGAGACGCGATCACCGCGTTTCCGGGAAATGACGGGGTCGCGTCACGACACGGCCACTCCTATCACGAGTTAACTCAGCTTCTTCGCCACCGTATCCCGCAGCAGGACTGCCAGCAGGCCATCCGTCGCCGAGGCGGACTTTTCGCCTCCCGATACCAGGACGTCTGGCGTCAAGCGGATGCCTTTTTCGGCTAAGACGGTGAAGATTTGCAGCATGGAATAGTTTTCTCCCATCGCCTCGACGCCAAGCTTGTAGGCGTCGGCGCGGGCCTGGCCGATGGCCCGGATGGCTTCGGCTTCGTTGCGGCCGCGGATGGCTACCACTTCGGCTTCTGCCTCGCCGATGCGCTTTTTGGCTAAGGCTTCGCCTTCGGCACGGCGCGATGTGACCAGCGAATCGCCTTGTGCGCCTTCGACGGCCGCTTTGGCACGCATCTCCGAAACGCGAACGTCCTGCTCGGAATTGACGAGTTCCTTCTGCTTGTCAGCGAGGGCTTTTTGCCGCTCAAGTTCCTGGCGCGTGCGCTGCGCTTGCTCCTCAATCTGGAACGTCTTGCGTTGCTCCTCGGCCATCTTGCGCGCGGTGAGGGTGTGCATCAGTTCGGGCGGCGGCGTGATGTCGCCGATCAGGGTGTCGACGCTTTGGACGTCGTATTCCTTGATGGCGTCGGTGATGTGCTGGCGCGCTTCCTGTTGACGCCCGGCGCGGTTCGAGAGGAAGTCGAGCACGCTGTAATTCTGCGCGCTATTGCGGAAGTAGTTGCCGACGATCGGCTCCAGCACCTGGTTCACCAGATTGCGTACGCTGCCGACTCGCGAGATCACCCAAGGCGCTTTGGTCGCGCCGATGTTGATGATCTGCGAGACGTCCAAAGTGAAGTTGAAGCCGTCTTGCGAGCGAACGGTGATCGTCGAGAGCTTTTCATCGAGCTTATGCGCTTCTGATCGCGCGTTCGCCCAGTTGAGGACGATGTTGGTGGTCGGTACAGCTTCCACCTTCATGATGCGCGAGTTCAGCGGATGCTTGCCGGGGTAAAGCGGCTCGTCCCACACGCCTTTGCCGCCTTTGCGGACGATGTTGCCGTGCGTGAATTGCTCGCCAGAAATGTCTTTCATGTCGTCGCCGACAAAGCTGACGACGACGCCCACGTAGCCGATGGGCACTTCGTAAAGGTCGGATTGCTCGATTTCGGCGAACCAGGGGTTGATGTTGTAGTTGCCGGCCAGAATGATTTGCTCCTGCAGGCCGCGGCAGCCGCCCGCGCGGATAAAGGCGGCGGGATTTTGGAAGTCCTCGTGACCCTCGGCGCGCTTGGAGGCCATTTGACCCTCGGGCATGGGCGCGCCATCCATCACCGTGACGATGCCGACTTTGTCGGAGCCGATTTTGGTCATGGCGATGTTGGGGACGACGCGGAACAGCACCGGGTTGATGCGATAGAAACCGGCGGTGAGGATGGCGGATTGACGCCCCTTTTGGCCACCGGAGCGCAAGAACTTTTCGGCGGATTGGTAGTCGTCGCAAGCGACCGGCTGGCACAGCACCCGGTCAACCGGCATGGGCGCGCCGTCGTTGGCGATCACCAGGCCAATGCAGCCGGGCTCGATGATCGTCATCGGAAACTTCTCCACTTTGTACTGCCAAGGCCAGTAGAACGGGTGTACGCCGGGGGCGAGCGTACCGGCTTGATAACCGGCTTCGCCTTCGAGCGAAACGACGCGGCCATCGGGTAGTTTACGGCCACCGAAAGTGAACCGCTTCACAATCACGCCGACTTGATCCTCGCGGATGATCACCAAGCCGCCGAGGCGTACGGCGAGGACGAACAGCACGATGACGGCGGCTAAACCAATCAGGAACGGGTACATGGAAACAACCTTTCCCGGTACGAACTCGACGACAACGAGTGCGCGAAACGTGAACCGGAGAGAATAATCGGACCGGACTCTTCGCGCGGGAAGGAATTCATCCTAACAGCGAACGATGTGAAGAGTCAGGCGCACCACACAAGAATACGGCAATTCTGGAGACAAGTTCGGAAAACCGGCGGGAAATCGCGTTCACCCTACAGAAAATGAGCTCGATCGCCGATCCCTCTAGGTAAATCACCTGAGGAGGATGGCAGGATGAGCCGAATTCCAGCGACCATTCAAGATGAGCTTACTTTAGGCTCCGGGCAAGCCGCCGGACCTTACCGTCTTACCCGCCGGATCGCCCGCGGCGGCATGGGCGATGTCTGGCTCGCCCAGCGTGCCGACGGCCTGTTTCGCCGTCCGGTGGCGATCAAACTCATGCACGGCCACCTACTGGAGCCTGGCCTCGAGCGGCGCTTTCAGGCTGAACGCGAGATCCTTGCCGCGCTTGACCACCCCAACATCGCCCGCCTGGTGGATGGCGGCGTCACCGCTTCCGGCGTCCCCTTCGTCGTGATGGAGTACATCGACGGCCATCCGATCGACGATTACTGCCGCGTCCGGCAACCCACGCTGGATGAGCGCCTGCGCCTCTTTCGCCAAGTCTGCAACGCTGTCCACTACGCGCACCGCAACCTGATCGTTCATCGCGACGTGAAGCCGGGCAATATCCTGGTGACGCGCGAAGGCGAAGTGAAGCTGCTCGATTTCGGCATCGCTAAGCTGCTGCGCCCCGAGCTTGGGGCGTTTACCCAAGCCGTCACGCGCCCTTTCGACCGCCTGATGACGCCCGAATACGCGAGCCCTGAGCAACTGCGGGGCGAGCCCATCACTACCGCCACCGACGTCTATTCGCTGGGACTGCTGCTCACGGTGCTGCTGGCCGGCCGTCTGCCCTACGCCGTGGAAGGCCTCGATACCAACGAGATCCGCCGCATCGTCTGCGAGCAGGAACCCCAGCCCTTAGCCCAGTTAACCGGCCTGCCCACTGCCGAGCCAACGGCCGTGCCCGCCGATATCGCCGCCATTGCCGCCAAGGCCCTTCGCAAAGAGCCCGGCGCACGTTACGCCTCCGCTGACCAGCTTGGCGGCGATGTGGGCCGCTACCTGGATGGCTTCGCGGTCACCGCGCACGAGGGGCGCTTCGTCTATGTGGCCCAGAAGTTCATGCGCCGCCACAAGCTGGCTGTCGCCTTCGCCGTGATTCTGCTGGCCGTCCTGGTGGCCTCCGGAGTCATGCTCACCAATCTCAATCGCCAATACAAGCACGAGCGCGATACGGCCCAGGCGGTGCAGAAATTCCTGGTCGACCTCTTCGACGCTTCTGACCCCAATGGCACCAAGGGCGCGGACCTGCCAGCGCGCGTCCTGGTGGATCGCGGTGCCGCCCAACTGCGGCAACAGTTCGCCGGGGAGCCGGCCGTCGAGGCCGCGCTTTCTGAAAAGCTCGGCGACGTCTACCGTCAACTCGGCCTTTTTCAGAAGGCCTTGCCCCTCTTCGAGCGAAGCTTGCAGTTGGAAGAGCAGGTCACCGGTGCTGACTCGCTCAGGGTCGCCCGCATTGCCATCCGCCTCGCCGACTTACTCCGCGAGTTGCCGCAAAACGATCGCGCCGAGCAGCTGGTGGCGCGCTCTTTGAAGATTCGCCGCGCCAAACTGTCGCCTGACGATGAGATGATCGCCGATTCGCTCAATATTCTCGGCATCCTGCAGCAGATCCGTGGCCGCCTTCCGGAGAGTCGCGCCACGTTTCAGGAGGCGGTGCGCATCCGCCGCACCGCGCTTCCACCGGGTCATTACCTGACGGCGCTTTCCTTGGGCAACCTGGGCAATGTCGAGCGCGGACTCGGCAATCTGGACGCCGCCGAAGGCCTCTTCACTGAGGCTCTCGCCATCCGGCGTAAACAGTGGGGCCCCCACCATCCACGCGTTGGTTCAAGCCTGAGCCAGTTGGCGGGGGTTGCCCTGGCTCGCGGCGAAGTGACCCGAGCGCTCGCGCTCTCCAATGAATCCGTCGCCCTCGCTCGTGCGGCTTACCCAGGCGGCCATCCTGAACTGGCGCGGTCCCTCAACACCAATGCCGCCGCCTTTTGCGAAGCCGGCCTGCTGCGGGAAGCCGAAGCCCTGAGCCGCGAATCGGTCGCCCTGGAGCAGCGCTTTCACGGGTCCAACGGCACCGAACTCAGCTTCGCCCAAGGTCAATTGGCCGCCGTACTGCTAGCGCAAGGCCGCCTGGCCGAAGCTGCGCCGGTGATCGACAACGTCC
This sequence comes from Bryobacteraceae bacterium, assembly GCA_031367405.1. Lineage (GTDB taxonomy): Bacteria > Acidobacteriota > Terriglobia > Bryobacterales > Bryobacteraceae > JALHNI01. Next base: position 14,743 of record JANLPT010000361.1, read on the forward strand.
TGCGCATTCGCCGCGCTCGCTTAGGAGAAAAGCATGCCTTGACGAGTCGCGCGATTGAGCAACTCGCCGAACTTCGCGAGCGCTCCGGACAGCTGGTAGAAGCGGCGGAGCTTTATGGCCAGGCCATCGCCATTCGCCGTCAAAATCTGGGTGAGCAGCATCCCGATGTGCTGCTGGGCTTGTTCGCTAGCGGCGATCGCGCCCACGCCATTGAGGGGTTGAAGCAACGCCTTCCCGCCGCGCACAACCTCCAAGCCAAGCTGTGGCTCGAATGGGCCCGCCGCGAGCCCGTCCGCCGTGAGGAGTTGCAAGCCAAAGCGCGCGCCGCACTCGCTTTGGCGGCTCCCCCTGATCCGGTCTGGTTAGCCCGCCTGCGATAGGCGGGCCGCCCTTATTGCTTTACGGCAATGGTGAGGAACGGCTGCGCGTTGGTGTCACGGTATCGCAAACCGAAGGGGGTCGCGTTGCCCGGAGGCACGCTGCCCGGGATTTCGACGTTGATCTGCCAGACGCTGATCAAACCCGGCGTCAAGCCCGAGTATTTGATATTCGCGGCCGGTACCTGAGCCGCACCGATGATCACCACGAGGGTACCCGAGGTGAGTGCGCCGCCGCCGGCCGGAACGCCATCGTCCGGAGCTCCAGCCACGTTACCGAGGCCGGTGGCGTAGATGGTGATCACTGAACCGCGAGCGGCGGCATTGGAGGGCGAGTTCACGCTACCGTCCTGGTTGGTTGCTGCCACTTGGCCCCGTCCGCCGGCACCGGCGAAGACCGCCGGCGCGACGATGTCCATTTCAGCGATGCCCGCCGCCAGCACTTGTCCGGTGCTGGGCCGTTCCACCACCACCTCGACGGTGCCGGAAGTGGGCGTATCCTTGGGCACCACAAAGTTGATCTGGCTGGGCGAAACGAACTGGATGGGGGCGGCGCGTTCGCCGACGATCACGCGGGTGTCGCCCACCACGGTCGGCATCGGTACCGGATTCGGCTCTTCAGTGAATAGCTTGGTGACGTTGCCAAAGACTTTGTCCGCCCCATAAATGGCCGAGTAAGTGGAGGGCGCAACCTGGGTGCGATGCGCCGCCGCCGAGTTCAAGACGCGGATGCCCGGATAGTAGAATGCGATGCGGTTGACGGCATCGGCGGTGATCAGATTGCCGAAGCGGTCCAGGGCCATCGCCAAGGGGAAAGGTGACCCAATCTGCTGTTCCGGAGTGATGGCACCGACCGGGAGCTGGCTGAAAGGCGCCAGCCGGAAAATGCGCTGATTGCTCGTATCCGCCACCCAGATATCGCCCGTTTCCGGATTGATGTAGACGGCCTGAGGCGCACCGAGGCCGCTAAAATCCTGCCGGGCCGTTGGGTTCGAAGCGGCCAAACCCGCCTCGCTAAAGATCAGCACGCGGTTGCCGAGTACTTCGGCCACATAAAGACGGTCATCACTGTCGGTGGCGATGCCCTTGGGCGCGCCGAAGCGGTTCAGGGTGACTCCGCGGACACTATCGGTAAAATTGGCTTGGCCAAAAACTCCGTCGGCGGCTTGGCCGTTTTGAAAGTCGCCGCCCGCCGGTTTGCGGAAGCGCAGCACCCGGTTGTGCAAATAGTCCGATACCAACACGCTACCGTCATTGAGAAACGCAATTCCGGCCGGTGCCCGCATGGTGCGCGAAGTGGGATCGGTGGAGCGGGCGGTGAATGAGCTTTGGCCGAGAACCAGATTCGGCTGTTTCAAACCGGGTCCGGTCTGGTCGAACGGCCGCGGGAAACGCAGCACGCGGCTATTGCCGGTATCGGCGACCCAAAGGTTGCCGTCCCGATCAACGGCCACGCAGGTGGGGCCATTCAAGCCGCGGTCGCTGGTCGTCCCCAATTCGCCGCCCGGCGCGTTAGGAACGGTGCTGGTGATGTCGGTTTGCCCGATAACCAGGACGGCGGAATCGAGCGGTTTCACCCGGCGCACGTCCGGGAAAGCCAGCACGCGATGGTTTTGCGAATCGGCCACATAGAGCCGGTCGCCATCAAGGGCCATGCAGGTTCCCGCCAATTGGGTACCCACCGCTTGCCGATCGCCCGTAAAGCCATCCAGGAAGTAAAACTCTTTGCCTTCCACCAAATTGGGTCCGCTCTGCGTGAAGCCCGTTTGGCCGACTACGCGAGAAGCCGCGTTGAAGGCGAAGTCCCGCCCGGCCATGGCCAAGATCCGGTTGTTACCCGCATCGACCACGAACATTTCCGAGCCACCCACCCACAAAGCGATGGGATAGGCAAAGCCATTGTTGCCGACGGGCAGGCCGTTGCGATTTGCTTTGCCGACGTTGAAACTGTCCTGGCCGATCACCGCCCGTGCGGGGGGTGAAATTCTTGTAGTCTCGGCGGGCCAATTGTCGTAAGCATCAAAAACCAGGATGCGATTGCTGCTGACATCAGGCACGTAAAGATTGGTACCGAAGAGGAATATGCCGGGCCTGACACCGTCGACGGCACCCTGCTGAAACGCTCCTGCGCCATACTCATTGATCAGCGGCAGTTGTTGCCCGGCACCGGGCGCGGTTCCGATCCCGACGATGCGGTTGGCTGATTTGCCATTGAAAAACGGCGACGCCACTTCCCAAACCAAAACCCGCGAAAAGCCCGGGGCCCAATCCCGGACGAAGAGACGGCCCCGGCTATCGAACCCGATTCCGGTGGGAACGTAAAGATAGTCTTTCCGCAAAGCGATGTCTTGAACGAAGGGAAGAGTAATGCGGCCCAGCGAAGTCGTAAATTCGGTGGCCCCGAGCACCAAGTCAGCGGCGGGGGCGAAACCGCCCCGGGCCAGCGCGGCCGGCGGATAACGTAACACGCGGTGGTTCAACGGATCGGTGACCCAAAGATTGCGTTGCGGGTCGAACGCCATGCCCGCGCGCTGGACGGTGCCGCCCGGCTGGGACAAGAACAAACTCGTTTCCGACATTCCCCGGTCGCCCAAGCCCTGATTGAAAAGATTCTCGTTGATGCTGCGCTGCCCGATCACCAAATCTACCTGCAGAAGTTCGGAATTTTGCTCGAAGGGCTTCGGGAAACGGAGGATGCGATTGTTGCCAGCATCCGCCACATAGAGGTTGCCCACGGCATCGGTGATTACGCCGTTCGGAGAGTTCAGGCCGCTGGCGAGACGCTGGCCATTTTGATCGGGCCCCTGGGGCGAGGTGGATTGGAGGTCCCGCTGGCCGATGACCAAATCGGCGGGGGCCCCGGAGTTGGCCGTGGCTGAATTCTTCCACGCCAGCACCCGGTTGTTGCGCGTGTCGGCAACGTACAGAATCGAAGTGGCGCTCGCGACGTCGATCCACACGCCTTGCGGCGCATACAGTTCGCGTCCTTCCACCAGATTCACGCCGCCCGTCAGCACATTCGCTTTTGCCTGCCCCAGCACCCGGGTCGGGTTTCCATTCATCACCACCGTGGGCTGCGCCACGGCGGCCAAAGTGGCGACGATAAACGTCAAAGATCGCATCAGTAATTGGGATTTCATGGTTTTTTTACTCCGAACGGCGGAACGCGGCCTACGGGCCTTCGCCGGGTCAACAGGGGATGTCGCCGGGATACTCCTTTAAGATATTACAATTCCCTCGCGAAACTGGAGAGATTTCGGCCGGCAAGTGTAAACCTTGCGCCTAAAGCTGCTTCACGCGTCGTCGACCGTCGTGATCTCGGGGAGCGCATAAGCGAATCGCCCCTCAAAGGTGTCGTGAAAAATATTGAGCGTGCCGGGGTGAATTTTCCCGTTCGACGCCAGAAGGTGAATGGAGTCCAAACGATGAGGACGGCCTCTCATGTCCGTCACTGTGCCGCCCGCCTCTTCAATTAACAGCTTACCAGCTGCCATGTCCCACGGGCTCAAACGAAATTCCCAAAACCCATCCAGCCGGCCGCAAGCCACGTGCGCCAAGTCGATGGCGGCTGAGCCGCTGCGCCGGATGCCGTGCGTCACCATCGCCAGTTGATAGAAAAAGTGAATATTGACATCGAGGTGGCGGCGGCGCGTCGGGAACCCCGTCGAAAACAAAGCCACTTCAATGTTCGGTGCGGGGGAAACCTGGATGCGCCGGTTGTTCAAATAGGCCCCGCTGCCGCGCTCTGCCGCGAACATTTCGTCACGCGTCGGGTCATAAACCACGCCGGCAATCAGCTCGCCTTTGTGCTCCAGCGCCAGCGTCACATTGTAGACCGGGTAGCCATGCGCGAAGTTCGTCGTGCCATCTACCGGATCCACATACCAGCGGTATTCGCTACTCTTGTCATGCAATCCGCTTTCTTCGGCCACGATGGTGTGCGACGGAAAGTGCGACCGCAATCGCTCCAGAATCAGCTCTTCGCTCGCCCGGTCGGCTTCGGTCACCAGATCCTGCTCGCCCTTGATCTCAAACTGCACGCCGCGGTTGAAGTACTTGGTGGTGAGCGCGCCTGCCTCGCGGGCGATCCCCGCCGCTATTTCGAGATAAGAGGTCATGGATGGTTGGCACCGTGGTCTGCAACAACATCCCCTCCCTGACGGCCGGGGTTCGTTTGAGGCACCCGGCCGTGAGGGAGGGGATGCCGGCTTACCGCACTGCTAACGATTCTCATCTTCAAATAGATACTTGATCTCGTGCTTATACACAAAGAGGTTGGGGGCGTTTTCCCGGGTGAGGCGAATAAAATGGCGGTCGTAATACTCCACCATCCCGTACAGCAATTCGCCACTCACCAGCTTCAGAGCGACCGGAATTTTCCCATCGATTAATTGGCGCAGGTACTGGGGTTCGGCCAGCGTGTTGTCGGGAGCGAGGGTTTTAGCTTTGGCCAAGGACTAGTCCGAATCTCCATAATAGCCGTTGCGGGAGAGGAGCTGCAAACCGTTGGCCGGAACGGTGGCTCCCGTCAGCGTCACGCGTACCGGATGAAAGGGTTTGGCATCGGCCGGCAGCGCCCGCGGATAGTACCCCAACAAGTACTGGGTGCGCAGGTCGCTCAAGATGGCGGCGAAGGCCGTGTCCAGCTGTTTGCCCAGCGTCGGCCGGAAAATGCGCCCGCCGGTGCTGCCCGCCAAAGTGATCAGCGCATTCTCGCCGCCCACATTGTGTCCCACCTCGGCCGTAATCGGCACCACCAGAATCGAATAGATCACGGCGTCCGCGCGCTGGGCCGCTTCGAGCGCATCGCGATACTTCTTGCGCGAAGTGGTATCGCCGCCATCGGTCACCACCACCAAAACCCGCCGGCCGGATCGCCGTTCGAGATCCTGCGAAGCGAAGCACAGCGCATCGTAGAGCGAGGTACCCGAAAGCGGCTTCAGCTTCGCCAACGGCCGCAGGATGCGGTCGAGCGAACGCGTAAACCCGGTCTGCATAATCACTTCGTCATGGAAGCTGTACAGTGCCGCCCGGTCATCCGGGTTGCCCGCGCCATAGAGCGCGGCGAGGAAGCCCTTGATGGCCCGCGACTCGTACTCCAGGTTCGTCGCCGTCGACAAGCTGGTATCGATCAGTAACGAGACCGACAGCGGCTGCGCCGTCGAGCGCTCAAACACCGCAATCTCCTGGGGAACGCCGGTGTCGGCGACGGCAAAGTCTTCGCGGCGAAGGTGGCCCACGGGCTCCCCTTGCGGATCTTTTACGGTCACGAGCAAGCGCACCAGCTTCACCTGGACGCGAATCACCGGCACTTCCTGGGCCAAAAGCAGAACCGGCGTCAGCAGCAGGGTACGGCGTTTCATGGCGCGAGGCCGGCGCGACTCACCACCGCATCGTCCCAATCGCCATCCACCCACACTTCGCCATCGGCAAAGTACTCTTTTTTCCAAATCGGCACAGTCTTCTTGAGCCGGTTGATCCCGTCCAGCGCCGCCGCGAAGGCGGGGCCCCGGTGGGGTGACGTGGCGATCACCACGACGCTCGCCTCGCCAATCTCCAGCCGCCCCAAACGGTGGACCAGCGCGATGCGGCTGATGGCATGCGCTTGCGCGATCTCGCGGCCAATCTGCGCCATTAGCTTGATCGCCATGGCTTCATAACACTCATAGTCCAGGAAGCGCGTCGCCCGGCCCTTGGTGTTGTCACGCACGACACCTTCGAAGTCGCACATTGCCCCGTCGTGGGCAGCCAACAAGCGGCGCTTTATGCTGTCGGTGTCGATCTTTTCTCGTGTCAAGGCGAAAAAGTGGCCCGCCGTATCGTCAATGACATGGGAATAGGGCCCCGCACCGCCCGAAACCGGCGGCAGAAACGCGATCTCGTCACCGTCCGCAATCAGACAGTCCGGGGCCTCGAAGCTTTGATTGCGCGCCAGCACAATGCTCGCCGCCAACCCCGCCAGACGCGGATCGCGTTGGGCGTAGTAGGAAAAAACATCGCGGAGCCGGAAGCCTTCGGTAGGGGTTTCACCGAGGTCCAGGTTCTCTTGCGATTTACCCATCAGGTCTCGCAAGAGTCCGAAAAATAGGACTTGGACGCGCACAGGAGTCATCTTAACAGACGCCCCATGAACGTCTCCGATTTCAACAATTTTACCTATCTTCCGCCGCCAGCGGCGGTGGGGGCGCAACGCATTCTCATTAAGCCAAATCTCGGCTATCCCCTTGGCCCGCCGGTTACCGTCTCCATGCCGGTATTGGAGGCGGTGATCGCCGGCATCCGCGCCGTCAATGCGAAGGCGGAGATTCTGGTCGTCGAAGGCGTCTGCCATCGCCTGCCCGCGCACGAAATTGCCACCCGCCTCGGCTTGAGCCATGAGATTACGTTTCTCGACGCCGACCAATTGCCGCTCGCCACCTACCTGAATCTCCTCGCCACGCCCGCCCGTTTCAGCGAATTTCAAGCGCCCGCGCTCTTACGCCAAGTGGACTGCCGCATCTCCATCGGCGCGTGTAAGTGGACCATCCTCAACGGCCGCCCCCTCTTCAGTGGCTGCGTGAAGAACTTATACGGTTTGCTGCCCCGCTCCGCTACCGCAGCCGTAGTGCACACAGCCGCGGGCAGTTACACCGTCCCGATGTCTGGAGTGTGATCGAAGACGTCTGGGCAACGCTGGGTCCGCTCTTCGGTGGCGGCGTGGTCGACGCTAGTGAGGTGATGATCAGCCAGGACTGGCGTCCTGATCGCGGCCAAAAAGTAAAACTCGGCCAAGTCTTCTGGGGCCCGGACCTCCGCGCTATCGACGCCGCCGCCATCGCCCAAACACAACCACTTCTTGCCGCTGAATCAAAACGATGCGTCGATGGCAAGATCTAAAGCGAATAGTACTGCCCGCCATCGGGATTCCAATAGGCGTAGCCATCGGGTACTAATTCCAGATTGGGCTCGAGTCCCGCGCGCCGCAGCAGCCTGGACGATTGCGCGCGGTCGCGCATGTTCGGAATGTCCACCACTTCCAGCCGTTCCAGCAATCCCCGGTAATGATCGAGAATGTTGCCGATCAGCTCTCCGGGCTGGCCTTCGCCCACCCAGTCGACGTGGATGTCATGGTCAGCGGCGAAGGTGCGGATGCGCCACGCCTGCCCTGGCTCCAGCCACCACTGCACCGTATCGTGGACGCCGTTGCCGGCGGGATCGCCAAAGTTCTTGATGTAGCTGCTGCGAATGTTCAGGATTCCGACAATCAACTTAGCGGGCATGGAGTCTCTTTCGGCCACCCGCCCCCAAAGTAATAGGGCTTTTACCGAATTGACCAGGACCGAGGCGAATCAAGAGCTAGAGTGCGGAATCCCTGAGAGCGAACTCAGGTCTTTTCCGTAGTACTCAGTTTTAGGGACGCGCGATGCCCCGTTTGCTCGCGCGCACAAAGTCGGCCAATTCCTGGGTACCGGGTTCGGAGTCGAGTCGCTTTAAGACATCCGTTCGCGGCAGGCCGCTCTCGTAAAGCACCCGATACGCCTGCTTCAGCTCACTGATTTGTTGCTGAAGGAATCCCGCGCGCCGCAAGCCGACCAGATTCAAGCCCGTGGGACGCGCATCGAAGCCCGCATAAAGAAAGAACGGCGGCAGATCGAGATTCACCCGGCTGTTGCCGCCCACCATCGCATGGCGGCCGATGCGCGAATGCTGATGCACCACCACGCCGCCCGAAAGAAACGCCTGGTCCGCAATGTGGACGTAGCCTGCCACCAGCGTGTTGCTGGCGATGGTGACGTGATTGCCAATCTGGCAATCGTGCGCAATGTGGCCCGAGCCCATGATGTAGTTTTCGTCGCCCACGCGGGTGACGCTTTCGGGCTTGGTGCCCCGCGAGATGGTCCAATGTTCGCGAATGCGGTTGCGATGGCCGATGATCAGGTAGCTGCGCTCGCCGGTGAACGCTTTGTCAAAAGGGTCGGTGCCGAGGACAGCGCCGGCCGAGATCTCGTTCCCGTCGCCCAGCGTGGTGAAGCGCTTCAGGTAGACGTAGGGCTCCAGCCGGTTGGCGCGCCCGAGCCGCACGTCCTGCTCAATCACGCAATATTCGCCGATCACACAGTGCGGGCCGATTTCGGCGTCCGGGTGAATCCGCGCGGTAGCCGCCACTTGCGCCGAAGAGTCGATGGCCATTCCTCTCTATGATAGTGTCTGATGCGAATCGATGAAATTGCGGCGCTGTTGCGGGCTGCGGCGGATGGCCCGAGCGGCCCCGGCGATGGAGAAGCGGCGGGCGCGGCGGCCTTGACCGAGGCCGGGCCCCAGGACATCGCCTTTGCCAATACGGCAGCGCAGGCCTTAGAGAGCCAGGCCGGCTGCGTCATCGGGCCGCTGGACTGCCCCGCCTTGCCGGGGCGCACCGTGATCCGCGTGCCGCATCCGCGAGCGGCGTTCGCCCAGGTTCTGCGAGCGCTCTATCCGCCGCCTACACCCGCGCCCGGCGTCGATGCGTGGGCCAAAGTGGACGCCAGCGCCCAACTCGGCGCGCGCGTCAGCATCGGCGCTTTCTGTATCGTCGAAGCCGACGCCGTCATCGGCGACGACTGCGTTATTGGCCCCGGTTGCCGCATCGGCGCGGGCGTCGCGCTGGGGCCCGGCGGCCTTCTGCATGGCAACGTCACCCTGTATCATGGCGTGCGCATTGGCGCGCGAGCGGTGCTGCATGCGGGTGCGGTGATCGGCGCGGATGGCTTTGGCTTTGTCTTCGCGGCCGGACACTACGAGAAATTCCCGCAAGTGGGCATCGTCGAATTAGGGGACGATGTCGAGATCGGTGCCAACGCCTGTGTCGACCGCGCCGCGCTCGGCGTCACGCGCATTGGCGACGGCACCAAGCTCGACAACATGGTCCACATCGCCCACAATTGCCAAATCGGCAAGCACGTGGTGATCGCCGCGCAGACGGGCCTGGCGGGCGGCGTTACGGTGGGCGACTATGCCGTGATCGGCGGGCAAGTGGGCGTGGGGGAGCGGGCGCGCATCGAGTCGCGCGCCGTGGTCGGATCCGGCGCGGGCATCCTGACCGCTAAGATCGTGCGCGCCGGAGAGCCGGTTTGGGGCACGCCCGCCCGGCCCTTGCGCCAATACCTCAGTCAACTCGCCAGCCTGCGCCAGATAAGGAAGCTCCTCGACAAATGATCCTGGCGGTGGGCGGCAACGCCCGTGGCACGGGCAAGACGACGCTGATCTGCGCCATCATCCGGCAGTGTCCAGAATTGGCTTGGCACGCGCTGAAGGTGACGCCGCATGAGCACTTACACGAGTCCGGGGACACGGCGCGCTTCCGGGCGGCGGGCGCGGTGGAGGCTTACCTGCGGTCGACGGCTGACTTACCCGCGCTGGATCAAGGTAACTGGATCATCGAGTCGAACCGCATCCTCCACTTACTCACGCCGGACGCTTATATCTTTATTCAGGGTGATGATGTGGTGGATGAAAAGCCGCAATCGCGATGGCATTTGCCCCAGGCCGATGTGATTCTGCGCGGCTGGATGCCCGCTGAAGAGCTTCCGCCGGCGGTGAGCGCGTTGTTGAACCGCTTAGTAAGATGACTTACTTGGCGCGCGGCTTGTTGCCTACTTTGAGAATGGCGGCAATAGTCTTATCGCGCTCGTCGGCGGCCCAGGTGCGCTCAATCTCGGTTTCGGCCATGCCGGCTGAGCGGCCCAGCAGCACGTAAGCGGGCAGCGCGTGCGGCAGATATTTCCAACGCGCCATCTCGACGAGGGTGTCGCGCGAACGCTCGGCCAGCATCTGCATCAGTTTAGGATCGCGAACCTCGGTTAAAGTCAGCAGCACCTGCATCGCCTGCTGGCGATCGTTCCAGTCGAGCGAATGCAACATCTCGACGATCCAGGTGGGCAGCACCTGCATTTCGAGTTTAGGATCGCGGCGGGCCAGGACGCTGAAGGCGGCCAGGGAACGCAAAGCGTTGGCGCGCACTTTAGCACCGGGGTCGCGCATGGCGAGCTGCAGGTCGTTGATCACCGCGCGCTTATCGGTGACGTAGCCGATCGTGTAAGCGGCAATGGCCCGCTCCTCTTCGTCGCCATCTTTTAGCGCTTGGCGCAGCTCAGCCAGACTGGCATCGGCCAGTTGCAGCAAGCGCAGCTGCCAGCCGCGGCTCGTCTCATCCACCAGCAGCGAGTGCCCACGTGACCAATCCTCGGCGGTGGTGCCCGCGCGTCCCGCCCCCGCCATCGCCTCAATCAACTGCCGGTACGCACTGACGATGCCTTCCGGCAGCAGCGGCACGCCAGAACCTTCAAACGACGGGCGCACATCGAAGTGGAGCGACCCTTTCTCTTCAATGCCGATATACAGAATGGGCTGGCCGGGGCTGGCGCAGCAAACCGCTTCCACGCGGGCACCCACCACTCCATCCACTTCTTCCAGCTTCTCCTCCAGGTCAACGCGCGAGGCGGGCAGTGGGTCGCCGGCCTTCAGCTTTAGGTCGCGCAAGAGCCGGTCCGCCGTCAGCTTATGTACGCCGTAAAAGTCGATCGCAAAAATCCGCGGAACGGCAATCACGGTCTCGGCGCGAGGAGATGCAATGGAGGCGGAGCTAAGCGCGGCAGGCTCCTGCGCCAGCAGAAGCAGTAAGGCAATCACCATTTCATTATCGGGCTTACGACAGGCGTTGTGGCGGGCAGCCTCGAAGAGTTAACGGGCGAGGTCCAGCGCGGCCTCAGGTGGGCCGGGTCTGCACAGGGGCACTTTGCTATGCCACCTCCTTGCTGCCTCCCGTGGACGGGCTACTGAAGCGCTCGTAACGCTCCTCCACCAACCGCTTCACCCGCGCCATGCTCACACTCTTGATCTCGCCGTAGCCCCGGATCTGGTCGACCAGGGACAACAGCTCCACCGCCGTTTCGTTCTCAGCGCTCCAACTCTGCGCGCACCGCTCCACCCAACCCCGGTACCAAACGATCGTCTCCCGCTCCTCGCGCCGGTGCCGGGCGTATCCAAACACGTCCCACGCGCCGCCGCGTAAAAACTTGAGCTTAGCCATCAGCCGCATCGGCCCCGTTGCCCACGGGCCCAAATTGATTTTCTTCGCGTAACCGAACGCCCGCAAAATCGGCGGATGCAGGATAAATCCATGCCACAACGGCGCGCTGAATGTGCCCTCGACGCCAGCGAGAAACTCGGGCGCTGTCAGCAGCCGTGCCACTTCGTACTCGTCCTTGTAAGCCATCAGCTTGTAGAGATAACGGCCCACGACTTCGCGCATCCCCGCCGGTTGCGCTTCCACAAAATCCCTCCAGCGTTGGGCGTAAGCCTCGTTCTGATACGCCGTCAACCTCGCGAAATAATCCACCTTACTGGCCACCGCCGCTAGCCCCGGCTGCACCTCCGCCTCCACCCGCGCGGCATCGCGATAATACAAGCGCCCCCACCGCAGCGCTTCCAGATTGCGCTTCGCATCCACGCCATTCAATCGGATTGACTCTTCAATGGCCCCCAGCGTCAACGGCATCAACCCCGCTTGCCATGCCACACCCAGCAAAAACACATTCACCGCCAAATGGCTGCCGAACAGCGTCTCCGCTATCCGCGTCGCATCGACATACACGTTCCGCTCGCGCCGCGTCACCTGCGCCACTAAGTCAATATTCCGTTGCGCACCCGGCATCGCCCAACGCTGCCGGATTGACTCGGAGGTGGGCACCACATGCGTATTGATCACCGCCGCCGTGCGCGTGGCATCGGCGCATTTCAAGTTATCGGCCGCCGCCGCGCCCAACGAGTCAAAGCCCAGAATCAAGTCCGCATTGCCCGTGTTAATCCGCCCCGCCCCGCGCCACGCATGATGGCTCAGCGTCAGATGCGACACCACCGCGCCACCCCTTTGCGCCAAGCCTGTCTGGTCGAGCGTCGACACTTCCAGGCCATCGAGCACCGCCGCCGTGGCCAGCAACGCGTTGATCGTGATCACCCCCGTGCCGCCAATGCCCGGCGACAGAATCCGGTAGCCGCCCGCGCCCACCTTCACCATGTCGCGCGGTGCCGGCAAATCGGTCACCTTCGGCAATTGCCTCTTCGGCAATCCGGTGCCGGCCTTCACTTCCACCATCACGAACGACGGACAATCGCCCAGCGCGCACGTATAATCCTTGTTGCAAGACGACTGGTGGATGCTCATCTTCTCGCCCAGTGGCGTCTGCACCGGTTGCAGACTCATGCAGTTCGATTGCGCCACGCAGTCGCCACAACCCTCGCAAACCTCCTGGTTGATCATCAGCCGCCGCGTCGGCTCCACGCTCTTGCCGCGCGAACGCGAGCGCCGCTTCTCGGCTGCGCACTCCTGGTCATAAATCATCACCGTCACCCCGGCGATCTGCGGCAACTCCCGCAGCGTCCGCTCGAGATCCGTGCGGTCGCGGATCTCCACCCCTTTGGCGAAGCGCGCACCGTCGTGCGCCCGCACGTCTTCCACTAACACCACGATCTTCTTGACGCCCTCCGCCGCCAGCTTCTGCGTTAACTCCGGCACTGCCAGCACACCCGCCGGCGCTTGCCCGCCCGTCATCGCCACATGCCCGTTGTAGAGCAGTTTGAAGGTGATGTTTACCTTCGCCGCCACGCAAGCCTGCACCGCCAGAGACCCTGAATGGAAGTAAGTGCCGTCGCCCAGATTCTGGAAGATATGGTCGCGTTTGCTGAACGGGGCCATCCCGATCCACGGCACCCCTTCGCCGCCCATCTGCGTCGAAAATTCGTATCCGCGCCCCGTCTCGGGCATCAGAATTCCCATCCCATGGCAGCCCGTGCCGCCCCCCGCTACTTGCCCCGGCAACAGCAACGTGGACCGGTTATGCGGACAGCCCGAGCAGAAGTTCGGCATGCGCGCCGGTGCGGGCGAACCCATCACCACGGGCCTTCGCAACGCTGTCACGCGCTTCGCCAGCCCGGCCTGCGTCAGCACCCGCTCCAGAATAGTTGCGATCATATCCGGGTCCAGCTCGTTGTAATTCGGCACCAACGTCTCGCCGGCCGCATCCAGCTTGCCGATCACCCGCGGACGCTCCGGCAAATCGTACAGCGCATCGCGGAGCTGGGTCTCCAAAAACGCGCGCTTCTCCTCAATCACCAGGATCGTCTCCAACCCCTCAGCGAACTCCCGCGCAAAAGCCGTCTCCAGTGGAAACGTCATCCCGAACTTCGCAATCCGAATCCCCACCGCCTCCAGCTGCCCCGTCAAACCCGCGTCATCCAGCGCTTGCAGTAAGTCGTAGTAAGGCTTGCCCGCCGTCGCGATGCCGAGCTTTGCGCGGCCCGCGCCCTCCATCCGGTTCAGGCCATTCGCCGCCGCAAAACGTTTCGCGGCGTCCAGGCGCGGCCCAAAAGCCTCGCGCTCGGCGGCGATCGTCCAGGGTGCCAGCATTTTTGTTTCGCTCTTTTTCTGGTAATCGTCCGGCACCACGAACGCGTGCCGGTCAAGATCCAGCTGAATGGTCGCGCCGCCGTCGCAAACATTGGTGACCAGTTTGAGGCCCACCCAAGCGCCCGAATAGCGCGACATTGCTAAGCCCGCCAAACCTAGATCCAGCACCTCCTGCGGATTGCCCGGCACCAGCACCGGCATGGCCCAGTTCATCAGGCTGAAGTCCGATTGATGCGGAATCGTAGAGCTCTTCGACGCGTGGTCGTCACCCGCCAGCACCAGCGCGCAACCCAAGCGGCTCGTGCCCGCCAGATTCGCGTGCCGGAAGATATCCCCGCTGCGATCGACCCCGGGGCCCTTGCCATACCAAATCCCCGCCACGCCATCCACCCTTGCCTCGCCCATGGTGCCCAGAATCTGCGACCCATAAATCGCCGTCGCGCCCAGGTCCTCATTCACCGCCGGCCAATGGTGGATTTCATACTCGGCCAGCAGCGCCCGCTCTTTGCCCAGCGCTAAATCATAGCCCCCCAGCGGCGACCCCTCATAGCCCGAAATCAGCGCCGCCGTCTTCGATCCGGATAGACGGTCCAGCCGCATTTGATCCAGCGGCAAACGCACCAGCGCCTGAATGCCAGTGAGATACGCCTGGCCGGCGGTCCGCGTAAATTTGTCGCTCAGTTCCAACGAGCCCATCGTATCAGCCTGCCGTATCAGCCCCTTCAGCGATGCCCGCTCAGCGATACAATAACGGCGATGGCTTTACCTCGCACCGTCCTCGTCAAACAACACTTTCCTGATCGCCGCATCGCGGACATTCCTGCTGAGGTTCAACGGCAATTGTCGGGCTCATCCTTAGGCACCAACTTGCCGCCGGGCGCGCGGGTGGCCATCGGCGTCGGCAGCCGGGGCATCTCAAACATTGCCACCATCGTTCGCGCCGTCGTGGACTATTGGCAGTCGCGCGGCATGCGGCCCTTTATCTTCCCGGCCATGGGCAGCCACGGTGCCGCCACCGCCGAAGGCCAAGCCGCTGTCCTGGCCCACTATGGCATTCATGAAGCCAGTATGGGCGTGCCGGTGATTTCGAATTTGGGTGTCGTCAGCGCCGGCAAGACGGCTGACGGCATTGAAGCCTTTATTGACCAGCAGGCTTTCGAGAGCGACGGTATCATGCTCATCGGCCGCGTCAAGTGGCACACCGACTTCGCCGGTGCCATCGAAAGCGGCCTCTTCAAAATGATGGCCATTGGCTTGGGTAAGTTCGCCGGGGCGCAAAACTATCACACGCACGCCTTCAATAAAGGCCTCGACCACGTCATCCGCGCCGTCGGCCGCCAAGTGCTCTCCTCCGGGCGCATCCTCGGTGGACTCGCCATTCTGGAAGACGCCAACCACCGAACCGCTAAACTCGAAGCCGTCTCTACCTCCGGCATGGAAAAGCGCGAAGAAGAGTTACTCGTGCTCGTCAAAAGTTGGATGGGGCACGTGCCCTGTCACCTCGACATCCTGATCCTCGACGAGATCGGCAAGAATATCTCGGGGGCCGGCATGGATACCAAAGTCGCCAACCGTTCGGTCCAAGGCGGTTACAATCCCTGGCCCAATACGCCGCATTTTCAGCGGATCTTCGTGCGGGACGTTTCCGACAACACTTATGGCAATGCGGTCGGCCTCGGCATGGCTGACGTCATCAACAGCCGCATGTTAGCCAAAATCGATTGGAAGCCCACGCGCATCAACTCGCTCACCGCCTCCACGCCCGCCGCCATCCGCACCCCCGTCCATTTCCCCACTGACCTCGAGTGTCTAGAAAGCATGATGCCGACGGTGGGCAAGCATGACCTCTCCGAGGTCACCATTGGGCGCATTCGCAATACTCTGGAATTGGGCTTAGTGGAGCTATCGGAGAACTTACTGCCGCTCATCGCGGGCCGCGCCGAAATCGAAGTCATCTCCCCACCACAAGCGATGGATCTGGACAGCGAAGGCAATTTCCGCTCCAAGCTTTCGCCCACTCACTAGTACTATGTTCTTACGGCAAGTCTGTGAGCCTTCGGTCCGCAGTATGGCTCGAGCATAACTTATGTTTCGTAATCAGCTGATCGAACCGCTAGCCCTTAAGGCTGCCGCACTGTCCGGAAGCCAATCATCCGCCACGCCTGTAACGAAGGCCATCCGCCCGAACGGGCATAGCTTCGTGCATCCTGCGGCTCAAAGAAAAAGCTGCCCCCGCGTAACACCCGGTAAGCGCCCTTCTCCGGGCCCTGCGGATTCTTCTTCGCTGACTCAGCATAGTAACCCCGGCTGTACCAATCCTGGCACCACTCCATCACATTGCCGGCCATGTCCATCGCTCCGTACGGCGATGCGCCGCTGTGCGTTTGTAAGTCGCCGCGCTTGCTGCCATCGTAGTAACCCACGCTTTGCGCCGTTTCGAAAGCAGCCGAATGCGTGAAGCTCGCGTAACTCAGGTCAATGTCGTTGCCCCACGGGAAGCGGCGTTGGTCAGTGCCGCGCGCCGCCTTCTCCCACTCCGCTTCCGTGGGCAAACGATACTTTTTGCCGGTCTTCCGGCTTAGCCAATGGCAGTAAGCTGTCGCCGCATCCCAATTCACCCCCAGCACGGGGTAAGTGTCGCTGCCCGCCGTGCCGCCGCCATGGTTATTGGCTTGCGTCCAATAAGGGCTCTGATCTTTCGGAACTACGCGATTGCCGGGCCACAGCTTCGCATCGTCATAAGCCGCGTCGTCACGGAACTTACGCCAATCGGCATTCGTTACTTCGAATTTCCCGATGTAATAGGCGTCTAACGTCACGGCATGCACGGGCCGCTCCCGGCTTTCGCCATCGCCGAAGTTATCGCCCATTTTAAATGCGCCGGCCGGTACATAAACTAAGTCACCGTAGCCGTCGTTGACGGTTTGATCTGCCGCCATCAGGCTGCTCGCCAGAAGAACGAAGGCGATCACTTACTTGGTGCTCCCAAAGAATCCGCCCAATTGAAGAAAGTGCTTCAGCTGGTCCATCCAAGGGGCAAACTCCGGGCTGGTGGCTGCGGCGCCAAAGCCATGCCGGCCCTTCTGATAAATATGTAACTCGGCCACGCCGCCCGCTTTATTGATGTCGAGAAATAACTGTGCCGAGCCATTGGCCGCGCCGCGATCTGCCGCCGCCGACAGCAGAAACGTGGGCGGAAAGTCTTTCAGGTTCTCGTTGGGCAATGGCCGGCCCGGCCCGTAAACCATCAGCAGATGGTTGGCCTTTGACGGCAGCCGCTCGACGGGGTCGGCCGCTTGCGGATCGCCCAAGCTCGCCGACGCCGTCACTAAGCGCGCCATGCTTGAGCCGGCCGAGAAACCGGCGAAGAGAATCCGGGCCGGGTCCAGCTTAAACTCCGCCGCCCGCGATCGCACCAGCCGCAGGGCCCGGTTGCCGTCCAGCGCGCGCGCTTTGTCGTCATAGCGCGGCGATAGGCGGTAGGTGAGCACGAACGCCGTCGTGCCCCAATCGTTAAAGCGCTCGGCGACCTCCAACCCTTCCACGCCGTACATCAGCATGATGTTCGAGCCGCCCGGCGCGATGATCACTGCCGAGCCATTGCGCTTGTTCGCGGGCGGCGCGAAGACGGTCAGAAACGGCCCGTCCAGCGGCCCGTCGCCCACCGCCAGCGGCACCTTGCCGGGCTCCCATAGATGAATATTGAAATTCGCTTCGTCGGCCCAGAGGGCCCCGGCCAGCAGGAGCGTGGCGGCCCCTTTCAGTAAATGCGTCATCGCCTGGAGTCTATCACTTGATGCGGGCGTAATAGGCTTCAGTCAACTCGATCAGGTTGCGCTCTTTGCGGCCGGCCTTCAGCCCGCGCAGCACGCCTTCGCGATCGGCCGGCTGCCGTTCATGCCCCAGCTTGAACTTCGCCTCCACCTGCTCAATCTTCATCTCGTAAGGCACAATGCCTTGCCGCATGCCCTTCAGATAGGCGTCGGTAAGTTTATTGAAGTCCCACGCCGTGCCACCGCCATAGCGGCTTTCGTTCTGCGCCACCAGCCGCTTCAGGTTGCGGGCGAAGGCCTCATCGCCGGTGATGCGCTGCGGACGTCCGGTGGCATGGACGACGGCGAAGTTCCAGGTAGGCACGGAGTTCGTGCCGCCATACCAGTTCGGCGAAATGTAGCCATGCGGCCCGTGAAACACCACCGTGCATTCGGTGCTGCCATCGAAGGCCTCATTCTGCGCGTTGCCCTTGGCGATATGCCACCACAGCTTGCCCCAACCGTTCTCGTTACGGTCAAGCAGCGTGGGGACATTGGTCACGTGGACCCCGCCCTTGGCCGTGATCAACATGCCAAAGCTGTACTCGTCAATAAACTCGACGATGAATTTCCGGTCTGTCTCCAGCTGTTTCTGGGGAATATAAATAGTTTCTTCCGCGTCTGACTTGGCGGCGGCAGCGAGAAAGGGCATGGCCAGCAGAAGATCGCGGCGTTTGGACATGCCCCTATCTTACTTGCTACCGGGAGCGCTTACTGGGCGGCGCTGAACTCGACGCTCGTCACCACCCCCGGGTCGGCGCGTACCGCCACCAACTGTTTGGCGTTGATCTCCACAAAGCGATAAGTCGATGTGGCATAAGCCGTGACGGTGGTAATGTCGCCATCGGCGTTCTGCGAAGAAGTTTGCGACGGCGCTTGCAGTTGCAATGTGCCCGCACCATCGACGCCCGCCGTGTAAGTCCCGGCGATCTCATATTGCGCTTCCGGCCCGAAGTTCTTGCGAGTGGCCCGCCCGTGCGCCTGGCCGCCATCGAAATTCAAAGTAGTGAGCGAAACAAAGCTTTGGCCGGCGCTTTCCACGCTTGATTCATTGAGGATAAATTGCCCTTTCAGCGGCGTGTTGGCCGGCGCAATTGCGATCATTTGCGCGTCGGAGACCACGCCCACGTCGGTGCGTATCGCATGCATGGCGTCACCGCTCCCCACGATTCGGTAGTTCATTGCCACCGGTACAGCGTCGCCGCCGGCATTCGCCGTCGAGTAAGTCAAGGCCAGGCTATTGTCTGCGCCGCGATAAGTGCCGTCGAGCGCCAAGTCTGCCGCCCCGGCTGAGCCCCGCAGAAACTCGCTGCCGCTGGCATGGCCTTGGGCATCGATACTGATCGTGCCGAGGGCCACAAACTCCTGCCCCGTGGAGAGTACGCCTCGTTCGACCAAAGCGAATTTTCCTTTTAAGGCCGATTGGGCGAAGAGCGAAGAAGTCGCGAGTGCCAGCGTCGTAAGTGCGAAAAGCGATTTGATGGTCATCATAAAGTTCAATTCCTCTAGTTGTTATTCTCATCAGGCCTTGGCCTGGATAGAAGGACGAACCCTTACGTCCGCGGCAAAGTCGCGTTAAGTTATCTGGAGAAATGTAAAGGCCAAGCGATGCCGCGATTGTGTAATTTAACAATTGATGATGACTGCTGATGATGAACTCACACTTTAGGCTACCGGTTTGGCCACTGAGATCGCGGCAGCGGAAACTGGAGTGGAAACGGGATTGGGAGAAACCTGAGCGCTCAACCGCGCTAAGCCGGCATTGGACTCAATCAGTGCCTGCAGACAATCCGCATCGATGGCGTGCGGGGCGTCGCGGCGCATGATGGCGAAGACGTGGTCAACGGGCAATGCGTCGCGGTAAGGGCGTTGCGCGGACAAGGCATCGAAGATGTCGGCGACCACCAGGATGCGCGCCGGAAGCGACAGTTGCGCCGCTTTCATGTTCCGGAAATAGCCACTACCATCGAGCTTCTCGTGATGCGAGGCGGCAATCTCCGCTTGCCGTTGAAACCCCGGGATGCGCTGCAAGACATCGAGCGAATAGGCAGGATGCCGCCGGACGATTTCCCACTCCTCAGGGGTGAGTTTATCCGGCTTTTCGAGAATCGCGTTCGAGACGCTCAGCTTGCCAACATCGTGCAACAAAGCGGCTTGACGCAGCTCACGCAAAGCGTCGCCATTGAGGCCCAGCCGCTGCCCGATGGCCTGGGCTGCGGCCGCCACCCCCAGCGAATGACGATAAGTAAAAGGACTCTTCGCGTCAACAATATCGGCAAATGTCAGGCAAATGTCGTCCAGCACCTGCGCGCCCAGCAGACGCCGATCGCGCTGCGGGTCGAGCGCCGCCACCCAGTCACCCGAGAGATTCAGCTGGTGGAAGAGTTCACCGCGATCATTCAGCGCCACAGCGGCGCGCACGAGATTTGGGTCGAACCAGCGGCCACTGCGTTCACGGGCCATGGCCATGGCGGCGGCGACCGTGCGTTTCGTGAAGAAGATTTCGAGGTTCTGCGCCAGATTGAGAATGCGGGCCATCAGCGGGATGGCTTCGCCTCGCAAACGGTCCGGATAGCCGAGGCCATTCCAGTGCTCATCCAAGGCGTAAATCGCCTGGGCCGTGGTGTCGGTGAGTCCCAGACGCCGGGCGATACCGGCCCCCCGTTCGCAGCGGATCTGGATCATGGCGTGGGCATTCGGCTGGCTGTTCTTCGCCAACTGGAAGAGGCCGCGAACGCGTTCGAGGAAAGGTGCGCCCTTGTTAACATGGGTCAGGGCGTAGCGCAAAGTCTCCCAGCCAACCTTCGTCCAATCGGTTGTTTTCACATCGCGCTTGGCCGCGATCTCGTCGCCGCCCATGATCTGGTACATCCGTGAAGCGTTGCTGCTACAGCCAGCGTCCTTCAGCAACAGAGCGTAGTAGAGGTCGGCGCGCCCTGCTTCGTCGAGGCCGATTTCTCGCGCGATGCGCATCCCCAGCACGCAGGTACGAGCCGCATGACCGGTCGGCTGGCCTTCACTCGTCAGGTCAAGGGCGTAGGAAAGCGCTGCAATGACATCGCCCACGCGAGGCGGCCTTTGGCTACCTTCCGGTCCAATTTTCTCCCTCACTCTGAGGTTATCGGCTGATTCGGGCTGAACCTGAAGGCACTGATCCCAAAGATGCGTCGCCCGCCACGAAAACTGCCGATTCTTTCTTACCCGCCTCAGCGGACCATCATTGGTTTCAACCAGATAGACTTTGGCCCGTTACATGCTTAGCTAAGCTCCTGTGAAAGAAGCCGCTCTTCCTGACAGTCCTCTGAAACCAGTCCTGGCGATGGTGGAATGGTTTGGCGAACTGGGGCAGTTCTGCATGCGCGTCTTCCAAGCCGCGATCACCCCCCCTTACGAGTTCCGCGAACTGCTGCGGCAATGCGACAGCATCGGCTCGAAGTCATTGCCACTCGTCGCCTTAGCCGGGGCGGCCATTGGCGTCGTCCTTTCGCTGCAAACGCGCGATAGCCTCGTGCGGTTCGGTGCCAAATCCTTCCTGCCTGCGGTGGTAATCTTCTCCATCATCAAGGAAAGCGGCCCCATCATTACGGGTTTGGTCGCCAGTGGGCGCGTGGGCGCGGGCATCGGCGCTGAACTTGGAGCCATGAAAGTCACCGAGCAGATCGACGCGATGGAAGCTTCCGCTGTTGACCCGCACCGTTACCTCGCCGGCACCCGCGTCGTGGCCTGCATTCTGATGATGCCGCTGCTCACCGTTGTCGCCGATTTCAGCGGCATTGTGATGGGCTGGCTCTTCGCCAATCTCGCCGAACCCATTTCGCTGCGGCTCTTTCTCGAAACCGGATTGAAGGGCGTCCGCTTTAGCGACTATGTGCCGCCGGTGATGAAGACCATGGTCTTCGGCTTGATCATCGGCTTGATTTCTTCTTTCGAAGGAATGCGCACCCACGGCGGCACCGCTGGCGTGGGCCAATCGACCACCAGCGCCGTGGTGCTGTCCTCGCTTTTCGTCATTCTGGCGGACGTCGTCTTGGTGCGGGCGATTCAGGTGATCTATGGCTGAAACCGCCGCGCTGCCGCCGATTTTTATTGAAGGGGTAAAAAAGTCGTTTGGCCAACAGGTGGTTCTGGACGGAGTGACGTTCCGCGTAGCCAAGGGCGAGACCCTGGCGGTGCTGGGCCGCAGTGGCTCAGGCAAAAGCGTACTGCTGCGGTTGATGATCGGTTTGCAGAAGCCGGACGCGGGCTCCGTTCGCATCGACGGCCAGGAGATCGCCACGCTCGACTCTGATTCCCTTGTGGCGATTCGCAAAAAGATGGGCTTCCTTTTCCAGCAATCCGCGCTCTATGACTCGCTCACGGTGGGCGAAAACGTCGCCTTCCCGCTGGCCCGCCACACTCAACTTTCCGCCGCCGATTGCACCCTTAAGGCGCGTGATCTCTTGAAATCCGTGGGCATGGAAAACGAGCTGGACAAGTTGCCATCCGACATCTCCGGCGGCATGCAGAAGCGCGTGGGCCTGGCCCGCGCCCTCGCGCTTGACCCCGAAATTCTCCTTTGCGACGAGCCCACCGCCGGGCTTGACCCCATCACCGCTTCCGAAATCGGCCGGCTCATCGTCGACATGCAGAAACAGCGCCAAGTTACCACCATCGTCGTCACCCACGATCTGCGCGGCGCCAAACTCTTCGCCAACCGCCTGATGCTGATCAACGACGGCAAAACCGTCGCCGAAGGCGACTATGCCAGCTTCGAAAATAATCCCGATCCCTTTGTCTCACGCTTCTTCGAGGAGGCTAAATAATTATGAGCCGCAACCTCCGTCTCGGGCTCTTCATCATCCTGGCGCTGGCCTTATTCTCGGTCGGCATCTTTTGGATTGGTAAGAAACAGTTCCTCTTCCGTTCCACCTACCAGCTCTCCGCCGATTTCCCCAACGTCGCCGGGCTCATCGTCGGTTCCGTGGTCCGTGTCGGCGGCACCCAGCAAGGCACCGTCACCCACATCAATCTGCCCCCGCGTCCCGATCAAAATGTCCACGTGGTCATGGACCTTACCGATGGCACTCGCCAAGTGGTCCGCCACGATTCCACGGCGTCCATCAGTTCCGAGGGCTTGGTGGGCGACAAATATGTCGAAGTCTCGTTTGGCTCCCCCGACTCGCCACCAGTAAAAGACGGCGAGCGCATCAAAGCTCTGCCTCCGCTCCAAATCTCTGACCTCATCGAGAAGACGAACGGTGTCCTCGACACCGCCAGGAATTCTATGGACCATGTTGAGACCATGGCCGAGAACCTGAAGCTCATCACCGGCAAGATCAACGATGGTAAAGGTACGGCCGGCGCGCTAATCAATGACAAGAGTCTCTACAGCAACATGAACGCCGGCGTCAACGCCATGCAGGAAGATATGCAGGCTCTAAAGAAAAACTTCCTGCTGCGCGGCTTTTTTAAGGACCGCGGCTATGAGGATTCTACCGAACTCACCAAGAATCAAATCGCCCAACTTCCCTCGCAGCCGCCGATGATGAAATTCGTTTACGACGGGGAAGAGCTTTTTGACAAGCCGGCCACGGCAAAACTGAAGAAAGAGAAGTTACTCACTGAAGCCGGACGTTACCTCGAAAAGACACCCTTCAGCCTTGCCGTCATCGCCGCAGACACCGACATGAAGGGCGAAAGCGATAAAGACCGCATACTCACCCAGGCTCGCGCTACGGTAGCCCGCGCCTATCTGGCACGTAATTTTCGTATTGACGATAAGCGTTTGAAGACCATCGGATTGGGCAAGTCCAGCGAGGTAAGCAGCACCAGCCGCCTGCAGATTCTCGTCTTTGCGATCACCTCCGCCAAGCCGCCTGCGCTCGAGAAGCCTCGCTAATCGGCACGCCTCTTCCAGATGGAGCGGCCCAGTAAGATTCCTGTCACCGTTCCCGCAACCAGGGCGTGAAAGGATTTTTGTCCACCAGAGTGGCGCAATCCTTCACGACGTCGCCGCTGGTGGTATCTCGAAGGAATTTCGCGCCGTCGGTCAGTCCGATGGCCGCCGATAAGCCTGCCCTTCCAGCGCTTCCGCACCGGACCGCAGCCATTCCGTCCTCACAGCAATCGGATTGCCAAACGGACCATCGCCCGTAGGCAGACTTCAACCAAATAAAATTAAAGGGCCTTTCCGTGCAGGTGCGCAGAAACCGGCTCGCGCGCGCGGTTTACCTGTTTCACCGGCAAAACGGAGCCGGTTTGGCCGCCGTCTGGCAAAAGAAAAATAGGCCAAAAGAAGAGGTTTTCAGGGGTCATGAGGCGGTAATCGATATAATGCCTCTTCGGGGCCGATTCCTCTTCTTGTATTTCACCAGGAAAACGCCAGCGGAAAGTGAGCTGATGCATGGGTAAAAGTGGTTTCAACGCCTCTCAGCGCGAGGCGAGTGTACGCCAGAAGGCGGCGGGGTCGCTGGAGCGCTTTGAACGGTCGCGCCGAAGCTTGGCCGGGGGCGTCTCGAGCGGACTACGCCGCGCCGCCCGTCCTTTTCCTTTGTTCTTTCACCACGGCAGCGGGACGCAGTTGACTGATGTCGATGGCAACGTCTATACCGACTACACTCTGGCTTGGGGACCGTTGATTTTGGGCCATGCGCCGGCGGCGGTTAACCAGGCCGTCATTGAGCATCTGGAACGCGGCCACACCTTCGGCGCGCAGCACGACCTGGAGTATGAAGTAGCCGAGTTAGTGCAGCAGTACGTGCCTTGCGCGGAACGCGTTTGCTTCGCCAATAGCGGCACGGAGATCGTGCAGTTAGCTCTGCGTTTGGCGCGCGCGCACACGGGCCGCCACAAGTATTTGAAGTTTGAGGGCCACTATCATGGCTGGGATGATAGCGTGCTGGTGAGTTACCATCCATCGGCCGGGCAGATTGCGGAGTTTGGCGATCAGCCAGTGCCGGTGGGCGCGGGGCAACGTCCTCATTCGGGAGCGGTGGTGGTGGAGTGGAACGACCGCGCCGCTGTCGAGGCCGCCTTCCGTCACCATGCCCTATCCGCCGTAATTTGCGAGCCCATTCTCTGTAACAGTGGCTGCATTCCGCCGGACCCCGGCTTCCTTGAGTTTCTGCGGACCATCACCGGGAAGGCAGGCGCGCTGCTCATATTCGACGAAGTAATTACGGGCTTCCGCCTGGGGCTCGGCGGTGGGCAAGCGCACTTCGGCGTTACACCGGATCTGGCTACCTTCGCTAAGGCCGCTGGCGGGGGGCTGCCGTTCAGTCTGCTGGCCGGCCAGGCTGCGGTAATGGAGCACATTGCCAATGGCTCCGTGGTGCATGCCGGCACGTTGAACGGCAATCCGCTGGTGCTGGCCGCGGCTAAAGCAACCATTGAGGCGCTGGCGGCCAACGACGGTGAGGCGTACCGGACCATGTGGGCCTTGAGCAACCAGTTACGCGAAGGCCTTGATGAGTTACTTACTCAGAAGGGCTATACCGTCGCCGTGAATGGCTTGGGCCCTGTATTCCAGCTGAGCTTTCAAGCGACAGCTCCCCGGACTTACCGGGAGACATTGCTGGCCGACGCCAATCTCTATAGTGACTTTGCGCTAGCCCTGCTGGACGAAGGCGTCCTGGCATTGCCGGATGGGCGCTGGTATTTGTCGGCGGCCCATACCGCCGCAGACATTAGCCGCACGTTGGACATCGTCAGGGCGCTGTAATATTTATGAAACGCGTTGGCCTATTGGGGTTTCTGCACGAATCGAATACCTTTCTCCCTGTGGCTACGACTTACGAGCACTTCGCTTCGACGTCATTGACGCGCGGCGAAGGCTTGCGCCAACGGTGGCAGGGGGCGCACCACGAGTTGGGCGGATTGCTAGCGGGCTGCGATGAAGCCGGGCTCACCGCCGTGCCCGGTATGGCTACCTTCGCCGTGCCGAGCGGCACTATCACGGCCGAGGCCTATGAGCAGTTAGTTACTGAGTTACTCGCTTCGATTGAACTACCGCTCGATGGCCTATTAATCGCGCTACACGGAGCCACCGCCAGTGCCGCCTATCCGGACGCGGACGGCGAGATTCTGCGGCGCATTCGTCAACTTACCGGACCCGGCCTGCCGATCATCGTGACGATTGATCTGCACGCCAACGTCTCCGCCGAGATGGCGCGTTACAGTACGGCCATCGTCGCTTACCGTTCGAACCCGCACCTGGACCAATTCGAGCGAGGCCGCGAAGCCGCCTGGTTGATGGCCCGGGTGCTGCAGGGCGAAGTACGGCCGGTGCAAGCGCTCGTGACTCCGCCCATGCTGATTCACATTTCGCGGCAGCACACCAGCGTCGAACCGGCGCGGGGACTATACGCCGATTTGGAGACCGTACTTACTTGGCCCGGCATTCTAACGGCCAGCGTCACCATGGGCTTCTACTACGCCGATGTGCCGGAAATGGGCATGGCATTCTTGGCGGTCGCCGACGGGGACGAGCCGTTAGCCCAGCGGGCGGCGCAGTGGATGGCGCAGCGGGCTTGGGAACGGCGGGCGGAGTTTGTGGGCCAGTTACTTACTCCGGAAGCCGCTATTCAGTATGCCCGGCAAGCCAGGAACAAGCCGTTCGTGCTGATGGATGTCGGCGACAACGTGGGCGCCGGAAGTCCGGGTGACTCGACGATCCTGCTGGCCGAGGTGCTGCGGCAGGGCGCGCGCAATGCAATGGTGATTTTGTATGACCCTGCGTCGGTGGAGCATTGCGTGGCGGCCGGAGTGTGTCATCCGGTTCGGCTGAGCGTGGGCGGTAAGACTGACTTACTGCATGGCTCACCGGTCGTGATCGAGGGTACCGTGCGGACGCTGTCCGATGGGGTCTTTGTCGACCCGCAAATCCGGCACGGCGGCTGGGGCGGGGGCGACCAGGGACTTACGGCTGTCCTCGAAACTCTTGAAGGCCATACGATTGTTCTGACGAGCCGGCGCATGGCCCCGATGAGTCTGGAACAGGTGATCAGCCTGGGCATTCATCCGGAACGCAAGGATATTCTGATCGTGAAAGGCGTTGTGGCACCGCGTGCGGCTTACGAGCCGGTGGCGGGCGAAATATTACTGGTGGATACGCCGGGCGTTACTAGCGATAATCCTGCGGCATTCACTTACCAGCACCGGCGGCGGCCTTTGTATCCTCTTGAATGACGCCGTGAGCTAGTAAGCTCTTCGGCCGATTCGGCGAAACTTATAAATCACCGGCCAGTTCCAAAGTTGGCACTTACTCGATCTTTTTCCGCTCCAGCGTCCAGGTAGGATCCTGACAGAGGCCGCAGGCATCGCCGGCAAACATTTTTCTAGCGGCTTCGTCGCCTTTGAGCCGCCACTTGAGCCAGGCACCCACCGCCTTGGCGAAAGCACCGCCGTTCGGCTGCCGGTAAGTCGCTGGATAGTGACCTACGTCCTGATAGGCAAGCGCGACCGGCATATGTTGAATGGCCTCAAAGTTAGCTTTGGCATTGGCGAAGCCCGAGTCCTTCGGACCGCCATTCAGAAATAGGATCGGGGCGTGTAACTTGCCCAGAATTTCCACACGGTTTGGTGCGGGCAGTGGAGCGGCGGAATCTGCCGGGACGCGCACCAGCGCGGGTGCCAGCGGAGCATAGCGGTCCGGCGGCGGCGCAGCAGACCCGGGAGCCCGGAGTTGCTGGCCGGCCAGACCGCCCGGAGGCCGCTGGGTCATGTTCACGCCTTGATTCAACACGACCGTGGTAGTGACGCGCGGATCCAGCGAAACATCCACCGCTTGCCCGCCACCGCAGGATTGTCCCATCACGGCCACCTTCGTAATATCAATCTTCTGGTGGAAGCCGCTGCCTTCGCGGCTATTCTCGCCGATGGCCCAGGTAACTCCGTCCAGTAACTGCGACGATGCCGTGGTGTTCGTCCGTTCTTCCGAGCCCATTACCACGGAGTTTCCCGCCGGTCCGATCGAGACTACTAGAAACCCCTGGGAAGCGATATCGGAAAGGAAGTTGCGGAACTCGCCCGAAGTATTCCGGCAGCCGCCGTTGGCGAACGCCACGATGGGCAGCAGATGGCGCTTGCCAAACGGCTGCAAGTTATGCGGGCGGTAAATGGCATGGGTTGGTAAGGAGGGGTCGCCGGAAAGTATCGCTTTGTAAGGCCCGGTCCCTCCATTTCCGATAGTAACTTCCAGGGTCTCGACTCTCCCACTGCGGGAGTCGACGTCGAAAGCAATCGTCCCGGTAAGTTCGGGCGTCTTTTTTCGTTGCGCCACCAGGAATGGTGAGGCAAGCAGCAGGGCGCACAAGGTTGCCCATCGGCGTAATTGGTTCCGTTTCGTGATCATGTCTCACTATCTTAGTCGTCCCGGCACCAACCAGCTCTGGATCCGCGACCTCGCCACCGAACCAGCCAAAATCCTCGCAGGAGCCGGGAATGCCGAGGGCCCCTTCTGGGAGGGGCCTGGACGGACGATCCGGAGGGTGGCAGTCTCAAACAGGTCATCGCGCCGGGCCGGGGATCAGCAATTCGTTTCCCTGCAATTTCTTCTTCGTCGGGAGAACTTCTGGCTATGGCCGGAAAAGGAACCATATCTGCCCAGACCATCGAATGGGCCGATCTAAAGGCCGGTACCAGCAAAACACTCCTTCCGGGCACCTTTGCGGTTCAAAACCCCGGCCGCCATGGGCTTCAACGATGTCTCGCCCGACGGCAAACGACTCCTCATCACAACGCCAAACCGTCTTCCATCCGCATCGTGCAAAACTGGACCCGCGCTGTTGAAATAGCGGCCGTAACCGTTTCCGCAATTCTGCAAGCGTTCACGCGGCGTCGCGGCCTTCGATTTTCCATCGAAGTAGCGCCGTTCGCCTTATGGCAACGTAGAGACACTTTAGGGATTGCGCAGGACCGGGAAGGGACACCCGCCTAAGGCTGACGACTACGCCACAACCTGCGGGATCACTTCGCCATAGACATCCGTGAGCCGCATGTCGCGGCCGCTTTGGCGAAATGTCAGCCTGGTATGGTCAAGGCCCATCAGGTGCAGGATCGTCGCGTGGAGGTCGTGGACACTGACGGGCTGCTCCTCGGCCTTGTAGCCGAACTCGTCGGTGGAGCCAATGACTTGCCCGCCGCGAATCTTGGCACCGGCCATCCAGATCGACATAGCGCCTGGATTATGGTCACGCCCCAAGCCGCGTTGCGAGATCGGCATGCGTCCGAATTCGCCTTGCCAGATCACGAGAGTCGAATCCAGCAGGCCACGGGCTTTCAAGTCGTCCAGCAGTCCGGCGATCGGCGTATCCACCTCGGCGGCGTGCTTCGTATGGTTCGAGCGAACGTCTTCATGCGCGTCCCAGGTGTCAGTGTTCTGATTGCCCAAGCCGCCGTGATACAACTGCACGAAGCGCACCCCGCGCTCCACCATGCGGCGGGCCATCAGGCACTGCCGGCCGAAGGGCTCGGTGACCGCCTCGTCCATGCCGTAAAGCTTACGCGTGGCGGGGCTTTCGGCTGAAATGTCCACGGCCTCGGGCGCGGTGGACTGCATGCGGAAGGCGAGTTCATAGCTCTCAATACGCGCCGCCAGTTCGGTATCCGAAGCATGGTTGGCCGCGTCGAGCGAGTTCAACTTGCCCAGCAGCGCCAGCCGCGCGCGCTGTTCTTCAGTGGACACGCCGGCGGCGGGACGGAGGTCGAAGATGGGGTCAGCGGCCGAGCGAAATACCGTGCCCTGGTAGGCGGCGGGCATGAAGCCGGCCGACCAGTTGGCGGGCCCACCGAAGGGACCTCCGCGATGATCATAGATGACGACGAAGCCGGGCAGATCGCGCGACTCGGAGCCCAAACCGTAAGTGACCCACGAGCCTAAACTCGGGTGCCCCATGCGGATGACGCCACTCGATAGGCCGTAAGCGGCTTGCACATGGTCGTTCGATTTAGAGACCACCGAACGAATCAAAGCCAGTTGATCGGCCCGCGCACCGACGCGCGGGAATAACTCTGACACCTCGAGTCCGCTTTGGCCGTGACGCTGGAAGGCGAAGGGGCTCGGCATCAGCGGCCCGGGATGGCCTTGCCGTACGACGACGTCGCCTTTGCCGGAGAGCGGTTGCCCCGCGTACTTTTCGAGCATCGGTTTGCGGTCGAAGGTGTCGACATGCGAGACACCGCCCATCATAAAGAGGGAGATGACGGCTTTCGCGCGCGGGGCGAAGTGCGGCCCCACGGGATGGCCGGTTGGATGGTCGGCGGCGAGCAGTTGCGAAAGCGCGAGTCCGCCGATTCCACCACCGGCTTCAAACAGAAGGCGTCGTCGTGTCATGCCGAAAGAATCATATCAGCCTCGCAACCTGAGCGCCACCCGGCCAGAAAGCGGCCAGAAAAGCGAGGCGAGAGTCTCAGATCGAAAAGTCGCCGTCGATGTAGCAGTAAATCTCCGTGCCTTTGGTGACCAGGATGCCTTCCGGCACCGTCCCGGGCGAGAGACCTGAGGCGTCGATGGGGCGGCGGGATTGATCGGCCGGGCCGCCGGCGACGCGGGATCGAATGCGGATCTGCCGGCCGTCGATCGCCCGCACGCTCTCGAGCGAAAACAAGACGCGGGGCCCCCGGCCCAGCAGCTTGCGGCCCGGAGCAATGGTGAGCGTCGCCATGATCGGAGCACCCGCTGCGATCACCACGTGGCCATTGACACTGACATTTTCCGACACCGATATTTTCAGCGGCGAGGCGGGGCGCGGGGCGCGAGGCACGTCTTCATCCAGCATGATGCGGATGCGCGTGCCGTCGGCCAGGATGACCGGACTCTTCGCGGCAATCACCGCCGGCGTCACGAGTTCGATTTTCGCCGGTGCCGCTGGCGCTACGGTGGCGGGCGCAAGCGGGGACGCCGGGCTCTGGCCCGCCGCTGGCTTGACGGCAGCGGCGACGGGCGTGGCTTGCAAAGGAGAGGCCGGTAACACCGCCTTCGGATCGCGCATGACGGCGACCACCGCCTCAGAGATGCCGTTCTGCCCTAACCGGATCAGCTCCGGGGTGGACAGGTCAAAGTGCGTTTTGGCACTCCGCAGTTGCGACACAATGAAACGCTCCGGCAGCTTGGCCTTCACCATTTCGATGACACTCTCATTGGTGAGGACGTCGGGCATGTGGGGCGGCGGTGGCGGCTGGTGAGCAATCACGGCCGTGTCTTCGGGTTCGGGACGGACGGGCGGGGGCGGATGGAGGCGCGGCCACAGGAATGCGGCGAAGGCGGCGGCCACGACCGCGAAACCACCGAGAGCTAACCAGAGCTGCGACTTCCCCTTGGATGGGGTGACGGCCGCAGCGGCGGGCGCGGGCGGCAAGACAATCGAAGGCGAACTGGGCGATGACAGAATGCCGCTATCATGGGCGGCTTTGATGCGGGCCATCTCCGCGCGCACCTCATTCATGTTCTGGTAACGATCGACGGGATTCTTGCGCAGGCAGCGATTCACCAGGGCGACCAAGTCCGCCGGTGTTGACGCCGGCAAGGCGGCCGGTTCGTCTCGCAGGATCGCCGTCAGCGTGGCGATTTGCGATCCGCCTGCAAATGGCGGTTTGCCGGCGAGCATCTCATAGACTACTCCGCCGTAAGTAAACATGTCGGACCGCGCATCGACCTGCTTGCCCTCAGCCTGTTCCGGCGACATGTAGTTGATGGTGCCCAGCAGCGACCCCTCAATCGTCTGCGGACCCAGCGTGCGGGTAGCGTCGGTGCCCGAGTCGCTGTTCGGATCAGGCTCCGGTGCGACGAGTTTGGCCAAGCCAAAGTCCAGCAGCTTCACCAGACCCTGGCTCGAGATCATGACATTGGCGGGCTTCAAGTCGCGATGGACAATGCCTGCCGAATGCGCCGCCGCCAAAGCATCGGCCACTTGCAGAGAATACGAGAGCGTCTCGCGCAGGCCCAGGCCGCCGGCAGGAATGGCTTGCGTGAGCGTTTTGCCGGCCAGGTACTCCATCACCAGGCAGTCGCCACCGGAATCGGCCAGTAGATCGTGGACGGTGATGATGTTCGGATGATTGAGGCCCGAAGCGGCTTGTGCCTCCTGCAGAAAGCGGCGCCGGCGGTCAGGGTCGGAGAGCTTTGCCTGGGGCAGGATCTTGATGGCCACTTGGCGATTCAAACGAGTATCGCGCGCCGCATAGACTTCGCCCATGCCGCCTTCACCGATCTTCGCGGTGATTTCGTATTGTGCAATCGAACGCCCCACCCAATTCATCCGGCGATATCATTCCTCTTCAAGTCCCACTTCACGACACGTTCTTCGCGCGCCGACATATTCAGCATGTGCGCGCAAGCCGCCGCCCGATGGCCGACTTGCGCGTTTTCCCAATGGCCCTTTCGGGTGCGAATGCCGCGCAGCCAGTTGGCAAAGTGCAGCTCCGTGGCGTCGGCACCCTCCGCCTTGTAGCTCTCACTGCCCGGCACCATGCGCGCGGCGCGGGTATCGGGCAGTTCGCTTTGCCGGATCTTCGGATCGTCGTAATAAGCCTTCTCCATGGCGCGCGGCCAGCTCTCGACAATCCAGCGATTGTCCTCGCCACCGGCTTCAGCCAACACCTGCAAGCCGGTAAAATTCAGCACCAACGTGCCTTCGGTACCCAGAAACTGAAAGCTGCCCGCGGCGAGCGACTCGTTGTTAAACGTCGAACTGAGGTTGGCGGCAAAGCCCTCAGGATACTCAAGCAAACCGTTGATCGTGTCGTAGACGTCGCGATTTTCTTTCCAACGATAAAGCTCTCCCATGGCAACGGCTTTTGACGGCCCATCGGACTTCATCACGAATTGAATTGTCGTGCAAAGATGCACGAACAGGTCAGTGGCAATGCCGCCCGAATAGTCGTTGAAGCAGCGCCAGCGGAAGAAGCGGTCGTTCGAATAGCCGTGCTTCGGGGCGTTGCCAAGGAAGCGATCCCAATCGACGGTTTGCGGCGTGGCATCGGGCGGAATCGGGTATAGCCATGCACCGGAAGCGGAGTTGCGATTGTAGGCGGCGCGGATCAAAGTGACGCGGCCAATCTTGCCACTTTGGACGATTTCGCGCGCCCGTTCCTGCAGCACGCCGCTGCAGCCTTGGCTGCCGACTTGCACGATGCGCCCCGCCTTCGCGGCCGCTTCGGCGATCTCCTTACCTTCGCTGGAGCGATAGGTGAGTGGCTTCTCACAGTAAATGTCCTTGCCGGCAGCGATGGCGTCGAGGCACATGCGGTGGTGCCAATGGTCGGGCGTGGCGATGACGACGGCATCAATATCGCGGCGGCCCAGAATTTCGCGGTAGTCGCGATATTCCTTAGCGCCCGCGCCCCAATTCTCTTGCGTCCGGACGACGCGGCCGCGGTAAGCGTCGCTGATGGCCGTGATCGCCACCCCCGGATTCGCCATCAAACCCTGCATCAACTGCTGCGATCGCGCCCCGCAACCGATGACGCCCACCTGGACGCGGCCGTTGGCCGAAGTTTGAGCCAAGGCGGCGGCGGCCGAGCCAAGAACGAAACTGCGCCTGGAAAAAGCCATCGTCCGATTATATGCTGCCATTTGGGGTTACAATTCTAACCATGCTGAAAACCTTATCCATTCTGCTCCCAGTCGCCGTGTTGATCTTCGCGGGCGGCTATTTTTCGGGCGTCCATGCCGCCGGACCCGCCCGCGTTTTCGAACTGCGCACCTACACCACCTTCGACGGCAAGCTCGACGCGCTCAATGCTCGCTTCCGCAACCACACGATCCAGATTTTCGAAAAGCACGGCATGGCCAACATCGGCTACTGGACCCCGATGGACGCCCCCACCAAGAACAATACGCTGATCTATCTCATCTCGCACGCCAGCCGCGATGCCGCTAAGCAATCCTGGGACGCTTTCCGCAACGATCCGGAATGGAAGAAGGTGGCTGCGGAATCTGAGAAAGACGGCAAGATCAATCAGAAGGTAGAGAGCGTGTTTCTGGAACCCACTGATTATTCGAAGATCAAGTAAGTTCCGGCGATGCGGCGCGCGATTTGGTTGAGCATGGCGATCATGGCGGTGGCCGCTTTGGTAAACAGCCGCGCCGGAAATCCCTTGGCGGCGGTTCCCCAAGTGGGGCCGCCCCCCAGCGGACTGGAGCAGCGATTCAGCCGTCCAGCCACCTGGGAATGGAGCCTGTTTGAAAGCCGGGACGGGGCACGGCTCCGTTCCGGTTCGGCCAAGCCAATGTCATCGGTGCCCTCCAAGGCGACGATTATTCTAGTGGGCGGCTATACCGAGTTCGCGGAAAAATACTTCGAAACTTTTAATGACTTACTCGCGCATGGCTACAACGTGGGTACCCTCGATTGGCGGGGGCAAGGCGGGTCGCAGCGTTATTTAACTGACCCGCAGAAGGCGCATTCCATCGGTTTCGAGCACGATAGCGCCGACCTCGCGCAGTATCTCAAACAATATTCAGGCGCACCCGTGTATCTGGTGGCGCATTCGATGGGCGGTAACATCGCCCTGCGCCTCTTGCACGATCATCCGGACTTGGTGCGCGCCGCGATCCTTTCCGCGCCCGCGCTCCGCCTTGGTTCGCGGGCGGCGATGCCGGCTTGGCAAGCGCGAGCCCTTTCCGGCCTCATGATCGGCGCGGGCCCCGGTGAAAGTTATGCGTTGGGCCAACGCCAATGGCAGGACCGGGATACGGTGAATAGTCCGGTTTCGCACGATCCGGTAAGAGACCAAAACGGCCTGCGTTGGTTTCGCGAACGTCCTGAGTTACGGTTGGGCGGCGGAACTTATCGCTGGGCTTATGAATTCTACAGTTCCTGTGCCACGGTGATGAATTCGAGTTACTTAGCCGCCATCCGCACACCGGTTCTGATGGGTTCAGCCGGCCAGGACAGCTTCGTCGATTCGACGGCCCATCGGGAAGCCTGCGCCAAACTGCCCGATTGCCGGGTCGTGCAATATCCTGATTCGCGGCACGAGTTACTGATGGAAACTGACGCGATCCGCACGCCCTGGTTAAACGAAATCGAACGGTTTGTGGCGGCGCATTGATTGGCTACCTAACAGCGAGTCGGCAGAAAGGCTGAAGTCTGCACATGTATAGCGAGCCGGTTGTATTTCGGCTAGGCGCTCCAAAGCGGCACGCCGGCCGCCAGTAATAGTCGAGACCTGCTGGCCCACTTGCGCCGCCGCCGGAAACTCGGCGCGCAAGTAACCCACTAAGTCGTCGCGACTCACAAAGTCACGCCGCATGCGCCGCCTTCTTATGCCGCCGGCAGCGCTCACTGCAATAGCGCACTTGCTCCCAATCGCGTTCCCAACGTTTGCGCCAGACGAACGCCCGGGCACATACCAGGCAAACCTTCGCCGGCAGATTTCGCTTTTTCACACCGCGCATGCCTACACGGATGCCGGGGCACCACCCACCGCGCTACCAAATCGAATCTTCGGCAATCACGGGAGCGGGAGGTGCGTCCACGCAAACGTTCAACACGGCGGGGGGCGGAAACAGAAACTTCAGCGCCATGGGCAAGCGATGGGCCCAGGCCCGCTCGCTGTGCGTGGCCCCCGCGTCTTCGAAATAAAACAGATCCTCGCCCTGCCGCCAGCCGCGCGCAACTAGTTCATCCCGCAGTTGACGCGTTTGCAAAACGGTTTGCGCATAGGCGCGACCTTCCCGGGTGCCCGTATCGAGCCACAGACGCGCGCGCCGGCGGTGGATGTTGGCCCGCAAGCGCCGCAGCATCATCTGGCGATCCCACCAGATTGAAGGCGACATAAGAGCCAGCCGCCCAAAGACATGGGGCGCGCGAAAACCAAGGTAGAGCGAGACGAGCCCACCGAGCGAACTGCCGCCCATGGCGGTGTGGCAAGCGTCGGATTGCGTGCGAAACTCGTGGTCAATCCAGGGCTTCAGCTCTTCGATGATCAGGCGGCCATAGGCTTTGGCGAGTCCGCCGCGCTTGGTCCGCAAATCGACCGTGGGCGTGTATTCATCAATGCGCTGCGGGCCCGCGTGGTCAATTCCGACGATGATGAGCGGCTCGATCTCGCCCGCTTCGATCATCGCGTCGACCGTCGATTGCACATGCCAGATTTCGCCCGGCACAAACGCCCGATGCTCCTCGAAGAGATTCTGGCCATCGTGGAGGTAGAGCACCGGATAGCGCGCGTCGCCCTCGTCATAGCCGTCGGGCGTGTAAATCGTAATCTGGCGTTCCGCCAAAAACTTCGACTTCCACCCCGGTATCGTGCATAACTTTCCCAATACACCAGTGTAAATGCATAAGCTAAACTGAGAGCTACGTCCCCCTCATGCATCCTAAAACTATCGAAGGCGAATTGAACGCCGCCGGCCTCCGCTTCGCCATCGTCGTGAGCCGTTTCAACAGCCTAATTACCGACCGTTTGCTGGACGGTGCCCTCGACACGCTCGCGCGCTCCGGTGCCCGCGCCGCCGACATTGAAATTGTGCGTGTGCCCGGCGCATATGAGATGCCGCTGGTAGTGCGCGAAATCGCGCGGCAGAATCGTCACGATGGCATCCTCGCGCTCGGCTGCGTCATCCGCGGCGACACGTCTCACTTCGATTACGTGGCCGGCGAGGCTGCCAAAACCGGGGCCGCCGCGCTCGATGCGGGCATCCCTGTCGCCTTCGGCGTCCTCACCACCAATACGCTCGAACAAGCCCTGGACCGCGCCGGTGGCAAGGCCGGCAACAAAGGCGCCGACGCCGCTTCTACCGCCATTGAGATGGCGAACCTTTTGAAGAAGCTGCGCGCCTAATGCCCGGACGCAGTAAGTCACGCGAACGCGCGCTGCAAGTGCTTTTCTCTTGCGACATGCGCAAGCTCGACGTACACGAAGCGCTCGATGCCTTCTATTCCACCCTCTATTCGACGGAAGATCTGCCCGAAACGCGCCTGGAGCGCGATCGTTTTATGGAAGCGCTCGTTTACGGCACCATCGACAAGCAAGCCACCATCGACGAAACCCTCACTAAGTACTCCCAAAATTGGCGCCTGGAGCGCATGCCCTCGGTGGACCGCAATATTCTACGCGTCGCCACTTACGAACTGATGCGCGGCGAAAGCGCCAGCGCCATCGTGATTGACGAAGCCATTGAACTCGCGCGCCGCTTCTCGGGCGATGAGAGCATCGCCTTTGTCAACGGCGTGCTCGATGCGGTGGCCAAAAGTATTGAAGCCACTCAACCGGCCCCGCGCGCCGGGAAGGCAAAATGAACAAACGCGCGGTCTCCACGGTGACCGTCAGCCACCTGTTCCTCGACATTAGCCAAGGCGCGGTGCCCGCCATGGTGCCGTTTTTTGTTTCGGAACGCCACTATACTTACGCCGCTGCGGCCAGCTTGGTCTTCGCCGCCAATGTGGTCTCATCGGTCATCCAACCTTGGTTCGGCCACATCGCTGACCGTAAAAATTCGCCGTGGCTGTTGCCGGTGGGGCTCGTGCTCGGCGCGGTCGGATTGGCCCTCGCCGGCTGGTCATCCAGTTACCCGCTCGCCCTCGGCTCCATGATGCTCGCCGGTACCGGCATGGCCGCGTTTCATCCTGAAGCCGCGCGCCTCGTCATGCTTTCTGCCGGCCGGAAGCATGCCACGGGCATGAGTCTGTTTGCGGTGGGCGGCAATGCCGGCTTTGCGTTGGGCCCTTTTTTGGCCACGCAAGCCATGGTGAGTTATGGCTTGGGCGGCGTGGCGTGGCTGCTGGCACCAGCGATTTTGATGGCCACCTTGCTCTGCACGCAGTTAGGCTATCTGGAGCGGGTGGCACGTGAGCGGCAAGCGATCCGGCAGACCGCCGGCAGTGTGGGAGTCGATCGCTGGAGCGCCTTCTGGCGCTTGAGTGGCTGCGTGGCGGCGCGGTCAACTGTCTCGTTTGGCATTTACACTTTCCTGCCGATTTTTTGGATTGAAGTCTTGCATCAGTCGAAGTCGGCCGGCGGTACGGCGCTTTCAATTCTGTTAGGCGCCGGTATTTTCGGTACGTTGCTGGGCGGCCAAATGGCTGATCGCTGGGGCCGCAAACGCGTCATCATCATCGCTTTCGCCTTGTTGAGTCCGACGATCTGGCTGCTGCAACAAGCTCGCGATATCACCGTGGCGACACTGTTACTCATTCCCCTCGGCATCGCGCTCTTTATCCACTTCAGCGTGATGGTCGTCTTAGGGCAAGAGTATCTGCCTAACCGCATCGGCACCGCGTCCGGCATCACCATTGGCCTCGCGACCACCGTCGGCGGCGTGGCCTCGCCGTTACTCGGATGGCTGGCCGACCATTCGTCCTTGGAGCGTATGTTTCTGGCCGTATCGGCGATTCCATTAGCCGGCTTAGCGATCGCCCTCACGTTGCCCGCTGCCGATACCCAGCGCCCATCCACCGAACGAGAGGAGATCGAGCAGATGGCTGCTCAGCAGAGCGAATGATCAAAGCCCGCAAACTTACGAAGACTTACGGCGACCACATCGCGGTCGATGCGCTTGACCTCGATATTAGCCGCGGGAGTATCTGCGCCTTTCTAGGGCCCAACGGTGCCGGTAAATCCACGGCCGTGAAAATGCTCACTGGTTTACTTACTCCTACCAGCGGCTCGGCTACCGTCGCCGGGATCGATTGTTCACCCGCCACGCCCGCTTTGTCGCGCGCCGTGGGCGTGTTGCCGGAGAGCCTGGCTCTTTTCGATTCATTAACCGTGGAAGAGCATCTCACTTTAACGGGATCTGTCTACGGCATTAGTCAGAGCGAGACGGAGCGGCGCTCGGCGGAGTTACTCAGTGCGCTGGCGCTTGAACATGGGCGGCGCACGTTTCTCGACGAATGCTCCTACGGCATGCGGAAGAAGACGGCGCTCGCCATGGCTTTGCTGCCGAACCCGCCCGTCCTGTTTCTCGATGAGCCATTCGAAGGGCTTGATCCGGTGGTCTCGCGCACCATTCGCGACTTACTGGTGGAAATTGCGCCGCGCGGCGTCACCGTCTTTCTTACTTCGCATATCTTGTCGATTGTCGAAGAGATTGCGACTCATGTGATGATGATCCGCGCCGGTAAACTGGTTTTCGATTCGCGCCGCGACGGGCTTACCCGGCCATTGGAATCGATTTACTTTGACTTAGTAGAGGCACCACGCGCCGGGGATTGGTCATGGCTCGGCTCGCCTCAATCCTAGTTATTCTGGCGAAACTGAGTTGGCGCGATCTGCGCCGCTTTAATTCGCTGGGCACCAATAATTTCTTTATCTTTGCCATGTTCATCTTCGCGATGCAACCGGCCAATGCTTTTCTACCGCTAGTGCTCGGGCTGATTCTGCTGTTTCCCTTAAGCGCCGATCCGCTCAGCCGCATCCCGGCTGACCGGTTG
Source organism: Bryobacteraceae bacterium (assembly GCA_031367405.1). GTDB lineage: Bacteria > Acidobacteriota > Terriglobia > Bryobacterales > Bryobacteraceae > JALHNI01. The sequence goes on from JANLPT010000361.1 coordinate 53,711, forward strand.
GGCCACTGGCCACTCAGCCGCATGGAGCGGATTGCTTTGCGGGCCGGAAGTCTGCTGATGAGCCCGATCGCCTGGATCACCCTCGGCCTGATGGCTTGGGGAGTCCGCAGCCAGGCGAAATCGTTCGATCTCGGCTGGCGCTTTCTGGCCCTCGGCGCCGGCATCGCTTTCCTCACTTACATTCTCACCACCATCCCGGAGCGCTTGCCGCAATTGAACCTGATGCGCCTCGTTACCGTGCCCCACCATCCGCTGGGGGGCCTGGCCGCCAAGAACACCCGCGAGTTATTCGGCGTGCTGGATCTTTACCTCGCGCTCGTCCTGGCGCTCACGGCCACCGCCTTTCGTTTCTTCGGCAAAAACATTGACGGGGAAGCCTTCTTCGGGGTCAGCCTGTTAGTGGTACTCGCGTTCAGCACCATGGCGCAATCGCTGCTCGCGCTCGATGGGCCGTCCGGCTTGGTGCGCTATCAGTTAATGCCATTGCGCGGTTGGCAGATCTTACTCGCCAAGGACTTGCCCTTACTGGCCATCGCCGTCGTCTTTACCAGTGCGCTGGCACCCCTGCCCGCCTTGGCCGGCATGCTGGCCGCGCTCGCCGTGGGCCATCATCCGTCAGTGGTGAAGCCGCGCCAGCAAAAGCGGTGGCGCTTCGCGGCCGGTGCCTCCCTGGAGACGAGCATCTTACAAATTGTGATGATGCTCGGAGCCGGCACGGTCGTCCATCGCGTCGACGAGCGCTTGATCGCCGTCGCCGCCACGGCTTGGGCCATCTCGCTCAGTTTCTACGGCTACGTCCTCGACCGCGATCGCGGCTAGGCGCAGTTTACCAGCAAAACAGAACCCCGGCCGTCAGCGAGGGGATATTCGCAGCAAACTAAACCGGCATTCTACAAGTAAGTCAGCGCTTCTGGCGCTGCCAAGGTTTGATCGGCGTCCGGCAAGAAACTGTTAGCGTGGTGAAACCGGCCTTGCCGCACACTGAGCACCACGAAGCTATACCAGGGGCAGCTATGCTCCAGGTCGGTCTTGGAGAAGTAAGCATCGCAATCGGGGTGCGAATGGAAGATACCAATCACCGTGAGCTTCTGTTCACGAGCCTCGCGCTCGATGCGCAGTAAATCCGCCGGCCGGATCTCGTAGCGATCTTCCTGGCCGCCCTCATAAGCATTGTCGACGGCGCGGGCGATCGTTACCAACTTATGATCGCCCTGCGCCGTCCCTAACATGACGCCGCAGCACTCGCGCGGATAAGTGGCTTCGGCGTGGCTCACCATCACTCGCCACGCCTCGCCTTCAATGGTTAGCATACATATTCAAACGGTCAGAATACTAGAAAGTAATCCGGGCCGCAATTTGTAAGATACGCGGATCGGCCGTGGCATTGGCCGCCTGAAAGTTAGTCGTCGGCGTAAATACGCGCGTCGTAGCGTTGTAGTTATAGGGCACGAGTTGGAGCGCCGTGAAGTTCGTATGGTTAAAGCTGTTGAACGCCTCACCCATAATCCTCAGCTTCACTCTTTCGCCCGCCAGTGGAATGTCCTTGGATACGCGCATATCGATCGAGAAGAATCCCGGGCCTTCGATCGTGTTCCGCCCAAAGCCGGGCGAACGATCGCTAAAGCGATTGCCGTCGTTATTCAAATCGACATTCGAGCGTGCCGAGAAGTAACGGCCCGATTGCGAAGTGGAGATGCCCGAAACCTGCCAACCGCCCAGGACGTGCTTCATCACCGGGTTCGCATTTTTGAAGTAATTCAAATCCCAAACGCCCGAAAAGACGAAGCGGAAAGGAACGTGGGCATCGCCTAACGCCCGGTCGGAGTTAGGCAGCAGCGTATCGAAGGCCACCTTGGCATCGTCGCCGCCGTTGTTCGGCACCACCGAGGTTTGGTCAGGCAAGGTATCGATCACTTTCGACCACGTGTAACTCGCCAGGAACTGGAAGTTCTGCGCATAGCGCTTGGTGATTTGGATAAAGCCCGCATGATAGATGGAGTCGCCGCCCGAATCGTCCAGCGTAACGCGGCCGAAGTTCGGATTGGGGCGCGTGTTCGGCCTACGCCCGACTTGTACCGGGCCGTTGCCGTTGGTAAAAGTAGCCGTCGTGTACTGCAGCGGGAAATGGTTGATGTCGCGGGCGCGGGTGAGGTGTTCGCCCCGGACGCCGAGGTAGCCGAATGTGATCGCCGTGTCGCGGCTCAATTGCAATTCATAGTTAAGATTAAATTGATGGCTAAGCGGCTGCACATAGTCCGGAGCGACGACATAGATATCGGGCGTACGCAGCAGCGCGGGCGGCGCGGCCAGGATGGCGGGGTAGCGCGGAATCAACGCGGCCTGCGCCGGGATGCCCCCGTTCAACGAGTAAGTCTGCACTTGGATGCCATTCTGCGAATGCGCCGTCCCCAATAAGATGGAGGCCGTGCGGCCGTAGAACATGCCGTAGCCGCCACGCACTACTTGTTTGCCCTCTTTGTCGACCCGGTAAGCAAACCCGAACCGGCCCGCCAGGTTATTGGTGTCGCGGTTGAATCGAGACGTGTCGAGCTTCGCTGCGGCGAGACCCGGATCAGGATTCTTCACCGGGTTTTGCGCGTAAGTGAACAAGTCGTAGCGTCCGCCGTAAGTCAAGGTCAGGCGGTCGGTTAAGCGCCATTGATCCTGGGCGAAGAAAGCGACTTCATTAGCATTGGGATAAGTGGTGGCCCCGTTCGTGCCGGCACCGGCGAAGCCTTGCGTAAATGAGGAGGGGCGGCGATTCGCAAAATCGATTAAGGTATCGAAGATAAACGCGCCGCTAAAGTTGCCGGGGAACAGGTTGGCAATCCGCTCAAAGTTGAAGTCCCCGCCCACCTTGTAACTGTGCTTGCCGCGCGCCAGCGATACCGCGTTAATGATCTGATACTTCTTCGAGTTGGTATAACGGGGCGAAAAGCTATTGCGCCCGATCGAGAGCAGCGTGGTGCCGCTTTGACGGATTTGCGCTTCGGGGTCAGCTGAATTCGCCTCGCCCGGCGCGTCGTCGCGCAGGTAGATGAAGCGCGAATCCCACACGGTAGTAGCGCCAAAGATCTTCGTATAATTCACTGCCAGATTGTCAGTAGTGTTCTTCGAGTTGCCGGTATGCTCGGCCGCGGATTGATTGCCGCCGTTCTCGAAGTTACGCCCCGTGAAACGGTGCAAATTATAACGGACACTCAGCGTCTGCGTAGAGGAGAGGTTGTAATCGATCTTGGCCGTATGAATGTTATTCACCAAGCCGGTGGTGTAGGGATTCTGGTACTTACGCAGGTCCTGCGCGGTTTGTTGTGAGACAGCGTCGGCCGGGATGGTGACGTTGGGCGGGAAGAAAACCGCATTGGGCAAAGTGTTGCGTTGGCCATCGTAATTGTAGAAGAAGAAAAGCTTATTTTTCTTGATGGGCCCACCGATGTTGCCGCCAAACTGATTAAAGTGATATGGCTGGCGGACCCGCCCGGCGGCGTTATTAAAGAAAGTATTCGCATTCATCGCCTTGTCGCGAAAGAACCAAAAGGCCGTGCCGTGCAAAGCGTTCGTACCGGACTTGGTTACCACATTGATGACGCCACCGCCCGCGCGCCCGATTTCCGGAGCGTAACCGTTCGTATTTACCTGAAATTCCTGCACGGCATCCTGCGAGAAGGTGTAAGGATTGCGGGTGCCGGCGCGGCCAGACGATTGGCCAAAAAACAAGTTATTCGAGTCGCCGCCGTCGATCAGGAGGGAGTTAGCCGTGCCGCGTTGCCCGCCGAAGCTGAGGTCGCCGCCCCGTGGATCGCGCACGACTCCGGGAGTGAGCACCGTGAAATCGAGAAAGTTACGGCCGTTGATGGGCAAGTCACGCACCGCGCGTTCATTCACTGCCGTGGCGGTATTGGCCCGCGTCGTTTCCACCAGTGGCAAGTCGGTATTGACATCGACCGAGGCCGTGGATGAAGTAACTTGTAATTTCAAATCCAAATTGGCTTGCGAGCCTACCACAAGAGGCAGATTATCCAGCTTCAGCGTCGTGAAGCCCGCTTGCTGCACTTCCACGTTGTAAGTGCCGACGGGTAGCCGCACAAAAGTGAAGAAGCCGGCATCGGTGGTGGTGAGCGAGCGGACTAGCCCGGTCGCCACGTTGGAGGCGGTGACCTTGGCCCCTGTGACGACAGCGCCACTAGGGTCAGTTACAGTACCGGAGAGAGAAGCGCTTCCGATTTCGGACTGCGCGAAAGCAAGCGAGGAGAGAGCCAGGAAAAGGGTAAGAACCCGGGAAAGCAGCATACTTCAGCATATCAGTTGAGCGTTTGCAGTTGCATAAATGTTAATTTTTGCCGCTGTCGCCGGACGTCAGCACCATGCGCAAGGCCCAGTTGACGATGCTCAGGCAGACCGAACCGATCAGCGCCGTGACGAACGTGTCAATCCGGAAACCCGTCACGAAGTATGTGGCAATCCACAACATAATGGCATTGATCACCAGCGAAAGCAGCCCCAGTGTCAGCAGGCGTAACGGAAAAGTCACCAGCTTCACCAGAAGGCCGAGTGTCCCGTTGATGAAGCCGATCACGACGGCGGCAATCAGCGCCGTGACGAAAGTGTCGACATGAAAGCCGGGCACAAAATAGGCGACAACCAGAAGGCTGATGGCGCTAGCAAGCCAACCCAGCAATAAATTCAACATGCGCTCATCATAGCGCGTTGCCTTCAATAGAGTCGGCCAGCGCGGTACGCTCGGAATTATGCGATTTCTGATGCTCCTTTCGGCCATCTCCCTGTTCGCGGATACGCGGACCTTGACGCTGTCGCAAGCCGTGGATCTGGCGCTCCAACAAAGTCCGGATCTGGTGCTGGCGCGTTTGGATGAAGTGAAAGCGAACCAAGCCGTCCGCGCGGCGCGCGACCCGTTCATCCCCAAGATCTACGTGGGCAGCGGCCTCGCCTACACCTACGGCTTTCCGATGAGCATCGATGGGTCAGCTCCGTCGATCGTCCAGGCGCGGGCCGCCGCATCGATTTATGACAAAACCAAGAGCATCAAGCTGGCTGAGGAACGGGAGAACGCGCGGACGGCGAAGTTGACCGCTGACGGCCGCCGGGAAGAAGTGGTGGAGCGGGTGGCCACCGCGTATCTCGACGCTGACCGCGCCGCGCGGCTGGCCCGAGTCGCCACCAAGCAGGTCGACGCTTTGACCCAGGTACTCGATGCAACCAAGGCCAAGGTGACCGAAGGGCGCGCCATTCGGCTGGACGAAATGCGGGCCGAGCTGGATCGCGAACGGGCCAGGGAACGCGCCCGCTTGCTCGAAAGCGATGCGCGCTTTGCACAAACCCAACTCTCCTTGCTGGTGGGCGGCAGCGCCGACGATCGCATTGAAACCAGCGTGGAACTGGCCCCGATCACCGGCCTGCCCGGCTCTGAAGCGGAGGCCGTGAAACAGGCGCTCGACAGCTCAAACGAGTTGAAAAGGCTGCAATCGAGTCTGCTGGCGCAGGGCTTCAGTTTGCAAACCGAGCGGGCGGCGCGGCTGCCGAAAATCGAATTGGTGGCCCAGTACGGACTGTTCGCTAAGTTCAATCACTTCGAAGACTACTTCAATCGCTTCCAACGCAACAATGGCCAATTGGGCATGTCGTTCCAACTGCCGGTGTTGGGGGGTACGGCGGCTTCGGCGGCCACCGCCACCGCGCAGGCCGAAGTAAGCCGCTTGCGGACCGAAGTGGGCCGTGTGCGCAATCGCACCAGCTACGAAACTCAGCGCGCTTACCAAGCCGTCACCAACGCGACGCGAGGCCGTGAATTGGCGCGCATGGAGCTGGATCTGCAACGCGAGAACGTCGCCGTCACATTGGCCCGCCAGGAGAGCGGCCGCGCGACCTTGGCCGAAGTTGAACAGGCGCGTTTCAACGAAGGCGAACGCTGGATCGGCTATTACGATGCGCAGCATCAACTGGAGCGGGCGAAGGTGGCCTTACTGCGCTGGTCCGGTGCCTTGTTAGTCGCGTTACGATGAGCGTTATGCCGAAATTGATCTTCGACGCTCACCTGGACCTTTCCATGAACGCCATGGAATGGAACCGGGACATTCGTTTGCCGCAAGTGGAGATCCGCCGTCGCGAGTTGGGCATGAAAGATCTGCCCGACCGCACCCGCAACACGGTCTGCCTGCCCGAAATGCGCCGGGGCCGCATCGGCCTTTGCGTCGCCACCCAGATTGCGCGCTTCTCGGCGCGCTTCAGCAATCTGCCGGGCTGGCGCAGTCCGGAACAGGCCTGGGCGCAGACGCAAGGCCAGCTCGCCTGGTATCGCGCGATGGAAGAGTGTGGCGAATTGGTGCAGCTGCGTACTTGGCCGGAGGTGGAGGCGCATGCCAACCTCTGGCGCGAGACGACGACGTGCAACTTACCCATCGGCTACTTACTCAGCCTCGAGGGCGCGGACTCCATCTTGAGTTGGCGGCATCTGGAAAAATCGCGGGCCGATGGCCTCATCGCCATGGGCCCCGTCCACTATGGCCCGGGTATCTACGGGCACGGCACGGACGACCAAGGTCCACTTACACCGAAAGGCCGTGAGTTACTCAAGGAAATGGAACGGCTGGGCATCATTCTCGATGTTACTCATCTTTGCGACGAGAGCTTCTGGGACGCGCTCGGACATTTCCATGGCCCCGTCTGGGCCAGCCACCATAATTGCCGCGCGCTGGCCGATTGGAATCGTCAACTCGCCGACGACCAGATCAAGGCATTGGTGGAGCGGGGTGCCGTCATCGGGATGGCCTTCGACGCCATCATGATGGTGCATGGCTGGACCCATAAACGCTCCACGCCGCAGGACTTCGGCTTGAAGATGGAGAAAATCTGCGAGCACATTGACCATATCTGCCAGATCGCCGGCGATGCCCGCCATGTCGGCATCGGCACGGACCTGGACGGCGGCTACGGCACCGAGCAAACGCCAATGGACCTGGATAGTATCGCTGACCTCACCACGCTCGCCGCCCCGCTCGCCCAACGCGGTTACACCAGCGAAGACATCGACGGCTTCTACCAAGGCAACTTTCTGCGCTTCCTTAAAGAGCACTTGGCGTGAGGCCAACCAGCGTTCGCTACGCCGTCTTGGGCGTCGCCACCGCCAACGCCTTCATCCTCTATCTAGACCGCGTTTGCATGGGCGCGGTGGTCCAATCGGTGAGCTTTCAGCGAGAGCTCGGGCTGGGCAAGGACCGTATTGGCGACGTACTCGCGGTGTTTTTCTTCGCCTATGCGATCGGGCAAACGCCGGCCGGTTACCTGGCCGACCGTTTCGGGCCCCGGCGCATGTTAGTCACTTACATTTTGCTATGGTCAATTTGTACCGCGCTAACTGGCTTTGTCGGCGGCATGGTTGGCCTGATCGTCGTGCGCTCCGCTTGCGGACTCGCCGAAGCCGGTGCCTATCCCGCCAGCAGTCTTTTAGTCACTCGCTGGTTCCCTTTCGCCCAACGCGGACGCGCCAATAGCGTCGTCGCTTTCGGGGGCCGCACCGGTAACTCACTCGCGCTTTGGCTCACCGCCGGGGCAATCGCCGCCCTCGGCTCCTGGCGGCCCGTGTTGTGGATCTATGGTGCCATCGGCCTTGCCCTCGCCCTGGCCACCCTGATCGTCTTTCGCGACGACCCTGCCACGCACCCGTGGGCCAACGAAGCCGAACGCGAGTTGATCCGCCGCGATGCCCCGCCCGTCAAAGCGCTCCGCCGCAAGTCACCCTGGCTCGCCCTGGTCCGCCACCGCGGACTTTGGTTCTTAAACCTCGGCACCATCGGCATGAACATCGGCTGGGCCTTCCTGATCACGTGGCTGCCCACTTACTTGCAGGAAGTGCGCGGGCTTGACCCGATCACCGCCAGCCGTTACGTCTCCATTGCCTTGGCCTGTAGCCTGGGCGGCGTGCTGTTCGGTGGCTGGTGGTGCGACGTGCTCACCCGCCGCTTCGGACGCACCTGGGGCCGGCGTTTGCCGTTCCTGACGGGCAGTTCTGTGGCGATGGCCGCCTACTTACTCTGTCCCCTGCTGGGCACCCCCATTGCGGTGGCTGTAGCTTGTGGCATCGTCGCTTTCGCCACCGATAGCATGGTACCCGCAGTGTGGGCGCTGGCCCAGGATATTGGCGGGACACACGTCGCGTCGACCTTGGCGTGGAGTAACATGTGGGGCAACTTCGGCGCTTCCGCCATCGCAAAATTGATCCCTTTTATCCTCGCTACTTCACTGCACTTTACTGACTGGCGCGAGATCTTCTGGTTGTGCGCCGGCGGCTTCGCCCTGCTCGGCGTTGCCGCCATGCTGGTGGATAGCGCGAAGCCACTTACCGATTCTCATCCCGCAGCTCCGCGCTAAACTCAAAGCTACTGCCATCTATGCCTTGGATGAAATTTGAAATTTCCGCAATCTGGACGGTGATGGTGGTGGCATTCCTCGTCCTGGCAATCTGGGAAGGCGCACGGCCCCGGCGGCAGTTATCGATGCCCGCCGAGCGGCGTTGGGGACGTAGTGGTTTGTTACTGGTGGTGGGCGGCGTCTTTCAGGCGGTTGCCTTCCGGATCAGCCCGGTTGTCTTCGCCGCCACCGTCATTCACCGCCCGTGGGGTCTTCTGAACCGGCCCGATCTTCCGTTCGCCGTCCAGTTTGCCGCCGCCATTCTGCTGCTCGATCTCGTCCACTACCTCGGCCACCGGCTCTTTCATTCCGTCGGCGTTCTGTGGCGCATCCATGAAGTGCATCACTCCGATGTGGATTATGACGTCTCGACCGCTGCCCGCTTTCATCCGCTCGAAATTATCGGGGCCAAAGCCTTCTACTTAGGCGGCATCCTACTCTTGGCACCGCCCCTGTCCGCCGTCTTCGCCGCGGAGTTACATACGGCTTTGCTGAATGTATTTGCCCACGCCAACGTCGCTTTGCCAACCCCCGTCGAGCGCTGGTTGCGCTGGGCGATCATTACACCGGACCTTCATCGCATTCACCATTCTGAAGACGTGGCCGACCAGAATCGTAACTTCGGCCAGACCTTTATTTGGTGGGATCGTCTCTTCGGAACTTATCTGCCCCGCTCAATTTCCGGCAACGAAGGCGTGGCCACTGGAGTTCGCGGCGTTTCTGGTGACGCGGGCGTCGTCGCCCTAATCACCCGGCCATTTCAGCGCCGTTCATAAAAAACGGGCCGCTGGCCCGAAGGCAGCGGCCCGTCGAATATTGGCCACTTACTACTTCTTGCCGCGCCGGCTACGGAGCACCAGCATGCCCCCTGAAAGCAGCGCTAAAGCCGCCGCACCGGTTGACGCGTCAATCTCGGGAACCGTACCCGCGAAAGCTGCTCCGCCCATGCCAAAAAACATCATTAACAAACCAACTGATTTCTTCATGTCAAGAACGTACCACACGCCTCATCGACAATCCATACCCCCAACCTGGGGAAAGGAGTGGTGTAGATAGGGGTACTTACTTCTGGTTACGACGGCTTCGAAGCACCAACATGCCGCCCGATAAAAGCGCGAGCGCCGACGCGCCCGTCGACGCGTCAATTTCCGGTGCCGGAAACGGGGTGCCGAACGCCGACCCAGCCACGCCCATCAAAACCATTGCCAAACCAAGGAATTTCGTCATGCGAGAAAAGTAGCATGGGCTCGATTGCCCCTGCCATGCCCTTCAGCGCGAGAAAATACCATAACCAATAGACCTTTAGTAATGCCTGGCAACGACCCGGCCGTGCTCAATTCATCAGCCAGATTCCGGCGGGCACCAACACTGCTGCGGCTAAGGTCCACACGGTGATCGCCTCGCCTTGAAAAACGGCGCTCAGCACCACGGCGAACACCGGCACCAAATTCAAGTAAGCTCCGGCGCGTGCGGGGCCCAGGGCGTACACCGCATCCATGTACCACAGGAACGCGAGCGACGTGCCCATCACCCCGAGAAACGCCAGCGCCAGCCACACCTTCAAAGGCCATACGCCAGCCGGTGCGGGGGGCGACAACGCCGCATCCAAAACAAAGATCAACGCCGCGCCCAGCAACGTGGAATAGCCCGTGGCGGCCACCGGTGAAGAGCCCGCAATCGCCGGCCGGCCCGCCAAAGTATACACGCTCCAGCCAATCACGCAGCCGCAGATTACCAGGTCCCCCAAGCCCACACCGCCGGAGGCGAAAGCGGCAAAGTTCCCCTGCGTCAGCGCGAGCGCCGCTCCCGTGAACGCGACCAACACCGCGAGAATCCGGCGGCCGGTGAGTCGCTCGCCCATCAATAGCCCCGCGAGCAGCAACATTGACGGATTGGTTGCCACGATGAGCGAAGCCCGGCCGGCGGGGATAAATCGCAGGCCGTAAAAGAAGCAGACGTTGTAGAGGACAATCCCGAAAAGCGCCATCACGGCCATCGGCAACCAGACGCGTCCACGCGGCACGGGTTCCCGCCGTACCAGCAGCAGTACTAAGAGTCCGAGCGCGCCGAAGAAAAAGCGCCCGCTCGCCGCGTGCAAAGGCGCGATCCCCTGTTGCGCCACGATGCGCCCGGCCAGCCACGAGCCGGCCCAGATCACCGACGCGGCAATTACTTTGAAAGCGGGAGACACCAGTGGGAACCTCCAGTGTCGCATCCCGGCTGGCGGGGTTACTGTATTACAGGAGACTGCATGGCGAACATCAAGATCAGCGACAAACTCGGCGTCACCCTTTTGACCACCCCTTCCGGCCCCGGCTCAGGGATTTCCAAATACTTCACCGGCAACACGGCGGCCTTTGTGGCTTCGGCGCAATTGGCAACCGCTCTCAACAAGCCCGTGGGCTCTTTGACCGCCGCGCCCCTGGGCCTCGGCATGACCTTCGCCAGCGACGGAACTTTCGGTACCACCGGCGTGGAATGGCAGTTTTCAGCGGGTGCCCAGGTCACCGTCCAGGCGACGCAAGCCGCGAACCAAGTGCCTGGCGACGACGTCTTTCAAAACCCCATTACCGTCGAAGCCGGAAAGACACTGGTGGCGGCCACCTTCACGCCCTCACTCTCCGTGGGCTTGTCGGAAGGCATTGGCAACCTGCAGTTCGGCTTCACTGCGGGGGGCTCCGTCGCCTTTCGCGCCGGACGTCTCATTGACCTTGCCGGCGGTGCCGGACCCAAGCTCGGCGAGGCCCTGCAATCGTTGCTCTCCAGCGCCATCGTCCCGGCCAATGTGCTCGACCTGGCCACCATGCTGGAAGGCGACCTCGGATCGGTGAGCGGCGCGGGCACCCTCCAATTCTCGGCTTCCTTCGACATCGCGCAAGCTTTTAACCCCGCCGCCTCCCCCGCTCTGGCATTCGCTAAGGGCAAAGTGGCGCTGAAGGCCGGAGCCTCGCTCGAAGTGGGTGCGCGCGTTAAGTTGACCGGAAATTATCAGATCCGTGTCCGCAAACTGCCCGGCGGCAAAGTGCGTTTGGGCTATTACAAAATGGCCGATTCACAGTTTCAATTCGACGTCACGGCTTCGGCTGGCGTCTCGGCGACGGCGGGAAAAACCGAACTCGTCGCCAAGTTAATGGGCCTGCTGGGCACGGTGAAGGCTTCTGAAATCTCGCAAGTGGAGACCGGTTTGAGCGAAGAGCAGGTCGACGAGTTGAGGGCTGCCGTGGAGGCTAGCCTAAGCCGCTCGTTGGCTGTTTCATTGGCCGGCAGCTTTGCCACCAGCAACGCCAAAACCAGTATGTTCGAATACGAGTTCGAGCTCAGCCAGCTGGACGCCGCCGGTGTTTCGGCGCTCAACGAGGCCCTCGCCGGTGACTTATCGGCCCTCACCTCGCGCCCATCGAGTGCCCTTCCCGCCGGCGTGCAAATGCTGGTGAGCGAGCTCGAAGCCGTCAAAAAGCGGAAGACCGTCTGGAAGATAAACCTGCTGGGCATCGTGAACGTGCTCACGGTGAGCGAGTTGATTGTGCGGGGCCGCACGCTCTTCAATGCAGAAACGGGCGAGTTAGTCGTCACCGATTCCGTCACCGCCAAGAAGCTTCGCGTCGAGACACGGCCCCTGGAAGCCGGGACGAAAAAACTGCACAAGCTGCTGATGCAGTCGCTGGTGATCACGGCCGCTTATCGCGCTTCCGGCGCGCAAAAGCTGGACGCTTCGCTAAGTGGGTCCATGTCGTACTTCGAGCAGGACGCCAACGCCAATCGTCAAAAAATCGGCGACTACCTGGATAACTTTGTCGGCCTGCAACTCATCTCCGCCGCCGGCAAGACGGCCTTCCTCACCAGCAGTTTTCGTGGCCGGGCCAGCGTCTTCATCGATGCCACCTTCCTGGAGGCCGACTTTGCCACCATGTTCTTCGATCCGGCGGGCCAGCCGCGCGATCTCGACTTTTACGACACCATTGGGCGCAACGCCATCGCCAACCTCATCCAGCCCGGCGACGAGAATGACTTCCGCCGTCAGCCCATGCTGCTGGGCAACAAGGCTTCGGATAAGCTTTGGAAGCAGATGTCGGAAGCCGGGCCGCCCAGCTTTCCCGTCACCCTGCCGCCACCGCTCAACAGCGGCACCCAATTGGCGATCATCCGGCACGACTATATCGTCATCAAGTGGTGGGCGGAATCAATGGCCCAAGCCGCCCAGGCCGTCTGCGATATGAGAAAATTCGTGGCGGCTAATGGCCAAAGTGCGGAAGAATTGCGAAACGACAAGAAGTTCAACAAGGTGCGCGAAGATCTCACCAACGCCCTGAAGGATGTGGTGAACGACGCCTTGCCGGACTTTCTCGATGCCTGGGGCGTCCTGGTAATGGACGCTGCGGCCGGCCGTCAAGGGAAGCTGAACGGCGTCCTGATTAC